>CAVJHQ010000001.1:0-2904 GCA_963649365.1 Alloprevotella sp.
TCCTCCTGCGCCTGCAGCCTCAGTGCGGTCACGTCGTCTGCGCTGACCGCGTTGAAATTGAGCACACCTGCCTGTTCCACGTATTTCTTTGTGGTCGACTCGTCGAGAGCGACGTCGCCGGGGTAGGCGCGGGGCACCTCGTAGGTGACCTTCGTCGGGTTTCCCTCAAGATCGCGGTCGACCGTCTGCTTCGCCTTTTCGAGATTGACCAACACGGGAATCGCGCCGTCGATGGTCGCCACGTAAAGATTCGAGGTAATCGGGTTGTACAGGTTAATGGGGTTGCCCGAGTCGTTGATAAAGAGCAGTTGGGTGAAGTTGTACTCGAGCGGCTGTAGAACTTCTGTTGTCACGACTTCCTCGCGGATAGACGCGTTGGATATCACCGTCTTGTCCTCGAATATGAAGTTGTAAAGCTGGCGACCTCCCCACATGAGCAATACAACGACAAGTGCGGTCACAATCACCGTGAAGGGCGTCTTGGCTCTTTCGATCTTGCGCATGATTCCGCCCTTGGCTTGGAAGAAGCCTTCTGCGATATCGCGTTCATCTCTGTCCATAGATGGCGCACTCCTTAATTAGAAAGGTCCGTCGATGCTCCGAAGCTTAAGCCACGGCTTCTATAACGATGGTTGGGTCGATGGGCTGCAGAAGCTCAGTTAAATCGTTGATTACTGCAGAGACGAGCTCGTTGGAGTAGCCTCGCCCGCCGATATCAAGAACCACGCGTTGGGTTGAGCCTTCGGGGAGATGAACTGTCCTTGCGGTAATCTCCTGCTTGAGTACGCTCTTGAGCTCCTTTACCGACGCTTCGGATTGGAGGTCATAGTTCTTGACCTCAATCGCCTCGAGCTTTCCCTTGAACCATCTCACGATGTCCGGCCGGGTCGAACCGCTGGTGCCCCAGGGAACTTCCTCTCCGTTGAGATAGGCCTTCTGGGCCTCTCCGCCGAGAAGGCCCTGAGCGTAATCCTCGGACTGCCGCCACGTGCGGACCGTATTCTTGAGGTTGACTATCTCGGATAACCCGCCGGCGATAGCGCCGCCGAACGCGCCCCATTTGAACGCCTCGCTGCCCGCGATGGCCGCTTCCTTGAGCGCGGCCTCGACATCTCCAGTGGTGAACCCTTTTGCTAGGCCGGCGGCGAGCCCACCCATGGCGGCGGATTGGAGCGCGCAGACGGTGGCCGACTTCGCTGAGACCGCGAAGACCGTGCTTACGGTGTTTGCGGTCGCAGCCGCGGTTGCCGATCCGACTGCGGCTCCCGCGACGGCTCCCGCGCCGATTGAGATGGTCACGCAGACGAGGATGACGCCAGCACCTATCGCCACGTTCCTCGCGACGTCGTTGAAGGTCGTGTCCGGCTCCTCGAACGCGGTTACCCGCGTCCTGCCGTTCTCTGCGGTGAAGACATAGGTGGTTCCTTGGAACTGAGCCTGCAGGTCGTCGAGGGTATACCCGAAGTAGACGTTTGCCTTCGAGTTGTAGGCGAGCTCGTCCAAGTACTCTCGGGAGACGTAGGCCGCCTGGACGCTCTGTGTCTTGTAGTCTTCGGAGCCGAGAGAGGCCTCCGTGGCAGAATAGATCCTATCGGATACGTACTGAAGCGTATCGGTGCTGCTGAGCTCTAAGAACTCCATGTCCTCATCGGCAACGACGAGCCCAGAGAGGTTGGAGCTGCTTGCATCGGCCGACTGGGCTTGCGAGTCGGTGTCGGTTTTTGAGCAGGCGGCCATCGCGATGCATGGCAAGCCGGCGAGAAACGCCCTACGTGTGAGTACGCGGGCTGGGTGTGTGCCCTCTTGATATCCGGCGCGCATTATTCGTCACCGTCTTCGATCGAGTCCGGTTCGATGGGACCGGCAACCTCGCCTTCGGCTGATTCGCTGGGCAGCTCGGCGGAATGCCCCGATTCGGACAGCTCGCCGAAGCTTGTTTCTGTCTGCTTACGCTTTCTTAGGATCAAGAATGAGCCGATGGCGAGAACGAGGGCTGTGAGAATGGCGACGATGGGACCGATGCCAAGGGTCTTCTTGGGTGCGACGTATTCTTCTTGGTCGACGGTCTCCACGGCTTGCTGCTCGACAACGGTTTCGGGCCAGACTATGTTTCCGTCGTTGTCGATGGTTGCGCCCTGCGAGATCATGTCGCGAATCTGATCGAGTGTATAGCCTGTGAGTGCATAAGCCTTGAGCTGCGGGTTATTTCCCACGTAAATAACCTTATCGGTTGTCTGGCCAGTTGTCTGGTTTTTGGCGGTGATGGTGTACACGCCTTCGTCGGTGTACTTCTCGCCGTCCTCGGCGGGGCCGTTGAAACGGACATCGAGGTGGTCGCCCGAGAGCACTTCTCGCTTGACGTTGATGTCCAGGTAGCGTGAACGAGCAAGGTCGATGGTGAACCCGCTGGGTGCTGAGGTCTCGTTCGTCAACTCAGTGTTTCCGTCCGTATCGAAGAGGAACACCATGGTGTTGCCGTTGCGCACAGAGAAGTTGAAGCGAATGGTGTAGTTGCTGTACTCCGGGACGATCGAGACCTTTGGGATAAAGGCCCAGCCGCCCACCTCACGTTTATCGTTCCTGATCTCGTAATCCAGGACTACCTCGTAGTCGCCTTCCTCGAAGAGATCAACCTGGGTCGTCGCTCCTGCGGAGATGCCCTCGAGATAGTTCGTATAGACCTGTTTGTCGCTCGAGTCGTTCTGGTAGTTCGTCTTGCGAATGATGAGCGTGCCGCGACCGAAGCCGCCGTCGCTCTTCTCGACGCCCATAGCCTGGTCGTAACCATTTTCGTCACTTGAAATGGTCAGCTGTGAGCTGCCGTTCAGGGCATTGATGTCTTGGCTCAGATTGAAATTGAGCGCAACCTTGTCGCCGACGTTTTTGAGGAACGTAAGGCTACCG
>CAVJHQ010000001.1:2914-102803 GCA_963649365.1 Alloprevotella sp.
AGGCTACCGTTGTCGCGTTGGACGGCGGTGTATCCAGTGACGCAAAAATGCCCTAGCTCCCAGCCGAACTGAGGGTCTGATTCAGTGAGCGCGTTGCTCTCCGAGTATCCGGTGTCGGTGCCCGCGTTGACCGCGGCGCCAAGATAGAAGGTCTGCTCCTCTGCGTGCGCGGCGACGGGGGAGAGGAGGACGGCGGCCACGGCTGCTGCCGCCATGAGCCTACGAACTGGTGAGTGCATGGTGGTTACCTTCTTTCCGGAATGGCTTCAGAGCTGGTCTTGGATCCGCTCCCGCACGCGCTCGGCGGAGCCGGGGCCACGCGAGAGGTCGACCGCGAGGGCGAGGCCGGGGTCTTCGAGGGCTTCGACGGCTGCTTTGAGCTGCGATTCGTTTGCGTCAAGAGGCGCGCTCGGATTTTCGAGCGCCGCGTTGACGAGCTCGGGCGCAAGGCGGTCGGCTATGAGCGCGTCGAGGCCGTTGTCTTCTTCATCGCCTGCGGCAAGAAACGCTTTTGCGCTGAGCAATAAGGTCTCGAGCTGCTCGATCTTCTCGGCCACACGCTCCGCGTAGTCGCGCAACAGCTCGGCGTCCGTCTTGCCGTCGTGTTCGGCGCGGTCGAGCGCTCGGCCCGCCTCGGGGAGGCTCATGCCGTCGGCCTTCATCTGCGCCACGATGAAGAGGCGCGCGAGGTCGTCGGCGGTGTAGGTGCGCCGTCCCCACTTGCTGTCCTTGGGCGAGAGGATGCCGACGCCGCCCTTGCCTTCGTAGCAGCAGCGCTGGATGTCTCGCCGGGACAGCCCGATCAGCGCTTCTACCTGTGAAATCGTCCAGCCTTGTTGTGTCGCCATGCTCTCACCCCCTCTTCATAAACCTTTTCTGTTCAACGCTTGAACAGCAACCGTGCGTTCGCACCGTGCCGCCACAAGAGGGGATGCGGAATTCGCGCGGCGGCCGGCCAGCGATGACGGGAACGAGCGGCATGGGAAGAAGGGCTTCGAAAAGAAGCTAGACAAACACTTGTATGGTATTTATACTGGAACAAGCGTTTGCTTGAGAATGGGAGGGATTCTTATGGATGCACGCATCGCACCCGTTACTCCGGGAGAGCTTCTTAGGGAGGAGTTTCTCGAGCCTATGGGCATAACGCAGTACCGACTTGCCAAGGAGACGGGCATCCCGGCTCAGCGCATCGGACAAATCGTCCTCGGAAAGCGAAGGGTCACGGCGGATACCGATCTGCGTCTGTGCAAGTTCTTTGGACTTGCGGATGGATATTGGCTGCGCGCCCAGGCCGCCTACGATACGGAGGTCGCCAAGCGCGAACTGGCGCCCGAACTCGCAAAAATCCGTCCGTGGGCCGTTGCCGTGTCTTAGGTCGCGCACGTCGCGGATTAAACGCTTCACGACTATTCATCCGCAAATTTGGACCGAGAAAGACTATTTGAAAAAACCGTTCACTCAGTTAACATAACCATTGAAAGAGCACCTATGGTTAAGCGCAGGGAAGTGACGGACCTCCTGAGGAAGAACGGCTTTTACCCTACGGGCGGAACGAACCATGAGCATTGGTCGAATGGCTCCAAGTGGACGCAGGTTCCTCGTCATGGGGAGATACCGAACCAGCTCTTTGAGAAGATCAAGAAGCAGGCAGGACTGAAATAAGTCGTGCTCTGCTACCCTGGCGGTGAGAGGAAACGACATGTTCTATATGCAGGAGTTCGAGCTCGTGCGTGACGAGGGCTGGGTTCTTGCCTTGCCTTTCGACCTCGAAGGCGGAACTCAGGGCAAGAGCGTTTCCGACGCTATGGAAATGGCCTGTGATTGGCTTCGCGAAGAGGTTCTTGCTCATATGGCGTCTGGCAAGGAGCTGCCGAAGACCTCCTTCGGCAACGCCCCTGCTCAAGACGGACACATCGCTCTTATCGGCGTGTCGGTGGACCTTGCGGATGTGCCGAGCGTTTCTGCCGCCGAGGCGGCGGACATGCTTGGAGTCAGTCGTCCGCGGGTGTCGAGCATGATTAAGTCCGGGATGCTAACCGGATGGAAGGAAGGCCGCAACACGCGAGTTTCGGTTGAGTCAATTGAGGCCCGTCTTGCGGAGGCTCCGCGGGCGGGTAGGCCCAAGAAAGCCGTTGCGGTGGCGGTATAGCTTGCGACACCCAGGTTTATCCCTATAGCATCACCTGGTTGCGCAGCGGCTCGCCGGCCTCCAGATGGGCGAGGTTCTCGGCGGCGATGCCCACGATGTTGTCGAGCGTCACGGGCAGGTGATAGAAACCGCTGATATGGGGCGTGAGCAAAAGGTTCGGCGCGTCCCAGAGCGGGTCATCGGCGCAAAGCGGCTCCGGCGTGCAGACGTCGAGCGCGGCTCCCGCGAGGCGGCCCGACTCAAGCGCGGCGATAAGCGCCGACTGGTCCACCAGGCTCCCGCGCCCGGCGTTTCCGAAATACGCGCCCGGCTTCATCGCGGCGAAGAACTCCGCGTCGGCGAGGCCGGACGTCTCGGGCGTGCTCGGCAGCACGGAGCAGACGACGTCCGCCTGGGGGAGCAGCTCGCCGAGCTCGCCCATGGTCGCCATGCGCGCGAACGGCGCCTCGGCCGCCACCGCACGCCGGCGAACCCCCGTCACGTGCGCGCCGACCGCGGAGAAGAGCGCGGCAAGGTGCGTGCCGATGTCGCCCGCGCCGAGCACGAGGACGTTGGCCCCGGCAGGCGTGGACACCTCGCCGAGGTCGCCCCACTCATGCGCCCGCTGCAGGTCGCGGTACCCGTGGAGCTTCTTCATAAGGCAGAGCACGCTGGTAAAGAGGTGCTCGGACACGGCCTGCCCGTAGGCGCCCGTCGCGCAGCACAGGGCGCAGCCCTCGGGCACGATGCCGGGCGCGACGTACTTGTCGTAGCCCGCGGAGTTGAGCTGCAGCAGCCGCAGGTGCCCGGCCGACCCCAGCAGCTCCGGACGCACGTTGCCGAAGACGACGTCGGCCTCGGCGACGAGCTTCTCGTCGACGGCCTCGGGTGAGGAATACGTGAAGACGCCGTCCGGCGCCGCCGCCTGGAGGCGCTGCTTCTGCTCATCGTTTACCGGCGGCAATACCAGGGTATTCATGGGTTCCTCCCGTGCACGTTTGACCCTGCGCGCCGGTGTGCCCGGCGGGCGAGAAGGGGCGTAGGCCTAAGATGGCGTCGCGTGGCGCGCCGCTCTTGGGCATGATGGTACTCGATGCGCCGCCTGCGTCCCCGCGTCTTCATGTTCCCGGCGAAAGGTCCTTCTCGTTTGCTCCGGCTTCTGCGCTTCTCGCTCTCGTTCCTGCGGTCTTATTCCGCGAGCTTCTCGGCCGCGCTCGCCCTGTGGCCGTTCGCCTCGCTCGCGCTCACGCTGCCCATCCTCGCGATCCTGTACCACCGGGAGGGCCGGCTTCGCGTCTGGTCGGCAATCGGCAGCTACATCGTCGTGTTCTACCTGCTCGGGCTCGCGTGCATGACCGTGTACCCGCTTCCCGACGGCGCCTCGGGACTGGGCATCACGTATGGGACGACGCCGGGGCTGAACCCGCTTCGCTTCCTCTCTGTGATCCGGCACCCGACCGGCTTCGGGGTTTTCGAGCTCACCGCCAACATCGCGCTCTTCGTGCCGCTCGGCTTCATCGTCGCGCGCGGCCTCGGCTGGGGGCCCGTGCGCAGCGTGCTCGCGGGCTTCGCGGTCTCGCTCCTTATAGAGACGACCCAGCTCACGGGCGATTGGGGCCTCTACCCGTACGCGTACCGGACTTTCGACGTCGAGGACCTGCTCATGAACTCGGTCGGCGCCTTCGTCGGCTGGATGGGCGCCGCGGTCCTCGGGCGCTTCGCGCCGAGGAGGATCGACCCCGAGGCGCTCGTGCCCACGCGTCGCCCCGGGCTTCTTCGCCGAACGGTGGCCTTTGTCCTCGACGTCGTGCTCGCATGGGCGGCCGCCTTGGCGTTCATGGCCCTGGCGCAGTTCGTGCTGCGGCGCTATTTCCAGGAATGGCGCTACTTCGCGACCGCCCTCACGTTGGTCTCGGGCTGGTCGGTGCGCGCGTCCCTGCTGTTCTTCGAGCTCCTTGTGCCGCTGGCGCGGGGAGGGCGGACGCTGGGCGGCGGCTTCGTCCGCATGACGTGCGAGACCCGGCCGCGGCGCGGGGCCCTGCGGCTCGCGTTCCTCTTGCTGCGCTTCGCGACGCTGTGCGCCGTTCTCGCATGGCCGATTCCCGCCGCGGCCGTCGGCGTCCTGTGGTGGGCCGCCTTCCGCAAGATGCCCTACGACCTTCTGCCCGCGAGCGAGGGCTAGCTGCGCGCTTACGCGTCCCGGCTCTCACGGGGCCGGCGCGCGCCGTGGCCGGGCGCTCTCGGCGCCGCCCCTGCCTCCGTCCTGGGCCCGGCTCAGAGCTCGACGAAGGCGACCTCGTGGCCCGCCTCCGAGAGCATTGCCACGAGGTCGGCCGTGCGCACGTGGACGCTCGCCGTGTTCGAGCACGGGTGGCAGCCGACGGACCCCCAGCGCTCGAAATCGGCGTCGAGGGCCACGTGGATGCTGCCCGGCTCGGCGTTGAGCGCGGCGAAGGGCGTGACGGCGCCGGGGTAGATGCCGATCTTCTCGGCCAGGTCCTCGGCCGAGGCGAACGAGAGGCGCTTGCTTCCCAGCTGCGCCTGGAGCTCCTTGAGGTCGACCTTCTTGTGGTCGGGCACGGTGACCAGGTAATACTCGCGGTGCTTCGGGTCGCGCAGGAAGAAGTTCTTCGCCTCGTGCTCGGCGAAGGGGAGCTTGGCGAGCGCCTCGGCCTCCTCCACGGTAAAGACGGGCGGGTGCTCGACCGCCTCGTACGCCACGCCTCGCGCGTCGAGAAGGGCGTAGACGTCCTGCTTGGTGAGGGCGCCGGGGACCGAATGCTCGTCTTGCCAGGTTCTCTGCTCCGCCATGTGCCGCCCCTAACCTCGTTTTGATCGCGGGCGGCCGATGCCGTCCCGCCGCCTTCCCTTTTTTCCGTCGGAATCGTAGCGCATCCGTCGCGTGACCCGTTCGGAAACGCGCACGTAAAGTCTCCGTGGATAATGGAGTCCCACAACAGGCGACGCATGTCGTGTCCCTACGTCCCGGGGAAGGGCCCGGGGGAGAGCGGGGTCTTGAATGGTAAAGCTGTACGACGAGGGCATCTACCTGCGCAACGGCAAGGAGGTCATCCCCGCAAGCGAGGCCGCCGCGGCCGGCATCGACGCCGCGCCCGCCGACGCCAAGCGCGGGACGATCGCCTACTCCATCCTCCAGGCGCACAACACCTCGGGCGACCCGGACATGCTCAAGGTCCGCTTCGACGCCATGGCCAGCCACGACATCACCTTCGTGGGCATCATCCAGACGGCGCGCGCCTCGGGCATGGAGAAGTTCCCGCTGCCCTACGTGCTTACCAACTGCCACAACTCCCTGTGCGCCGTGGGCGGCACCATCAACGAGGACGACCACGTCTTCGGCCTGTCGGCCGCGCGCAAGTACGGCGGCATCTTCGTGCCGCCCCACATCGCCGTCATCCACTCCTTCATGCGCGAGAACTTCGCCGGCTGCGGCAAGATGATCCTCGGCTCCGACTCCCACACCCGCTACGGCGCGCTCGGCACCATGGCCGTGGGCGAGGGCGGCGGCGAGCTCGCCAAGCAGCTCCTGCGCGACACCTACGACGTCGCCTACCCGGGCGTCGTCGCCATCTACCTCGAGGGCGCGCCGCGTCCCGGCGTCGGCCCGCACGACGTCGCGCTCGCCATCATCGGCGCCGTCTTCAAGTCCGGCTACGTCAAGAACAAGGTCATGGAGTTCGTGGGCCCCGGCATCGCGTCCATGACGACCGACTACCGCAACGGCGTCGACGTCATGACCACCGAGACCACGTGCCTCTCGTCCATCTGGGCCACCGACGAGGACACCCACGCCTTCCTCGCCGAGCACGGCCGCGGCGACGAGTACAAGCAGCTCGCGCCCGCCGACGTCGCCTACTACGACGGCTGCGTGCGCGTGGACCTCTCGGCCGTGAAGCCCATGATCGCGCTGCCGTTCCACCCGTCCAACACCTACACCATCGAGGAGCTCAACGAGAACCTCGAGGACATCCTGCGCACGGTCGAGGTCGAGGCCGCCCGCATCGGCGGCGAGAAGGTCGACTTCAGCCTGCTCGACAAGGTCAAGGACGGCAAGCTCCACGTGCAGCAGGGCGTGATCGCCGGCTGCTCCGGCGGCAACTACGACAGCGTGGTCCAGGCCGCCCGCGCGCTCAAGGGCGCCAACACCGGCTGCGGCGAGTTCAGCCTGGCCGTCTATCCCACGAGCCAGCCCGTGGCGCTCGAGCTCACGCGCCGCGGCTACGTCTACGACCTCATGGAGGCGGGCGCCATCGTGCGCACGGCCTTCTGCGGCCCGTGCTTCGGCGCCGGCGACACGCCCGCCAACAACGGCCTCTCCATCCGCCACACCACGCGCAACTTCCCCAACCGCGAGGGCTCCAAGCCCGGCAACGGCCAGCTCTCGGCCGTCGCGCTCATGGACGCGCGCTCCATCGCCGCCACGGCGGCCGCGGGCGGCGTCCTTACCCCGGCGACCGACCTGCCGGACGAGACCTGGGACGAGGCCTGCGAGTACCACTTCGACTCCGCCCCCTACGACAAGCGCGTCTACTGGGGCTACGGCAAGGCCGACACCGCCTCGCCGCTGGTCGAGGGCCCGAACATCAAGCCGTGGCCCGCGATGGAGCCCCTGGGCGAGAACATCCTGCTCAAGGTCTGCTCGAAGATCATGGACCCGGTGACCACCACCGACGAGCTCATCCCCTCCGGCGAGACGTCCTCCTTCCGCTCCAACCCGCTCGGCCTCGCGGAGTTCACGCTGAGCCGCCGCGACCCGGAGTATGTGGGCCGCTCCAAGGCGGTGGACGCCGTCGAGAAGAAGCGCGTTGCCGGCGAGAGCCTCACCGAGGCCGACCCCGCGCTCGCCGAGGTCTTCTCGGCGCTTGAGGCCGCGGGCGTTGCCGCCGACGCCGCGACCGTGGAGTACGGCAGCATGGTCTACGCCGTCAAGCCCGGCGACGGCTCGGCCCGCGAGCAGGCGGCGAGCTGCCAGCGCGTCATCGGCGGCCTGGCGAACATCGTCTCGGAGTACGCGACCAAGCGCTACCGCTCGAACGTGATGAACTGGGGCATGGTCCCCTTCCAGATGGAGGGCGAGCCCAGCTTCGAGGTCGGCGACTACGTCTACGTGCCCGGCATCCGCTCGGCCATGGACGGCGACCTTTCCGACATCGCGGCCTACGTGGTCCGCGCGGGCGGCGAGGTCGAGCAGGTCAAGCTCTACGTGGCCGACATGACGCCCGAGGAGCGCGCCATCGTCAAGGCCGGCTGCCTCATCAACTTCAACCGCGCCAAGGCCGCCAAGTAAGGCGCTGCCGCCGAGGCGACCGTGCGTGGCGAGAGGGGCGTGGGCCGGCGTGGCCTGCGCCCTTCTTTCCTGCGCCGATCGTCAAATTATGCGGAAGTTCGGCCGTGTACCCGGGCCCGTAGCGGCCTTGGGGTATGGTAAACCCATCTGTGGCCTCGGCCATGCACGCAAAAGACCATCTCCGGGAGATGTTTCAATGAACTTTCGCACGTCAATCGTTTCCGCAGGCCTTGCGGGCAGCCTTCTTCTTGCCCCATGCGCGACGCCCGCCTATGCGGTGACCCAGTCAGACGTCGACGCGGCCTCCGCCAAGCTCGCGGAGCTCGGGGACCAGCTCTCGGGCATCCAGTCCGACCTGGAAGCCGCGACGCAGGACGTCGAGGAGACGTCCTACCAGATCGGCGAGAAGAACTCTCAGGTCGAGGCCGCCCAGGCCGACCTCGCCCAAAAGAAGGACGAGCTCTCCGGGCTCATGCGCTCCAACTACAAGCAGGGATCGAGCACCATGCTCGACTACATCCTCGGCTCCACAAGCATCGAGGACTTCGTGAGCCGCGTCACGTACCTGGATAAGGTCTCGAAGCAGCGCTCGGAGAAGATCGCCTCGGTCAAGAGCGCCGAGGAGACGCTCAGGCAGGAGCAGTCCGAGCTCGAGGCCCGGCAGTCCGAGCAGAACGAGAAGGTCTCGAGCCTCCAGTCCCAGGCCGAGGAGTACTACTCTCGCGTGAACGAGGCCGCCGACTACTTCAACTCCCTGGACGCAGAGCTGCAGGAGCAGGTCGCAGCCGCCGCTGCCGAGCAGCAGAACAGCGCGGTCGCGACCGCCGTCCAGGCCGCGCAGGACACGACCGCGCAAGCCGCCGCTAAAGCCGCGGCCGAGGACACCTCCGCCAAGGATGCCTCCGCCAAGGACGATGACGCCGACCAGCCGTCCAAGGACCAGTCGGGCTCCTCGACCGACGGGGGCTCCTCGAAGCCCGATTCCGGCTCGTCCTCAGGCGGCTCGTCGAACATCCCGTCCGGCGGCGGCGTGGCCGCGGCGCTCGCGGCCGCCGAGGCGGGCGCCCCCTACGTCTACGGCGCCACCGGCCCCGACTCGTTCGACTGCTCCGGGCTCGTGTGCTACTGCTACGGGTACGCGCGCGGGCGCACTACCTACGACATGATCGACTCGCTGCAGTCCACCGGCAGCTGGAAGAGCAGCATGAGCCAGCTTGAGTACGGCGACCTGTGCTTTACGAGCGAGGGGCACGTGGGCATCTACCTCGGCAACGGGCAGATGGTCCACGCGCCGAGCCCCGGCAGGAGCGTCTGTGTGACGACGGTCTGGGCCTGCATCGGGGGCGGCACCTACTAGGCACGGGGCTTCTCGCCGCCTGCGCTTCTCGGGGCGGTCGGCGACGCCTCGCCGGCAGGCCACGCCGGTTCGGATTCGACCAGTTAAGAAGGGCACGCATGAGCAAACCGACACTACCCGGCGATTCGAGCAGGATCGAGCGCCAGACGTTCGGCTCCAGCGAGTCTGCCGGCCTGTTCCAGGGCTACCTGCGCCGCCTGGTGCGTATCCAGTCCGAGTTCGTCGAAGGGTTCTGCAGCCTCTCCGACGTCGGGCCCGCCGTCTCGGTCTACGGGTCCGCACGTGCGCAGGAGGGCGACCCCGCCTACGAGGCGGCCCGCCGCGCGGGCAGGCTCCTTGCCGAGCGGGGCGTCGCCGTCGTCACGGGCGGGGGCCCGGGCATCATGCAGGCGGCCAACCACGGCGCCTCCGAGGCGGGCGGCCGCTCGGTGGGCCTCGCCATCCAGCTGCCGTTCGAGGAGGAGCCGAACCCTTGGCTCGACGTCGAGCTCAGGTTCCGGTACTTCTTTGTCCGCAAGGCCATGTTCACCTGGTACTCGCGCGGCGTCATCGTCTTTCCGGGCGGCATCGGGACCCTCGACGAGGTCTTCGAGCGCCTCACGCTCATGCAGACGGGAAAGATCGACCCTGAGCGCGTGGTGCTCTACGGGAGCGAGTATTGGGGCGGGATGCTCGACTGGCTTCGGGCGTCGCCGCTCGCCGAGGGTTATATCCGCGAGGAGGACCTGGAGAGGATCCTGGTCACCGACGACGTTGAGGAGGCGGTCGGCGCGCTGTGCGACGCCATCGACGCCGGTTAGGGGGCGGAAGGCGTGGCCCTGGGCCGCGCTTCTTGCCGGCTGGGCTTCTGCGAGCGCTTCTTGCCGGCGGGTTCCGGTCCTTGGCCGCGGCGGCCGGCGGACCCCCGGGCCGCGCCGTTTGCTATTCTCTAGACGCCCGGTAAAGGCGGAGCAGGGGAGAGAAGACATGATCAAGGCCGCGTTTTTCGACGTGGACGGAACGTTGCTGAGCTTCCAGACGCATGTGATGCCCGAGTCCACGAAGGCGGCGCTCATCGAGCTGCGGCGTCGCGGGGTCAAGTGCTTCGTCGCCACGGGGCGCCTGAAGAAGCAGCTTCCCCCGTGCGTGCGCGAGGGCTTCGAGGGCTTCGACGGGTTCGACGCCTACGTGACGCTCTCGGGCTCGTACTGCTACGCGGCCGGCGGCGAGCCGTACTTCGAGGTCCCGATCGACCCCGCCGACGTCGCGCACGTGGTCGAGCAGGTGCGCGCGGGCCTCTACGAGGTCATCGCCATGGACGCCGACCACGACTTCGTGAGCGCGAAGACGCCCGAGATCCGCGAGGTCGAGCGCCTCGCGAACCTGAGCTACGACGTCGGCGACATCGACTACGCGCTCACGCACAAGATCTTCCAGTTCTGCGGCTTCGTGCCTCCCGAGCGCGAGCACCTCATAACGGACGGGCACCCGGGAATCATGACGACGCGCTGGACGGACCTGTTCTGCGACGTCGTGCCGACGCGCAGCGGCAAGCCCGAGGGCGTCCGCGCGACGCTCGATCGCTTCGGCATCGGCGTCGAGGAGTCGATCGCGTTCGGCGACGGCGGCAACGACGCGACGATGCTGCAGGCGTGCGGCATCGGGGTCGCGATGGGCAACGGCACCGAGGCCTGCCGCGCGGCGGCCGACTACGTGACCGACGACGTCGACCACGACGGCATCGCGAACGCGCTCAGGCATTTCGGGGTCATCTAGCGCATTGCCCGCGGTCCCGGGGGCGCTCGCTACCAGCTGCGGGCGAGCCGCGAGATCGCCTCGGCGGCCGTCTCCTCGTCGGCGCCCTCGACGGTCACGACGACGGCTTCCCCGGTGCGCACGCCCATGGAGAGCAACGCCATCAGGTCGGAGGCGTCGGCGAAGCGCCCCTCGTGCTCGAAGGTCACGCGGCTGCGCCATCTTTGGGCCTCGCCGGCCAGGAGCACGGCGAGCTGTATATGGAAGCCGAGCGGGTCTGTGATTTGGCGCACGATTTTGCGCATGCCGCACCTCTCTACACGCAACTAGCCGAAAAATAGCAGCATAGGGACCGCGTGCAAAGAGGGGAGTCGGCAAGCGTTCGGCCGTCTCCCCCTTAAAGGCAACACCTGTCTTCGGTTTTCGGCCGGGCGACGGCGGAAGGGCGGGCGCTACGCCTCGGCGAGAAGCTCCTCGACCGCCTTGCGGGTCGGCATCGAGGGGATGCCGCCGCGCCCGCGCACGCACAGCGAGGCCACCGCGTTGCCGAAGCGAACGAACCCCGCGGCCTCGTCGGCGTCAACGTCGGCCGGGCGTGCGCCGCTCTCGACGAGCGCGCAGAGGAAGCCGCCCCAGAACGAGTCGCCCGCCCCTGTGGTGTCGACCGCGTCCGTCCGGAAGCTCGGGACCATGCGCGAGCCCCCGCGCGTGGCGACGTAGGCCCCCTCGGCGTCGAGCGTCACGACGACGATCGACGGACCCTGCGCAAGAAGCGCCGCCGCGGCCTTCTCGGCGTCCGACTCCCCGGTCAGGAGGGCGCATTCCTCGGCCGAGAGCTTCATCACGTCCATGTGCTCTATGACCGAGCGCATGCGCTCGCAGGCCTCCTGCTCGTCTTTCCACAGGTTGGCGCGGTAGTTCGGGTCGTAGGAGAGGATGCAGCCGGCGGTCTTGGCGCGGGCGAGCGCCACCATCGTGGCGCTGCGGGCCGGCTCGTCGGTGAGCGAGAGGGACCCGACGTGGAAGACGCGGCTCTCCTCGATGAGGGCGCGGTCGACCTCGCTGCTGCGAAGGCGCGTGTCCGCGCCCGGCTTGCGCGCGAAGCTGAAGCTCCTCTCGCCGTCCTCGGAGAGGGCGACGAAGGCCAGCGTGGTAAAGGCGTCGGGGTCCGAGACGAGGTCGCGGGTGTCGACGCCCTCGGCGTTCAGGACGTCGCGCAGGAACTCGCCGTGCATGTCTTGCCCGACCTTGCCGATGACGGCCGCCGTGTGACCGAGGCGCCGGCACGCTACGAGCACGTTCGCGGGGGCGCCGCCGGGGTTGCGCTCGAAGAGCTTCTGCCCGCTCGCGGAGGTGCCTGCGTCGGTGAAGTCGATGAGCACCTCTCCGAGCGCCGTGACGTCGATCATTGGAATGCCTTTCTCTGTGTGTCCCGCCGGTGGGGGGGAAGCGTTGCCGGCGCGGCGGTGGGGGTAGCGTTGCCGGCGCGGCGGGGGTGGCCTTTTTGCTCGCCGCCGCGCCGGGGATGGGTCGCTTGCTAGTGGTCGCGGCCGGGCATGCCGCTTGCCATGGGGTAGAGCCCGGACGTGGCGAAGTCGCCCTCGACGGATACGCTGAGCTGCTCGTTTGCGGGGAACCAGCGCGTCGAGAAGACCATGCGGCCGCCGTTCGCGTAGACCTCGACCGCGGAGCTGTCCACGAGCACGCGCAGGTCGCGCACGGCCTCGAGCGCGCAGCGGCGAGACGTGCGGCCGGCGGCGACCCGGGGGTCGGTGAAGGCGATCTCGCAGCCCTCGCCGTCCGCGTTGCAGCGGACCTCGAGAGCGTCGTCGAGCCTGACGACGAGCGTGCCCTCGATCCCCTCGAGCACGAGGTCGGCGCGGTGCTCGGGCAGCTTCGCCGCGGCGGCCCCCGTGGCTTCGAGCGCGACCTTCTCGCCTCGCAGGGCCTCGAGCTCGCGCGCCGGGTTCTGGGCGATGCGGCCGTCCTCGCAGGGAGTGAGGACTCGCGGCACCGTCAGGCAGTGGATCCAGTCGAGCTCGTCGGGCTGGCCGACGTACCAGTCCTCGGGCATGCCCATCCAGCCGATAAGGATCGTGCGACCGTCGCCGTCCACGAAGGTCTGCGGGGCGTAGAACTCGAAACCGTGGTCCCAGCGGACGAAGGCGTCGGCGTCGAGGACGGGGGAGGCGGCGATTCGCTGCCCGTCCGGCACCTGCAGGTATCCCGAGTGGTCGCCCACGTTGTCCGACCAGGGCTTATCGCCAACGCCCTGGGGGCAGCAGCCGACGTACTCGCGGCCGTCGAGCTCGATGCGGTCGGGGCACTCCCACATGTAGCCGAGCTTCTCGCCGCTCGTCACCGTGCCCTCGAGGTCCCAGGCCAGGCCGTCGCCGCTGCGGTAGACGAGCATCATGCCCACGTCCTGGCGGGTGCGGGCGCCCAGCAGCATGTGGAGAGCGCCTCCCTCGGACCAGATCTTCGGGTCGCGGACATGGCAGCTGCAGTACTCGGGGTAGTCCTCGCTGCGAAGAAGCACCTGCTTGGGGCCCATGGCATAGCCGTCCTCGGTCTCGACGAGGATCTCGTTGGCCTGGCGCCCCTCGTAGGTGAAGTCGTGCTCGCCGGGTTCCTTAACGTTGCCCGTGTAGTACAGGCGCAGCAGGTCGCCGCCGTCGGCGGCGGCGCCGGGGACGACGAAGGCCCCTCCGGAGTAGGCCCCGTTGGCGTCGTCGGCGCAGTCCTGCGCGATCGCCATGCCGTGGTGCTCCCAGTGGACGAGGTCGCGGCTCGTGTAGTGGCCCCATCCGCGGGGCGCGTGAGGCTCGGGCCAGGCGGGGCTCCACTGGTGGAACACGTGGTACTCGCCGCGGAAGAAGCACAGGCCGTTGGGGTCGTTGAGCCAGCCGGCGGGAGGCATGAGGTGGAAACCCATTCTCCAGGTGTCGGGGGACATGGGGGAGTCCTTTCTTTATGGGACGCGGCCGGGAAGGGGCCCGGCCGCAGGGAGGTTCGTGTTCCGGGGCGCTGGCACGCCCCGGGAGGAAAGGAAAGACGTGCGGGAAAGAGGCGGGGCGATTAGGCCTCGGTGGTCGCGGCGTCCTCGGGATCCTTGTAGAGGATGTAGGAGAGGATAAAGGCCACGGCGGCGGTGACGACGAACATGATCACGTACTGGACCGGCTGGGAGAGGCAAAGCAGGATGCCGAAGATGCCGGTGACGCCCGTGCCGGAGGCGGCAAGCGAGGTCATGGCGCAGATCCAGGCGCCGACGCCCGCGCCGGCGCAACCGGCGATGAAGGGCTTGAAGAAGCGCAGGTTCACGCCGAAGATCGCGGGCTCGGTGATGCCCATGAAGGCGGAGAGGGCGGCGGGGGTGGCGAGGCCCTTGGTCTTGGCGTCCTTGGTCTTGAGCGCAACGGCGAGGCAGGCTCCGCCCTGGCCGATGTTGGCGGCGCTGGCGATGGGCAGCCAGTAGGTCACGCCGTACTGAGCAATCTGGCCCAGGTCAATGGCGGTGTACATCTGGTGCAGGCCGGTGACGACGGTGGGGGCGTACAGGCAGCCGATGACGGCCGAGCCAATGCCCAGGGGCAGGGTGAGCAGGAACTGGATGCCGCCGAGAATGGCGTTCTCGAGGTAGACGAAGATCGGGCCTACGGCGCAGATAGTCACAAGCGTGGTCACGAAGACCGAGACCAGCGGGGTCACGAAGAGGTCGAACATATCGGGGACGACCTTGTGGAGCTGCTTCTCGATGGTGGCCAGAATCAGGGCAGCGATGACGATGGGGATGACGTGGCCCTGGTAACCAATAAGCTCGATGTTGTAGAGGCCAAAGACCGAGAGGTACTTCTCGACGCCGCTGGAGGCAACGGTGTAGGCGCTCTGGAGGCTCGGGTTGATCAGGATGCCGCCGACGACCGCGCCCAGGTAGGGGTTGGCGCCAAAGACCTTGGCGGCAGAGTAGCCGATGAGGATCTGCAGGAAGGTGAAGGCGGTGCCCGAGACCAGGTCGGCGATGACGTAGATGGTCGAGTTGGTGTCAACGGTGATGATGCCGCTGGTGTTCATGAAGTTAATGGCGCTCATGATGCCCAGAAGCAGGCCCGAGGCGACGATGGCCGGGATGATGGGGACAAAGATGTCGCCCAGGACCTTGATGGCCTTCATGAAGGGGTTCTGCTTCTCGGCGGCGGCTTCCTTGGCCTCTTCCTTGGAGGCGGCGGTGATGTGGCCGAGCGAGATGAACTCGTCGTAGACCTTGTTCACGGTGCCGGTACCGTAGATGACCTGCAGCTGGCCAGAGGCCTTGAAGTTGCCCTTGGCGCCGGTCGCGTTGTCGACCTTGGCCTGGTCGACCTTGGAGTCGTCGGCGAGGACGAGGCGCAGGCGCGTGGCGCAGTGCGCTGCGGAGACCACGTTCTCGGCGCCGCCGATGGCGTCGAGGATCTCCTGGGCTGCCTGACGGTGATCAAGTGCCATGTTTGCCTTCTTTCCGAGTAGGCCGTGATTCCACTGTGCTTTGTGGAATCGTTCTCACAACACGTAGTAAAGCGCTATTGAGCGTGTGTGGGAACGTTCCCATATAGTTTCAGCCGCGAAAGGCGCTAATTCGTCGGTGAACGGTTTACGACTTGGCGGGTGGATTGCCTTACGCGGGGGCCGGCATGGCATGCAAATCGCAAAAGCGCGTAAGTGAACAACTTGCTGCGGCGCACGCGCATATCCAAAGCCTTCACACCTCGTTTAGCTGGGGTTTTACAATGTGGGGAGGGGATGATAGAAGGATAGCTGCAATTAAGATGTTCACTTATGAGAGTTTAAGTCCGGAAGGGACGCCCAATCGGTAAACAACTCGGCCCTGAGCCGCTCGGCCGCCTGGGCCTGCCGTTCGGTCTTCGGTTTGCGGTTGATGCCGCGGGCCAGCGCGATCGCGTCGCAGAAAGCCTCGAATCGAGCGGGGCCCGTTAACTGCGCATGAGTGAGCGGCAAGACGTCGACGCCCATGAGGCGCAGCGCGGCCGCGCGCTCCGCATCGGAAAGAAAGCCGTCGAGGTTGTCGTGATACTGCGAGCTCTGGCACTCGACGTCGAGCCCGTCCGGCCAGTAGATGTCGCAGTAGCAGCACTGACGCTGCCCGACGAGCCTGGCATCGCGACTGAGCTCTATCTTCTCGTTGTGCGAAAGGCCGTCGAGCCCATCGCCGCCAAGGCGCCGGGGGAGGCCGAGCAGCAGGCCCGCTTGGGTTTCGAAAGGCGAGGCCGCCAGCGGAATAACGGCACCGGCCACCTTTCGGAGCATGGCTGCGCCGCGATGGTTTTCCGCCGCCGCGGCCATCGCCTTAAGGTCGTCGGGGGTCGTCAGCGGGTCACGTCGCCAAAGGTCGGTTACGTTGCCTTCGCCGCTCAGGCACGGTCTCCATCCATGAAAGGCCTTGAGCCTGCCTCGCGAGGCGATGCGCTGCAGCATGGAGCGTATCGGTTCTGGCGCGGGATAGACGGCATAGCTCCCGCAGAGCTCCGAGGCTAGCAGCAACGTTCTGGTAAAGCCGGCATGCGCGGCCATCTGCACCATGGTGAACGTCGGGCTCGTGACCCCGAGGTCATCGGTCACATCGCTGGTTGCCTCAAAAGGAAGGCCGCCGTTCCAGAATGTCGTCGATATCAGCCCGGAAGAGCGCCGGGCCCCTCGCTTCTGGGCAAGCACGTCGAGCGGGAAACTCGCGGACGGCGCAAGCAGCCACTGCGCGTCGCGTATGTCTTTGGCGGCTCGGCCGACGTTTCTCCAGGAAGGCCCGGAGCATTCGCGTAGGAAGGGCAATCTGCCGGCGAGGTCGGCCCGAAACGCCAAAAGCTCTTCTTCTCGCAGGAATTGGCGCAATGCGGGGCTGTCTACCGGCGCGGCGACCAGGTAGAGGACTATCGGCGGCGTGCGCCAATAGCGGTAGGCAGTTGGTCCACATAGCACGGTTTCCATGGAATGACGTTACCACGCAGCGGTCGCGCGAGCGTTCACGGTGCAAAAATCGATAAGTGAACATCTTATTGGAGTTCGGTTGCGTAAGCCCGGCGCGAACGTGACAAAACCGCAGGTCATTGAAACGCGTGAAGCCGAGATACCCGGCCGTATCGAATTAAGAAGTTCACTTATTGCGTTTTGCTGGATCGCGTGGAGTTGCGGGCCACGACCTCGTAGCTCATGCGGACCTCGCGCCGGGTGGCGTCGCCGGCGAGCTGCTCGCAGAGCATCCGCGCGGCCTCGGCGCCCGAAGTCTTGTAGTGGTGGTGCACCGTGGTCAGCGTGGGCGTCACGATCTGGCTGAGCTCGGCGTCGCCGACGCCCGTGACCTGCACGTCCTCGGGCACGCGCCGGCCATACTCCCGCAGGCACGTCATGGCGCCGAACGCGATGGAGTCCGTCGCGCACACGATGGTGTCGACCTCGGGGTAGTCGTCGAGCAGCTGCTCGGCGGCGGTGTAGCCCGCGTCCACGGTAAAGTCGGCGATCATCTGCGCCCGCTGCGGCACCTCGATGCCGGCGGCCTCGCAGGCGTCGAGAAACCCGAGGTGGCGGTCGCGCCCCGCCGATTCGTCCTCCTCGAACACGCCGATGTAGGCCGGGTGCGTCGACGTCCTCAGCGCGCCTGCCGTGATATCGCGCAGCGCGGCGCGGTCGTTCTGGTACACACACGAGCGTCCGGGGATGTCCTGGTCGAGCACCACGAGCGGCAGCGTCATATCCTCCATCGCCGCGAAGTGGGCCTCGGAGAAGACCGTTGCAACGAGCACGACGCCGTCGACCTGTCGCCGCTCCTCAAAGAGCCGCAGGTAGGAGACCTCGCGCGCCGCGTCGTTGTCCGTGTTGGCAAGAAGCACCTGGTAACCGCGCTCCGCGAACACGGGCGTCATCCCCGCGACCATCCGGCTCACCGAGGCGGAGTTGATCTTCGGGATGATGACGCCCACGGTGTTCGACTTGCCCGTGCGCAGGCTCTTCGCGTGCTGGGAAGGGGAGTAGCCGGTGGCCTTGACCACGGCGCGGATGCGGTCGCGCTTCTCCTGGCTCACGTAGCCGTCGTTGAAGTAGCGCGAGACCGTGGCGCGGGAGACCCCTGCCATCTGCGCGATCTGGTTGATGTCCATTGCCGTCCTTCCGAGCGCCTGCGTCGAGCTACGAGTCTACCCCACGAGGTCGATCGGCCTGACGTCCTTGGCGGCCACGATCATTCGTGCGACCTCCTCGGGAGTCTCGACGCCCCCGCGCTCGAGCCACAGGTTGATGATGCTCATGACGTGGCTGATGGTGAGCTCGCGCGCGTATTCGTAGGGGAAGCGATCGCACTTGACCTGGGAATGCGTGAGCTCAAGCCCCTGGTCGAGCAGTCCGCTGATGACGGACTTGAGGCGCGAGTGGAACTCGGGGTCGCCTCCTTTGCCCGAGATGGCGGCGACGAAGTCGAAGTCGCCGGCCACGATGGTGAGGGCCTGCAGGAGCAAGGGGTAAGGGAACATGTCGCACGCGTTTTGGGCCTCGCGCGCCGCGTCGGGGTGCACAAGCGCCTTCTCCAGGCTCGAGATCAGCTCGTCCTCGAGCTGCTCGAGCGCGTCGAACTTGTCGACGAAGTGCAGGTAAAAGGTACCGCGGTTCACGCCTGCCCGCCGCGTGAGGTCGCTTACCGTGAGGGCGTCGAAGCCCTTCTCCACAATGAGCTCGGTGAGCGCTTTTCGAATCTTCGCGCGCGTCTGGGTGTTTCGGCGCGCCTTGTCCCCGTGGTCGCTGGCATTCATGGGAACCTACCTGCTTTCTCCTCTTAAATGAACAACCTGTTGAGTATTGTTCATGGTAAACCGCAGGCACAAGGGTATACTGCCCCCTGTCGTTAGTCAACACGTTGTTCAAATAAGGAGAACAATATGCCATACATCGAAGTTGTCCACGAGACCAAGCGCTACCAATCGGGCGCGACGGAGATCCTGGCCAACAACGACGTCAACTTCACGTGCGAGAAGGGCGAGCTCGTCGTCATCCTCGGCTCGTCGGGCGCCGGCAAGTCGACGCTCCTTAACATCCTCGGCGGCATGGACACCGCGAGCGAGGGGCAGGTCGTCATCGACGGCAACGACATCGCGGCCTACAACTCCCACCAGCTCACCGACTACCGCCGCACCGACGTGGGCTTCGTCTTCCAGTTCTACAACCTGGTGAGCAACCTCACGGCCAAGGAGAACGTCGAGCTCGCCTCTGAGATCGTGCGCGACGCGGCCGACCCTGAGGAGGTCCTGCGCAGCGTCGGGCTCGCCGACCGCATGGCCAACTTCCCGGCGCAGCTTTCCGGCGGCGAGCAGCAGCGCGTGGCCATCGCCCGCGCCGTGGCCAAGAACCCCAAGATTCTTCTTTGCGACGAGCCCACGGGCGCGCTCGACTACCGCACGGGCAAGCAGGTCCTCGGCATCTTGGAAGACATGAGCCGCAAGCAGGGCGCGACCGTGGTCATCGTTACCCACAACGCGGCCATCGCGCCTATTGCCGACCGCGTGATCCGCATGCACGACGCGCGCGTGCAGTCCATCGACGTCAACCCGGCGCCGACGCCCATCGCGCAGATCGAGTGGTAGGGGAGAGAAGCATGGCAATCCGCAAGAAACCCGCCCCGCGCGAGGGCGCGGCGCGCGGCCTCGCCGCCCGCGCGAAGGGCGCCTCTTACCCCAAGCGCGGCAAGACCGCGCTCTGGAAGGACGTGTGGCGCTCGGTCGCCCGGTCCAAGGGACGCTTCGTATCTATTATGTTGCTCATGGCGCTCGGCTCGTTCGCGCTCGTCGGCCTCTTCGTGGCCGGCCCGGACATGCGCGCAACGGGCGAGGCCTACTTCGGCGAGTGCTCGCTGGCCGACCTCACCGTCCTGAGCGACTACGGCCTTGACGAGAACGACGTCGCCGCCATCAACCAGGCGAGCGGCACGACGGCCGTCGAGTACGGCTACTTCAAGGACGTCACGGTCGACGGCTCGACGGACGCCATGCGCGTGATGAGCATGCCCGAAGAGGTCTCCCAGCTCGAGCTCGTCGACGGGCGCATGCCCGAGCGCGCCGGCGAGATCGCGGTCGACACGAACATCGGCGGGCAGTGCGCCATCGGCTCCACCATCACCGTGAGCGAGAAGCCCAACGCGTTGAGCGACGAGACCTGCTTGAACGACACCGAGTACACCGTGGTCGGCCACGTCCACACGCCCGAGATCATCTCCGTCGTGAACATGGGCCAGTCGACGGCGGGCACGGGCAGCCTTAAGGGCTATGCCGTGGTCGTGGACGAGGAATTCGACTCCGACGTCTACATGACGGCCCGCATGACCTTCGGGGACACCGAAGGCCTCGACCCCTACTCCAACGAGTACCGTGACCTGGTGCAGGCCCACAAGGTTGAGGTCGAGGGGCTTATCGCCGACCGCCCGGCCGCGCGACTCGCAACGGTCGTGGCTGACGCGCAGGGGGCCATCGACGACGGCCAGGCCGAGGTCGACGACGCCAAGCAGCGGCTCGCCGACGCCAGGGAGGCCCTGGACGACGCCGCGCAGACGCTCGCCGACGCCGCGACCCAGCTCGCGGACGGCCAGGCCCAGATCGACGACGCCCAGGCGCAGATAACGGACGGAGAGGCGCAGATCGCCGACGCGCAAGGCCAGATCGACGAGAACCAGGCCACGCTCGACGCCGCGGCGGCGACCATCGCCGAGGGCGAGGCGCAGCTCGCGGCCAAGGCCGGTGACCTGCGCGCCGCCGAGTCCCAGCTAACCGCAGCGAAGGCGCGGCTCGACGCCGCCAAGGCGACGCTCGACGAGAAGGCGCCGCAGGTCGCCGCAGCCGAGGCCCAGCTGCCCGCGGCCAGGCAGCAGCTTTCCGAGGGCCAGCGCGCCTACGAAGAGGGCTCCGCCCAGCTCGAGGAGGCGAAGGCCCAGGTCCAGGCCTACGACGACGGCAGGGCCCAGCTCGAGGCCGCCTACGCCGAGCTCGACGCCGGGCAGGCCGAGGTCGACGCCGGCCGCAGCGAGGTCGCCGAGAAGACTGCCGAGCTCGACGCGGTGGCTGACCAGGCGGAGGCCGCCCGCGCCATGCTCAAGAAGCTCGACGACTCCGTGGCCTCCGCGGCCCAGCAGGTCGGCGACACCGAGGCGCGAATCTCCGCCCTTCAGGAGCAGATCGCCGCCGAGACCAACCCCGTGAGAAAGGCCGCCCTTCAGGCCGAGCTCGCCGCCGCGCAGGCCAAGCTCCAGGCCCAGCAGGCTTACCTGGCGCAGCTCCAGGCCATGGCGGCCACCGACGAGGTGGCCGCGGCGCGGGAACAGGTCGCCCAGTACGACGCCGCCCGCGCGTCGATCGCCGAGGCCACGGCCCGGCTCGACGAGTCGCAGCAGAAGATCGACGCCGGCCGAGCGGAGGCGGACGAGAAGAAGGCCCGGCTCGACGCCGTCGCCGAGCAGGTCGAGGCTGCCCGCGCGGAGATACCGCAGAAGGAGCAGGAGCTCGCCGCGGCAAAGGAGCAGCTCGACGCCGCGTCTGAGCAGATAGCCGCCGCGGAGGCGGGAATCGCTTCTTACCATGAGGGGCTCGCCGCCTACCAGCAGGGGCTCGCGACCTACGCGCAAGGCCTGCAGTCCTACGAGACCGGCCGCGCCGGCCTCAACGCAGCTGCCGAGCAGCTCGCCTCCGGCAAGGCCGAGCACGCCTCCGGCGCCGCCGCCCTCGCCGAGGCCCGCGCCACCCTCGCCTCCAAGGTGGACGAGCTCGCCTCCGCAAAGACGCAGGTGGCCGAGGCCAAGCAGACCTTGGCCGAGAAGCTCGCCGAGTACAACGACGGCGTCGCCGAGTACGAGGACGGCCTCGCCGAGTACAACGAGGCGCTGCCCGACGCCCTCTCGAAGATCGCCGACGGCGAGTCGACGCTCGCCGACGCCCGCGCCCGTCTTGCCAAGTACGACACGCCCGCCTACGAGACGGACACGCGCCGCGAGACCCTGGGCTCCGAGGCCTACAAGACCTACGACACCGTCTCCGAGATCATCGACTCGCTCGCAAAGGTCTTCCCGGTCCTTCTGTACCTTGTGGCCGCGTTCGTCACGCTCTCGACGATGACCCGCATGGTCGACGAGGAGCGCATCAACTCCGGCACCCTTAAGGCGCTCGGCTACCGAGACGGCGACGTCGCGCTCAAGTTCGTGCTCTACGGGGCCCTCGCCGGCGGCATCGGGGCGATCCTCGGCATCGTTCTCGGCCACACCCTGCTTCCCTACATCGTGTACAACGCCTACGGCGCGAAGTTCACGCTCCCCCCGATCCAGCTCGGCTTCTATCCCGCGATCACCCTGGTCGCGCTCGCGCTCGCCGGCCTGTGCGCGGTGCTCCCCGCGGCCCTCGCCGTGCACCGCGAGCTCGGCGAGAAGCCCGCCTCGCTTCTTCTTCCTAAGCCTCCTGCGGGCGGCTCGAAGATCATGCTCGAGCGCATCCGCCCGCTGTGGAGCCGCATGAGCTTTACCCACAAGGTCACGGCGCGCAATCTTTTCCGCTATAAGCAGCGCATGTTCATGACCGTCCTCGGCGTGGCCGGCGCCGCGTGCATGCTCGTCGCCGGCTTCGGCGTCCAGCATTCCATCCAACAGATGGGGGCCAAGCAGTTCGGCGACATCCTCAAGTACGACATGATCGTGGCGCAGAGCTCGACCGCCACGGACGCGCAGCTCGCCGAGCTCGACGACGCGCTGGCCGCGGACGGCGTCGCGGCGCAGGTTGCGCTGCACTACGAGTCGGCGAGCCTCACCGCCGGCGCGAACAACGACAAGCAGGAGATCACCCTGCTCGTGCCGGAGCAGACCTCCGACCTCGACGAGTACCTCGACCTGCGCGACCGCAGGAGCGGCGAGAAGCTCGGGCTCGACGGCGACGGCGCCGTGGTCAGCGAGCGCCTGGCTACCCTGCTCGACGTGGGCGTGGGAGACGAGATTGAGTTCACCGCCGCCGACGGCAGCGCGCGCACCGTCCGCGTCTCCGGCGTGTGCGAGATGTACATGGGCCACTTCATCGTTATGAGCCGCGAGGCCTACGAGGGCTGCTACGGCAAGAAGTTCGAGGCCAACGCCGCCATGGTCAGGCTTGAGGACGGGTCTCTGTCCTCGGTCGAGGAGCGGGCCGCGGGCTTCATGCGGCTCAAGGCCGTCAAGTCCGTGGCCCAGAACACGGCCCTGCAGTCCCAGGTCGACACGGTCGTGGTCTCGCTCAACAAGATCATGGGCATCTTGATCCTCGTCGCCGGCATGCTCGCCGTGGTCATCATGTACAACCTTACGAACATCAACGTGTCCGAGCGCATGCGCGAGCTCTCTACCATCAAGGTCCTCGGCTTCCACTCCAACGAGACCACGATGTACATCTACCGGGAGACGATCCTGCTCACGGCCCTCGGCCTTGTCGCGGGCTGGCTGCTCGGCGTCGCGCTGCACCAGTACATCCTGAACGTCGTGCCGCCCGACAACGTCATGTTCAACCCCGAGCTCGCCGCGATCGAGTTCATCGTGCCCGCCATCGTCGTCGGCGTCATCGCGCTCGCGCTCTACTTCGTCGAGCTGCGCCGCCTCTCGACGGTCGACATGCTCGAGGCGCTCAAGTCAGTGGAGTAAGGCTTCCGGCAACGGTTGCCTGGCGAGAGGCCCCGCCCCGGCGACTCGGGGGCGGGGTCTCTCGCTGTCTTTGCCCGGTCGAATGCGTGACGAAGCCAAAAGTTGCGCGATAGTTGCTGTTCGCAACCGCGCAGGTAGGCAGTAGTGTTCGTGAAGGTTGGAGGCGGGCGGTTGCTGCACAAAAAATCGAGGTTCTGCTTGCATTGTTAGAAGCTTGATGTCAACCAATCCACTTCCCAACTGGGCAAATGTCGACGAGTTCGCATTGTCCGAGCGCTTTGGCGGCTTTTATACCTGGCGGAAGCCCAAAATCCCACGCAGAATCTCGAAAAAATGATCACGCTAGGCCCCGAAATGGCGGTTCAGCCCCTTCGGGGCCTCGTTAACGTGCACGCGCGGCTCCATCCGCGCCGCTCGGCGAATCGCCGCGGCCCGCAAGGCTCGGCATGATAGAGTCAGCCCCCACGAAGGGGGCGCTCATGACAGACAAAGTGCTGGTGCTGGCTGGAAAGACGCTCGATAAGGTGATGCCCGCGATAAGGTCTGGTCGCCTGCGGGCGGAGCCGACCGACCTGAGGCGCCTTGACCCGCAAGCTTGCGCCTGTCGGGTCGACGACGTCCTCTCCATCAACCTCGGTCCCCTGGCGCATTTTTGCGAAGCGAGCGAGACGGACCCGCTCCATGTGGCCGTGAGCTCGCCCGGCCTTCGGCGCGACCTGCGGGGATTCGAGTACTCGCTCTTCCCCGAGGAGTTCCCAGCCGGGACGCTTATGGCCATCAGCCCCAATATTCTCGTGCCCTCGTTTTCGGCCTTCTATGTGCTCAAGGCCCGGGACCTCAGCTTCGAGGAGCTCCTGCTCCTTGGTATGGAGCTGTGCGGGACCTATGCGCATGACTCGTACTTGACCCGAGGCGGACGCTGCGAGTTCCTCGTCGAGCCGGCGCTCACGTCGGATGAGCTGCGTGGATACCTTGCGGAAGCCACGGGCATCACGGGGGTCAATCCTGCGAAGGCGGCCGCCTCCTGGTTACTGGACAACTCCTACTCCCCGCAGGAGACCATACTTGCGCTGGAACAATACCTGAAGCCCCTGCGAGGCGGGCGCGGTTACCCGAAGCCTCGCCTCAACCCCGAGATCGAGGTGCCGGCTGAGCTTCGGCACTTAACGGCCCGCGACACCTTCAAGCCAGACATCTATTGGGACGGCATGCTCGACCTCGAGTACGACAGCGCCTATCACAACGATCCTGCGCAGGTGGAGCGGGACAAGGCCCGCGCCGCAGACGTGCAGGCCTTGGGCATACCTGTGATTCAGGCGACCGGGCTTTCGCTCTCCACGTGCGAGCGGGCCGAGCTCTTGGGGCGTCAGGTGGGCAAGGCCCTTGAGGCCGGGGTGGGGCGGTCGATGACGATGCGGCTTCGCCGGCTGTATGCGCCCGAGTTGCAGGAGCGCCGCGAGCGGCTCCACCTGCGTCTTAGGAGGCTGAGCGGGCTCGACGACGGGCGCCGTGCACGTTAACAAGGGGCAAGCGGGCCTCGGAAGGCCGATTTGGGCTGCCGGTGATCATTATTTCTAGATTCTGCGTGCCAAAACGGGGCCTTTGGAGGGCACGGACCGGATTCTTGAACTGCTTTAGGAGGCTGCTCGCGACGTTTGCCCAGTTGGCGATTGGGATACGCTCCATCAAAGCCTAAACAAAGCAAGCAGAATCTCGATTTTTTGAGCATGAGGCCGTCGCAAGGGGCCGTGCGTTGCGGACAGGTGGATACAATTGCCGTATCCCCACGAGAAAGGACGTGCCATGAACGAAACCATCTCTTCCATGGTCAGCCGCCGCAGCTGCCGCAAGTTCACCGACCAGATGCCCTCCGCCGCCGACATCGACGCCGTCGTCGAGGCCGGCCTCTACGCCGCCTCCGGCATGGGCCGCCAGTCCACCATCATCCTCAAGGTGACGAACAAGGAGCTTCGCGACCGTATCAGCCGCATGAACGCCCAGATCATGGGCAAGGGCCCCGAGTTCGACCCCTTCTACGGCGCCCCCGCCATGCTCGTGGTGCTGGCCGACCGCTCCGTCGCCACCCATGTCTACGACGGCGCCCTCACCATGGGCAACCTCATGGTCGCCGCCGAGTCGCTCGGCCTCGCGAGCATCTGGATCCACCGGGCCAAGGAGGAGTTCGACTCCGAGGAGGGCAAGGCCATCCTCGCCGAGCTCGGCGTCGAGGGCGACTACGAGGGCATCGGCCACTGCGCCCTCGGTTACTGGGACGGCGCCAAGCCCGAGCCGCCTGCCCGCCGCGAGGGCCGCGTCTTCGCCGCCGAGTAGGCCGTCGGCGAGCTTTTACGCATACATCTGCTAGCCTTGGAGGTCGCGCCCGCATTGCCGCGCGACTTCCTTTTTTCGTTTTTCGGGGGCAAACACCATGGACCTGAGCCAAGCCATAGACTGCGCGAGCGCCATCGCGCTGCCGTTCTTCCTCGACGACGCGGCTTTGACCGCGGAGCGGCAGAAGAACGAGGAGGCGCTCAAGGTCCTGCTCGACGCCTGGAAAAACGCCCCGGCCGGCACCGAGCCTTTCGGCTTCGACCTCGTGCTCTCGCTTGTGGACCGCAACCGCGGCATCTGCGACATGATCGGCGCGGACAAGCTGCGAGACGTCTCGCCGAGCGCCTTGGCGCGCAAGCTTCCCGACGCCGACCTCGTCCATGCCGTGGCTCGCATGCAGCACCGGCCCGACGCCGAGGTCGCCGCCATCGCGGGTCCCGGCCTCGAGGACCTGAACATCGCCTACGTGGACGCCCCCGTCTCGGGCATGGTCATGGGCATCGACATCGAGACGACCGACCGCGACCCCGCCCGCGGCTACGTGGTCAACATCGGCCTGGAGTTCATGGACCTCGCCGCCGACGCCGAGCCCCACGACGCCTTCGCCGGCTACTGCGGCATCCCCGAGATGTACGCCGAGAAGGGCGTCCCCCTCGAGTTCATCCACCACATCACCTGGGACGACCTCAAGGACTCCCGCCCGCTGCGCGACAACGCCGCCATGCAGCGCGCGCTCCTGGAGGCCATGTGCGCCTACCCCTACATGGCCCACAACGCCGCGTTCGAGGACTCCTGGTTCATGCTGAACATCGCGGGCTACGCCGAGGCGCGCAAGTCCGGCCGCATCACCGTGATCGACTCGCGCGACATCTGCCGCCGCGTCGACCCCGAGGTCCGGACCCTGCCGCGCGAGAGCCGCCCGGCGACGCTCGAGAACTGGGCGCGCCGCCGCGGCACGCTGGCGGCGGGGGAGTCCGAGGTGCACCTGGGCCTCGACGACGTCGAGCTCATGCTGCGCACCGTCCAGGCCGAGTTCAGCGAGCGGAACATGTTCTAGGTGTTTCGGCTCCGCCCGGGACGCCCGGGCCCGCGCTCCTTTCGGTTATAGTTGCGCACGACAAAACCGATCGAAAGGAACCACGTGAGCGATTTCATCAAGGCCGAGAACGTCATGCTGGGCCAGCGCGCGACCACGCGCGAGGATGCCCTGCACCTTATTGCCGAGCAGGCCGAGCGCATCGGCGTCACCGACGACGTCGAGTCCCTGTACCAGGCCTTCCTCACGCGCGAGAGCATGGGGGAGACGGGCATGACCGACGGCTTCGCCATCCCCCACGCCAAGTGCGCGGCGGTCAAGAAGGCCTCCGCGATCGTGCTGAAGAACGAGGAGCCCCTTGACTGGCCGAGCTTCGACGAGAAGCCCGTGACCTGCGCAATCGCGCTGCTCGTCCCGGACGCCGAGGCCGGCACCGAGCACATCCGCCTGCTCTCGAAGACGGCCGTCCTGCTCATGGACGAGGGATTCAAGCGACTCGTGCGCGGCAGCGACGACCCCGACGAGATCGCGGACGCCGTCAACAAGGGCATCGAGGGATAGGGGGACGCCATGGCGTTCAAGCAGCTCACCGACAAGCGCGTCGCGGTCTTCTTCGCCGACGGGTTCGAGGAGGTCGAGGCCATCGCCGTCGTCGACCTGCTCTTCCGCGCGGGGGTCCCGTGCGACATGGTCTCCGTGACCGACAACCTCGCGGTCACCTCCTCGCGCGAGGTCACCGTCGTCGCCGACCGCACGGTCGCCGACGATGGCTTCGACTTCGACGACTACGATATGCTGGTCCTGCCGGGCGGCATTCCCGGCATGCCGAACCTCAAGGCCTGCGAGCCGCTCTGCGACGCGCTCAAGAAGCACGCCGCCGACGGCCGCGGCGTGGCGGCCATCTGCGCCTCCCCGTCGATCCTGGCCGAGCTCGGCATCCTCGAGGGCAAGCACGCGACGGCCAACCCCCACTTCCAGGACGTGCTCGTGGAGCACGGCGCCCTGCTCGAGGCCGGCGAGAAGGCCGTGACGGACGGCAACGTGATCACCAGCCAGGGCATGGCCACGGCCACGTGGTTCGGCCTCGAGATCGTCAAGCGCTACGTGAGCGCCGAGGTCGTCGAGCGCGTCAAGGAGGGCATCGTCCTCATGGACTAGCCGCGGACGCGGGGCCCGGATGGGCCGCGGGCGCGCGATTCGGCGGGCTCGCCGGGGGCGCGGGGCGCGTCTTGGCAAGACCTCGGCGCAAGCCGAACCGCGCCACGATTGTTGTGTCGTGTAGATGACCGATTGCGCGCGCTCGTTGACACATGGCTGCGAGCGCGCGTAATTTTTATTTACTTGGCTTTTTTGGGCCTTTTTGCCAATACAAGAGCCGCCGCGGCGGTGAGCATAGGAGAAGCGCGAGATGGACAGCATCAAGGTTTGCGTCGTCGGATCCACCGGGTATGCGGGGATCGAGGTGTGCCGCCTCGTGCTGGCCAACCCCAACATGGAGCTCGTCATGGCCACCGACCGCAAGGAGGCCGGCACCAAGCTCTCCGACGTCTACCCGAGCTTCGCCGGCGTGACCGACATCGTGCTCAGCCTCCCCGAGGCCGATAAAATCGCCGAGGTGGCCGACGTCGCGTTCCTCGCCGTGCCCCACACCGCGTCGCTCGCGCTCACCCCGCAGCTGCTCGCCGCGGGCGTGACCGTGCTCGACCTCTCCGCCGACTACCGCATCCACGACCCCGAGGTCTACGAGGCCTGGTACAACACGCCCCACACGAGCCCCGAGCTTCTCTCCCAGACCGTCTACGGCCTGCCCGAGCTCAACCGCGAGGGTCTCCTCGGCCTTGCCAAGAAGCGCGCCGCGGGCGAGGCCGTGCTCGTCGCCGTCCCCGGGTGCTACCCGACCGCCACGGCGCTCGCCGCCACGCCCGCCCTCGCCGCGGGCCTCGCCAAGGGCGACCTCGTCATCTCCGACGCCATCTCCGGCGTCTCCGGCGCCGGCCGCGGCTGCAACGCGCGCACCCACTACTGCCACGCCAACGAGTCCGTCGAGGCCTACGGCGTCGCCAAGCACCGCCACACCCCCGAGATCGAGCAGACGCTCTCCGAGGTCGCCGGCCGCCCGATGAACGTCGTCTTCACCCCGCACCTCGCCCCGCTCACCCGCGGGCTTCTCGCCACGGTGTACATCGAGGCCGCCGAGGGCGTCACCGCCGAGCAGGTCCAGGCCGCCTACGAGCAGCGCTTTGCGGACGAGCCCCTGGTCACCGTGCTGCCCGCCGGCTCCATGCCCTCCACGAGCTCCGTTTTCGGCACCGGCCGCGCCCAGGTGGGCGTCGCCCTCGACGCGCGACGACGTAGCATGATCGTCGCCTCCTGCGCCATCGACAACCTCGGCAAGGGCGCCGCAGCCCAGGCCATGCAGTGCGCGAACATCGTGCTGGGCCTTCCCGAGACGTGCGCCGTGGACCCCGCGGCCCCGCTGGTCTAAGCAGGTTGACGACGGTCTTTTTCGCGCTCGCCGTCCACCCCGGGCCTTCGCGCCCGCCATTCGATGAGGAACAAGAACATGAACGACTTCGCACCCCTTGAGGTCCCGACCCCGGCCGACACCCCCGAGGCCTTCGGCTTCGTGCCCTGCGAGGGAGGCGTGTGCGCCGCCGCCGGCATCAAGGCCGCGGGCGTCCACGCCGGCTTCCGCCGCGACCCCAACCGCCTCGACATGGCGCTCGTCGTCGCCGACGGGAAGTCCGTCGCCGCGGGCACCTTCACCACGAACCGCTTCTGCGCCGCGCCGGTGAGCGTCTCTCGCGAGCACGTGGCCGACGGCGCCGCCCGCGCCGTCATCCTGAACTCCGGCAACGCCAACGCCGCCACGGGCGAGCCCGGCCTCGCCACCGCGCGCCGGACCTGCGACTTCCTTGCCGAGAGGCTCGGCTGCGACGCCTCCGACGTGCTCGTGTGCTCCACCGGCGTCATCGGCCAGGAGCTCGATTTCGAGCCGTACGTCGAGGGCGTCCCCGCCGCGCTCGAGGCCCTCGCGGCCACGCCCGAGGCGGCCCACGACGCCGCCGTGGCCGTCATGACCACGGACACCGTGCCCAAGGAGGCGTCCTTCGCCGGCGAGGTGGCGGCCGCGGACGGCAGCTCCTACACCGTCCACGTGGGCGGCTTCGTCAAGGGCTCGGGCATGATCCAGCCCAACATGGCGACCATGCTGTGCGTGATGTCCACCGACGCCGCGCTCACCGAGCAGGCCGCCCACGAGGCGCTTCTCGCCGCCGTCAAGCAGACCTTCAACAAGGTGACCGTGGACTCCGACACCTCCACGAACGACACCGCGATCCTTCTTGCCACGGGCGCCGCCGCACCGGCCGGCGAGAGGATCGACGTCGACTCGCCCGCCTATCCCGCCTTCGCCGCGGCGCTCAAGGCCGTCTGCGGCGAGCTCGCGCGCAAGATCGCGGCCGACGGCGAGGGGTCGACCAAGCTCGTTACCGTGAACGTCCTCGGCGCCTCAGACGACGCCGCGGCCGACACGGTGGCGCGCTCCATCGCCAACTCGCCGCTGGTCAAGACCGCCATCTTCGGCCACGACGCCAACTGGGGCCGCGTGGCCGCCGCCGCAGGCAAGTGCGGCGTGCCCTTCGACCAGACGCGCGTGGACATCGACTTCATGGGTGTGCCCGTGTGCCGAGCCGGCCTCACCGTCCCCATGGACGAGGACGACATGCTGCGCCGCTTCGAGGCCCCCGAGATCGACATCGTGGTCGACCTCCACGACGGCGACGCCGCGTGCCGCGTGTGGACCTGCGACCTCACGCACGATTACGTGACCATCAACGGGGATTACCGCACCTGATGCCTTGCCCGGTGCCCTATCTGGGGGTTCCAACCCGCGTCGCGTGCTTACGTACGCTTCCTTGGGATTGTCGCCCCCCCGTCCGGGACACCGGGAAAGCCGCACAACAAAGATGCGGGGCTCTTCTCCCTGCATCATCTCCCCTGAATGGACAGTACGAAAGGCATCACATGAAGAAGCGCGACATCCAGCAGCGCGACGCCGCGGCCGCCAAGGCCGACACCCTCATCGAGGCGTTGCCGTGGATCAACCAGATGAACGGCAAGACGTTCGTCATCAAGTACGGCGGCTCGGCCATGGAGGACAAGGAGCTCTGCCAGCGCGTCGTCGCCGACATCGAGCTCATGAAGCTCATGGGCGTGCGCGTCGTGCTCGTCCACGGCGGCGGCAAGGCCATCAACGCCCTGCTCACGCGCCTCGACGTCCCCGTCAAGTTCAAGGACGGCCTGCGCGTGACCGACGACGACACCATGGAGGCCGTGCGCGAGGTCCTCGTCGGCAAGGTCAACCAGGAGCTCGTCTGGGCCCTGAACGAGTACGGCCACAACGCCGTGGGCATCTCGGGCGCGGACGGCAAGACGCTCAAGGCCGAGGTCATCGACCCCGAGCTCGGCCGCGTCGGCCGCATCCGCGAGGTGGACACGAACCTGATCAACACCATCCTCGACGACGGCTACATCCCGGTCGTCGCCTCGGTGGGCTGCGCGCCGGACGGCTTCCTCAACATCAACGCCGACGTCGCGGCCGGCAAGATCGCCGAGGCCATGGGGGCCGACAAGCTCATCTACCTCACCGACGTCGACGGCCTGCTCGAGGACGTGTCCGACCCGGACAGCCTCATCGCGCAGATGACCCGCACCGAGACCCACGAGCTTCTCGACTCCGGCAAGCTCGACGGCGGCATGATCCCGAAGATCCGCTCCGTCGCCGAGGCGCTCGACGCGGGCGTCCAGCAGGTCGTCATCGTCAACGGCAAGGCCGACCACTCGCTGCTGCTCGAGATCTTCACCGACGCGGGCTGCGGCACCATGTTCACCCAGGACTAACGAAGAGAAGCGGTTCTCGGCCGCTCGTATCGGGCGAGGACCGCGAGCTCCGGAAAGGATACGCGCATGTCTGAGTTCTCCACCGTTCCCGCCGAGGTCAAGGCCCTCGACGAGCAGTACCTGATGCCGACCTACGGTCGCCTGCCCGTCGAGTTCGTCCGCGGCTCGGGCGCCGTGCTCACCGACTCCGAGGGCAACGACTACCTCGACTTCCTCGGCGGCATCGGCTGCGCCTCCCTCGGCCACGCGAACCCCGTGGTCGCCGCCGCGCTGAAGGAGCAGGTCGACAAGGTCTGGCAGGTCGGCAACTACTACTACGTCGAGAACCGCGGCGAGCTGGCCAACGGCCTGTCGACCCTGCTCTCCCGCATCACCGACGAGTCCGGCCACGACACCGGCTCCACGGGCACCAAGTGGAAGACCTTCTTCACCAACTCCGGCCTCGAGGCCAACGAGGGCGCCATCAAGCTCGCCCGTCGCTGGGGCGAGGTGAACCTCGACGGCGCCTACGGCGTGGTCTCCGCCAAGAAGTCCTTCCACGGCCGCTCGCTCGCGACGCTCGCCGCCACCGGCCAGGACGTCTTCCACGCCACCTTCCGCCCGATGCCCCAGGGCTTCGCGTCCGTGCCGCTGAACGACATCGAGGCCCTGCGCGCCTTCGTCGAGAGCCCGAGCGAGGAGTGCGGCCCCGTGTGCGCCGTCATCCTCGAGTGCGTCCAGGGCGAGGGCGGCGTGTGGCCGGCCGACTACGACTACCTGCGCGACGTTCGCGCCCTCTGTGACGAGAAGGGCCTGCTGCTCATCATCGACGAGGTGCAGACCGGTTTCTACCGCTGCGGGTCGCCCTTCTGCTTCCAGCGCTCCGGCATCGTGCCCGATATCGTGAGCATGGCCAAGGGCATTGCCGACGGCTTCCCGATGGGCGCCTTCGCCGCGCGCGCCGAGGTGGCCGACCTGCTGCACCCCGGCGACCACGGCTCGACCTTCGGCGGCAACGCGCTCGCCGTCGCGGCCGCCCGCGCCACCGTGGACGAGCTGCGTGAGCAGGACATGGGCGAGCACGTCATCGCAGTGGGCAAGCACCTGCGCCACCGCCTGCAGGCCATGCCGCACGTGACCGAGGTCCGCGGCCGCGGGCTTCTGCGCGGCGCCCAGCTCGACGTGCCCATCGCCAACGAGCTCGTGGACGAGGGCCTGGCCGCCGGCCTCGTTCTCAACCACATCGGCGACTCCATCATCCGCTTCCTCCCGCCGCTGGTCATTACCCGCGAGCAGATCGACGAGGGCATGGACAAGCTCGAGGCGCTTATCAACAAGCTGGCGTAAGGCGCGAAGAAGCGCGTTCTTGCTCCTGAGCCTACGAATTGAGGGGCCCGGCTGGCTGCCGGGCCCTTCTTGCTCGGAAATATGTTCCCGTCTTCATGCCCGACAAGACAGGCGCGCCGGTACGTTTTCGGACGTACCGGCGCGCCTGTCTTGTTGTGCCGATGCCGGGTGTCCGTTGGCGGAAGTCTGACTGCGAAGCGGTTTGTGTTGACTCTGTGGAGAAGTGCCTGACGTGGACATCGGGCTCCGGCGCTGCGCTTCCTTGGCCCCGCGCCTTATCTACTTCGCTGCCTTCGACGTCACGTCCCGCTGTCGGCTTGGCGGTCGCTGCGCGTCGGGGTCCCGTCGGCCAAGCGTCGGCGTTCCGGAAGTTTGGGCTGCTACCCTCATGGGCCTACGCGTCGGCTGTCCAGCGGCGGCGCGCCTTATGGGAAACCCGGCCGGAGAGGGGGCTCGGATGCATCGCGTGGCAGGGAGCTCTTTCGTCGGGGCGCGCAAGAGCGTGAACCAGGACGCGTACTGCGCGCTCTGTGCCCGCACGCCCTTCGGCGACGCCGCCCTCGTCGCCGTGTGCGACGGCGTCGGCGGCCTCTCGAGCGGCGAGCTCGCGAGCTCGGTGGCCGTCCGCGAGCTCTCGCGCTGGTTCGAGCAGGACTTCGCGGGAATCGTCGCCGGCCCCGGCGCCGGCCGCCCAGGCATCGCGGCGTGCCCCGTGCCGCGCGCAGACGCCTGGGTGGCCGTCGCGCAGGCGTCCTTGGAAAGCCTCGTCGGGGACCTCAACTCACGGATGCGCCGCTACGGCAGCGAGCTCAACGTGAGGCTCGGAACCACCTTGACGGCGCTCGTCGTCCACCGGGGGCGTTTTCTGGTCGCGCATGTGGGGGACTGCCGCGCCTACCGCTTGGGCGAGGAGGGCGCGGCGCAGCTCACGCGCGACCAGACGCTCATCCAGGCGGAGGTCGACGCGGGGCGCATCGGCGCCCGGGAGGCCCTGACGCACCCAAAGGGCTCGGCGATCCTGCAGGCCGTGGGGGCATGCGACGCGGTGACCCCGGCGTTCACGCAGGGCACATGCCGCGCCGGCGAGCTCTTCCTCGTGTGCTCCGACGGCCTCTACCGCAGGCAGGGCGAGAGGGGAATCGAGGAGGCGCTCGCGCGCGCCGGCGACGCGGAGGACGAGCTTCTCGACGCGCTGGGCGACCTCACGGCGGCCGCGCTCGACGCGGGCGAGGGCGACAACATCACCGGGGTGCTCCTGCGTGTCGAGGGGCCTCTGCCGGACGCGCTGCCCGCAGGGGTCTGCTCGGCATCCTCCGCCGCGCCGCAGGCGGGGCAAGCGCCTGCCCTTCTCGCCGACGACGAGCCTACCCTTGCCTTGGGCGGGGGCGAGTAGCGTGGCGGGCATCGGCGAGCTCGTCGACGACAAGTACGAGATCCTCTCGCTCGTGGGCGAGGGCGGCATGTCGCGCGTCTACCTGGCCCGCGACCGGCGACTGAACAAGCTATGGGCCGTCAAGGAGATCAACCGCGCGGCTGACGGCCCGGGCGGGGCGGTCGTGTCGCAGAGCCTCGTGGCGGAGGCGAACCTGCTCAAGCGTCTCGACCACCCGATGCTCCCGCGGGTCGTGGACATCGTCGAGGACGACCGCACCGTTCTCGTCGTCATGGACTACGTGGAGGGCAAATCGTTGAGGCGGGTCCTTCTCGAGACGGGCCGGCCGATGGATGAGCGCGCCGTCATCGACGTGGGCGCGCAGCTCTGCGACGTCCTCGGGTACCTGCACACAAGGAACCCGCCGATCATCTACAGGGACATGAAGCCCGGCAACGTCATGCTGCGCGAGGACGGCGCGGTCAAGCTCATAGACTTCGGTATAGCGCGCGAGTACAAGGAGGCCGCCCTCGCGGACACGAGCATCCTCGGCACGCGCGGCTACGCGGCGCCCGAGCAGTTCGCCCGCGGCGCTCAGACGGACGCCCGCTCCGACGTCTATTCGCTCGGCGTCACGCTCTATGCGCTCGCGACGGGCCGCTCGCCGGCCGACGAGGCGTTCCTCAGGCCGCTTCGAGAGGTCGACCCGAGGCTTTCGGAGGGACTCGAGATCATCGTAGCCAAGGCCACGCGGGCAAACCCGGGCGAGCGCTACCAGAGCTGCGCCCAGATGCGCCATGACCTCCTGAACCACGAGAAGCTCACCGAGGGATATCGGCAGGGGCTGAGGCGCAGGCTCAGGCGCTTCAACCTGCTGCGAGGTCTCGCTGCGGCGCTCGGCGCGGCGGCCGTCGCGTGCCTCGTCTCGTCGTTCGCGCTCAAGCGCGCCACCTACGAGGCCAGGCTCGCCGACGCGCGGGCCGCGAGCGCCCTCGCGGAGGCGGACGGCATATCAGAGGCCGAGGAGAGGTGCATGCTCGCCGTCGAGGCCGACCCGGCGAGGCCGGAGGCGTATGCCGAGCTCGTCGGCAACGTGTACAAGGCGGACCAGCGCTTCTCGATGGAGGAGTCCGCGCGCCTCCAGGCGCTCATGGACCGGCGCCGGGCGAGCATCCAGCGATCGCCGGGCTACGCGAAGCTCTGCTACGACGTCGGCATCCTGTACTACGTCTATTTCGAGCAGACGGGGGAGGGCGAGGAGCGGCCCTACGCCGCGAGCGCCGGCGCCCAGGCGGCCCAGTGGTTCGGGCTCGCCGCCGACGCCTACGACGAGCGCTCGGCGGCCGGCGCGGCCTGCGCGCTCACGCCTTCGGAGAGAAGGTCGGCCGAGGCCTACGCGGTCATCGGGGAGTTCTACCGCAGGCTGGCGCAGGCGACGCTCGAGGGTAGCGAGGGGCTGGTCTACGAAGAGTACTGGGGCTCGCTCGTGGACGCGCTCCGGGGCCTGTCCGACGACGATCCCGTGATGGTGCGCCTGCGGCTCTGCTCGCTCATCCAGGCCGCGGTCTCGTCGCCGACCCATCTCGGCGGTTTCCGCCGGGCGGGCGTGGGGCGCGAGGCCGCCGAGGGGCTCCTCGCGGAGGCGGTCGGCGCGGCGCGCTCGCTTGCCGACGAGGCCGCGCCCAGCGAGAGGGCCCGCGCGCTCTGCGCCTCGGTCGTCTCGGGCGAGGCGCAGGCCACGGCCAACATAGAGGCGGTCTACGGCGGCGCCGGGGCGCGGGCATGGGCTACCGAAACCGGTGACGCGCCGTGAGCGGCCCGGAGGTCCTCAAGGCCGCGGGCATCGCCTTGGCGACGCTCGCGGGCGTCTGCGCGGCCCTCTCGGCGCGGGCCTACCGTCTGCTGGACATACGGGGCGTGCGCGCGGACCTCGCCGGGTGTGGCAAGACCCGCGCGGATGCGAGCGCCTGCGCGGCGAGAACGGCCTCTTGGAATCCGCGCCGTCCCCTGCGTGCCGTGGAGCCGGAGGCGGGGCGCAGGCGCGGGGAGGCCGGCCCCAACACGGGGCCGCGGGCAGCCGACGGGCCGACTTCGGAAGCGACGTCCGCCGCCGGCGGGGGCGGCCCCGCATGTTTCGTCGTCATGCACAAAGAGATCGTCGCGAGCCGCGCCGATGGTTTGGAGGTCAAGCGCCATGGGAACTAGGAGAGACCGGAATCACGATGCCCGCGCCGCGTGCGCACGGGCGCTTCTTGCCGCCGCGCTCCTCGCGCTGGCATGCGCCGCCGTGCCGGTCCTCGCGTCGCCGGCCTCGGCGCCCGGCGACGCAGGGGGCTTCGCCGGGGAGGCCGCTGACAGCCGGGGGAGCGGCGGTCAGCCGCCGTTCGCCCCCGTGATAACGTTCGACTACGGCCCCGACGATCCCGAGCCGAGCAACGGCCGCTATTACGCGGCGGCCCGGTCCGTGACCATCGAGGCCGTGGCCGACGGGTTCGACGAGGAACGCGCCCGTATCGAGACGACGGGGACCGTCCGGAAGGGCGAAGGCGGCTCTGAGTGGGCGAAGGAGGGCTCGCGCTTCCTCGCCACGGTTACGTTTCCCGACGACGGCCGGCACTCGCTGCGCGTCTCGGTGCGCGACGCCGCGGGCCACGAGGTCTTCAAGATGGACTCCTTCGTCATCGACGCCACGCCCCCGGAGATGACGGTCGCCTTCGGGGACGATGCCCGGGCAGGGTCGTGCCTTGCCCAGGAGCGCACCGCGGTCGTCACGGTGCGCGACGCGAGCTTCGACGAGCGCCTCGTGCAGGTCTCGGACAGCGGGGACGAGGGCTCGGTCTCCGAGGTCAGGTGGACCGCCGACGGCAAAGACGGGCACAAGGGCACCATTACCTTCAAGAACTCGGCCGCGGCGCATCGGTTGGTCGTCGAGGCGACGGACCTCGCGGGCAACCGCGCCCGCATCCTCGACGGGCAGGGGAGGGAATCGTCGCGCTACGACTCCGGCGGGTTCTACGTGGACACCGTCGACCCATCGGTGGAGATAACCCAGGATATGCCCCCGACCAACGTCCACGACGGCGTCGAGTACTTCAACGAGGGGGTCACGGTGAGCATCGCCGTCGTGGACGACCACCTGGACCCGGAGTCCTCGCGGGTCGAGCTCGCGGGAGGCTGCTCCCAGACGGAGTGGGAGCGCGACGAGGCCGACGCGCGCCGATGGGTAAAGAAGGTCTCCTTTGCCGAGGGCGGCGGCAACCGCGTGGATGTCGTGGCCGTCGACAAGGCGGGGAGAACGGCACGCTCGGGCTGCTCGTACGGCCCGTTTACCGTTGACGCGACCGCGCCTGAGGTCACGGGCGCCCGCATGAGCGCCGACGCGGCGAACAGCTACCCGGACGGCTCCTGGTTCTACGCTCGCCCCGCGTCGCTCATTGTGGACGTCTCCGACGAGGCCGGGCTCTGGTCCGTGGACGTCGTCGACGCCGGCGACGGGTTCTATGGCCGCAGCGTGCTCGCGCCCGACAAGGCCGTCGCGGGGCAGGCGAGAATGACGGCGACCGTAGAGCTCGCCGAGGGCCGCGCGCTCGACCGGGACGTCTATATCCGGGTCGTCGACCTCGCCAAGAACGAGCGGGTCTGGAGCCTCTCGCCGCGCGGCACGGCGCGCGTCGCCTCCGAGGCCGAGGTCGAGAACGTCTCGGTCCTTCCTGCGCAGGAGGCTCATCCCGAGGCGTTGGTGCTCGACCTCTCGGCCCCGGGCGTCGGGCTGTCGGGCGCCGAAGAGGGGGCGTATTACAACTCCGCCTGCGTCGTCTCGCTCACGGTGGACGAGCTTAACCTGCCGTTTCTTCTGGGGCACGACCCGGGACAGGCGGTCCTGAGCGTACATAAGCTCGCCGGGGATTCCGGGGGCGCCGCGTCCTCGTGGGGCCGCGCGGCGCGCGACCTCTCGATCGCGGGCCTGGACGCCCTGACGTTCGTGGATTCCCGGGGGAAACGCATCGCGTACAGCCGCTACGGCCTGGCCGAGACGCTCTTCGAGGACGGGCATTACTCGGTCGAGGCCCGGGTGAGCGACCCGGCCGGCAATGTGGGCGCCGCGCGCATCGGGGAGTTCACCATCGACGCGACGCCCCCGTCCGTGCAGGTGAGCTTCGACAACGAGGACGCCCGCAACGGAAAGTACTACCGGGCCCCGCGCACCGCGACCGTCAGCGTCGTCGAGCACAACTTCGACGCTTCCCTCATCGACGTCGAGACGGACGGTGCGGTCGGCGCGTGGTCGGGCGACGGCGACGTACATACCCTCGAGGTCGTGTTCGCGGCCGACGGCGCGCATCGCCTCCGCGTCGCCGGCAAGGACAAGGCGGGCAACGCCCTTGAGCCGTACGAGGCCGATGAGTTCGTGGTCGACCTTACGCCGCCGACCGTGGCGATAACCGGCGTGGAGGACTCCTGCGCCTACAACGGGGAGGCGGCGCCGCGGATCGACTTCGCCGACGAGGCGAACCTGGACGCGGACGGGGTTTCCTGGGAGGTCGTCGGCAGCAGGAACGGGGAGGTCTCTTGGCCGGGAGTGGTGGCCTCCGAGGGCCTCTCGGGGACGGCGCGCCTCGAGGACCTGGCCCATGGGGAGGCCTCCGACGATATCTACACCTTGACGGCCCGCGCGGTCGACCTGGCCGGCAACGAGGCCGTGGCCGCGGTCACGTTCTCCGTCAACCGCTGCGGCTCGACGTTTCGCGTGGCCGACCCCGACGCGCTGGCGGAAAACGGCGGCTACCTTTCCGCGGCCCGGCCCGTCGCCTTCGAGGAGATCAACGTCTCGGGAGTGGCCATGGGGAACCATGCGGTCGTCGTCACCTGCGGGGCCGAGGTGAATGAGCTTCAGCTGACCGAGGGCCCGGGATCCACGGGCTACTCTGTCGAGGAAGGGACGTCGGGCGCCGACGGCACGCGCGGATGGAGCGTATGCCGCTACACCGTCGCCGCGGGCAACTTCGCGCGCGACGGCCGCTATCACGTGAGCGTCCGGTCCCGCGACCGCGCAGGCAACGTCAACTCGAGCTCGAGCTTCTTCGACAGGGAGAGCGGAGCCGAGTCCTCGGCGGAGGCCGAGTTCGTCCTCGACACGGTCGGCCCCTCCATCCTGGGCCTGAGCATCGGCGACGGCGACGTCATCGAGGCCGGCGAGTACCGGGGGACCTTCAAGGTCGTGGACAACATCGGCGTCCGCAGCGTCGAGGTCCTCGTCGACGGACGTGAGGCGGACGCCGTCGACGACGGGTACGGGAACTACTCCTTCCGCGTCGAGGCGAGGCCGCGCGCCGAGCGCGAGCTCGCCGTCGTGGCCACCGACCTCGCCGGTCACGTCTCGCGGGCGGAGGCGAAGGGCTTCCGCGTGACCACCGACGTCCTCGAGCTCCACTTCGGGCAGGTGGCCGCCATCGCCGCCGCCCTTCTTGCCGCCGCCCTTCTCGCCGCCGCCCTCGTTCTGGCCCGCAGACGGCGAGAAGGGGCCCGCGCGCCCGCATCGCGGGGGCGCCCCTGAGTTTTGTGGCGATGTCCGAATACCATCCAAGTATGGTGGTCTGCCCGACGCGCTTGCTCGACCCTTTTCCTCATGCCGAAGAGAAGGAACATAACCGACGCGGAGATCGAGCTCTCGCTCAAGCTCGGGGCCCGCCTGAGGGATCTGCGCTGCGAGTGCGGGCTCACGCAGGAGGAGGTCGCCTCGCGCGCGGGCATCGCTACTTTCACGTACCAGAAGTACGAGAAGGGCGAGAGCCGCCCCGGCACCCCGATGAACCCGGAGCTCTACACGCTCAACGCCCTGAGCGACGTCTTCGACGTGGAGCTCTCGGCGCTCCTCGACTTCAGGTAAGGGCGCGGCCGCCCCTTGTCCGGGACGAGAAAACGGGGCCGCGGCCGGGAATGACCCGGGCCGCGGCCCCGTTGCCCTTACTTTGCGCTTCTTGCTTAGGCGTCCGCCTGGTCGGGGACCTTGAGCATGACGAGGAAGCCGACGACGAAGAGGATGGCGATGCTCATCACGCCCAGGCTCGAGTTGTCGGTGAGGGCGGTGAAGGTGCCCACCAGGAACGTGCCGAGGATGGCGGCGTACTTGCCGAAGATGTCGAAGAAACCGAAGTACTCGTTGGAGCGCTCCTTGGGGCAGAGCTTGCCGAACTCGGAGCGCGAGAGCGCCTGGATGCCGCCCTGGAACATGCCGACCATGATGGCGAGGATCCAGAACTCGGTGGCGGTGCGCAGGAACAGCGCCGCGAAGAGCGTGATGCCGAAGTAGGCCGCGATGGCGATGAGCAGCATCCTGCGCGTGCCGTGCTTGGCGGAGAGGCGCCCGTAGATGATGGCCGACGGGAAGGCGACGAACTGCGTGACGAGAAGCGCCAGCACGAGCTGCGCGGAGTCGATGCCGAGGTCGGTGCCGTAGCTCGTCGAGAGCTTGATGATGGTGTGGACGCCGTCGATGTAGAAGAAGTAGGCGATCATGTAGTACTTGATGGCCTTGTTCGCCCACATCTCCTTGAGCGTGGCGCCGATGCCGGTGACGGCCTTCCTGATGGCGTGCTTCTCGCGGGGCTTGAAGTGGCGCTGCTGGATGTGGCGCAGCATCGGGATGGTGAACGCGAGCCACCAGCCGGCGGTGATGACGAAGGCGATCTGCATGGCGTTCTGCAGGCTGATGCCGAGCTTGTCGTAGTTGAGCACCACGAGCAGGCAGGCGATGAAGGGCACGCAGCTGCCGATGTATCCCCAGGCGTAGCCCAGGCTCGAGATCTCGTCCATGCGCTCGTCCGTGGTGGTGTCGACGAGCAGCGCGTCGTAGAAGACCATGGAGGAGTTGAGGGCGACCGAGCTGATCACGTAGATGACGAGGAAGGCCGTCGCGCTCGTGGGGATGCCGAGGGCGACCGTGGCCACCACGCCCGTGCCGACGCAGCCCGCGATGAACTTCTTCTTCATGCCCTCCATGTCGGCGATGGAGCCGAGGATGGGCATGAGCAGCGCGATGATGAGCGAGGCCACGGTCTCGGCGTAGCTCCAGGCCACGACGGTGTCCCCGTCCGGCGAAAGCGAGCTGAAGTAGATGGGGATCACGCTGGTGGCGAGAAGGACGAGGGCGGAGTTGCCCACGTCGTACATGATCCAGGTCCGCTCGGCATGGGTTACTTTGTGTCGGGGCATCGCATCTCCGTATCTTCCAAGAAGGCCCGTCTCTGTTTCCGGGCAATAATAAGCCAACGTTACCCCTGCGCGCCGCGCCCGCGCGCCCAATCGCCGTAAGGGTTGGGTAAACGCCCGCAAATGGCGAGGATTCGCCCCGAGCCTCCGCCGCCGGCGCCGCCCGCTGGGGCATAATCGGATGCAGCACATCCGTCGAAGGGACCCCACGATGCCCGCGATCCTTACTCACGATTTCTTCGGGAAGAGCGTCGAAGACGACGTCTCGCAGCTCCTCGGCTTTACCACCGAGGACGAGAAGCGCGCTTTCCTGCTGGGCAACCAGGGGCCCGACCCCCTGTTCTTCCTGTGCATAGATCCCCTGATGGGCAAGTGGGAGCCGCTCGGCAACGTGATGCACGAGTCGCGCCCCGCCCGCCTGGTCTTCGCCATGCGCGAGGCGGCCGAGCGCCTGGAGGGCATCGACCGCATGGTCGCGCGGGCCTACGTCGCCGGCTTCGTGTGCCACTACCTGCTCGACCGGTCCGTCCACCCGCTCGTGTATTTCTGGCAGGAAGGGCTCACCTCGGCGGGCGTCGAGGGCCTGGGCCCCGAGTCCGCCTCGGTCGTCCACGCGGAGATCGAGCGCGACCTCGACGAGGCGGTCCTGTGGGGCACCGAGCACAAGACCATCCGCGAGTACCGGCCCTACGCCGAGGTCCTCAAGGCGTCGGCCCGTGTGCTCTCGGCCGTCGACAAGGTCTATTTCTACGTCGCGCTGTGGGCCTACGGGCGCGCCGTCGACCCGCGGACCTTCTCGACCGCGGTCCACGAGTTTCGCCTGGTCCAGCGCGTGTTCTACTCGCCGGGCGGCAAGAAGGCCGCGGCCATGGCGCTCCTCGAGCGGCGGGTCAGCGCCCACGGCCATTCGCGCGTCGCCGCGATGTCGCACCGCGTGCGCGCCGAGGCCGTGAGCGACTTCGACAACCGGGGGCACAGGCCGTGGAAGAACCCCTTCACCGGCCACGTCTCCAACGACTCTTTCGCCGACCTTTTCGAGGCGGCTCGCGCCTGTGTGCTGCCGGCCCTGGCCGAGGTCTTCTCCTGCGGCTTCGACGAGGCGGCGAGCGAGGAGCTCACCGGCAACCTCAACTTCGAGGGCGCCGCCGCGCTTCCCGACGGCCCTGTGGGCTGGAAGGCCTGACTTTTCTAATTGGCTACCGTTCGGCCCGCCGCTGGGGTTTCTCGCCGCCCCGGCGCAAGGCGGCAGGTAACCTAGCATCTTGGATTGAACGGCGGCTCGAGGGGGCGAGATGGCCACATACGTTTTCTCTGATGTCCACGGACACGCGGCGCCCCTTGCCCGCGCGCTCGAGCGGACCGAACCTTCGGAGGGCGACGCCTACTACTGCCTGGGCGACATGATCGACCGCGGCCCCGACCCGCTCGGCGTCATCTCGCTCGTGCGGGGCCTGCCGGGCTCCCACGTGCTCATGGGCAACCACGAGGACCTGATGATGGCCTGCATGAGGGATCCCGACAACACGCTGAACGCCGCCAACTGGGGCATGAACGGGGGCATCGTCACCTCCGAGGCCCTGGCCTCGCTTTCCGAGGAGGAGGCCGACGAGGTCGTCGCCTGGGTGGCGGGGCTGCCGCCGTGCGCCCACGTCGAGGTGGCGGGGCGGCGCTATATCCTGACGCACGCGGGCATCGACCCGGCGCGCGTGGGGGAGGGGCCGTGGGACACCCCAGAGCAGATCGACGCCCTTCTTTTTGCCCAGCGCCCCGACGACCTCATGTGGATCCGCGAGGACTTCTGGTCGCGCCACACGGGCCTCATCGACGAGAAGGGCGAGGGCCCCGTCGTCATCGCGGGCCACACGCCCACGCCGTACCTGGGCATGGTCACGGGTGAGGGGACGGACCTCGGCCGCGACGCCGAGGGACGCGCCTGCCTCGTGCGCCTGGGGGCCGACGGGTCCACGGGCGGCGTCGCCGACCGCTGGGACATCGACGCCGGCGCGGCGGGCGGCCACGGCTTCGGCCGGGTGCTCGTGCTGCGCCTGGACGACGGCCGGGAGTTCTATGAGGAGATCGGCCCGGACGAATAGGCGCCGCCGCCGTGCCAAGACGGGCATCGGGCCGCGCCGCACCCTCTAACCCGGCGGGCCCTTCACGCGGTCCTACCGTGCGGCTATGAAGTCGTCGGGACTTGTGGCGAGCGTGGGCTCGTATATCTCGACGAGCGAGAAGGTCCGGTCCTCCTCGTCGAACTCGTAGGTATACACACAGCAGTTGGCCAGGTGGCGGGGCGCCTCGACGCGCGCGAGCGCGGCCCAGCGGTTGCGGAAGATGCGCCCGCACGTTCCGTGGGAGACGACGAGCACGTCGCGGGCGTCTTCGGCGAGCATGAGACGCTCGATTGCGGCGCAGACGCGCCGCTCGACGTCGTCCTCCGACTCGCCGCCGAGGGGAAGGAAGCTGTCGCGGAAGGGGCTCTTCGGCTCGTCGGCCATGTGCTTCTTGCCGTCCAGGGACCCGAAGCTTATCTCCACGAGGCCCGGCTCGAGCTCGTAGGCGCCGCGGGCGTAGACGGACGGCAGGGCGCAGGCGAGCGTCTCGAGGACGCGGCCCTTCGGCGAGCAGTGCACGTGGTCCGGCTCTATCCCTGCGTCGGCCATGTGCGCGCCGGCCTCGGCGGCCTGCCTCCGGCCGAGCTCGGTCAAGGGGGAGTCGGCGCGCCCCTGCCAGCAATCGGCGACGTTCAGCTCGGTTGCGCCGTGCCGCATGAAACGCAGATACTTGGTCATCGCGGGTCCTTTCGTAAGCTTGTGGCGCGCCTAGTATAGACTTGCGTGCGCGTACTCTATATAAGGAGAAACACTGTGATCAATAAAGAGCAGGTCAAGCTTGTGGTCGTCGACGAGGACGGCACGTTTCTGGACAAGGGCGGGGAGGACTTCTCGCGCGAGCGTTTCCGCGCGGTCTTCGGCAGGATGCAGCAGGCGGGCTGCCGCTTCGCCGTCGCCACGAGCAACCAGAGCTTCCAGGTCGAGGACATCTTCGGCGAGCTCGCGCCGCGCATCTCCGTCATCGCCTCCAACGGCGCCTTCGTTCGCCCGGAGGGCAACGAGCCGCAGCTCAGCGTGGCCTCGTCGGAGGCGGTCGACCGCCTGCTCGCGGCCCACGCCGCCTATCCGCTCATCCCCCTGTGCGCCGTCTGCGCGCAGGGCGCCTTCGTCGAGCGCGGCGCCGACGCGAGCTTCGTCGACGAGATGACCATGTACTCCCACAACATGCGCCAGGTCGCGTCGCTCGCCGACGAGGCGGCGCGCACAGACGTGCTCATGTACTGGTCGCGCGTCGGCGCCCCCGAGCTCCCCGGCTCGGTCGAGGCCCTGCGCCGCGCGCTCGGGGGCGCCATGGACGTCGTCGACTCCGGCGTGGACGGTTGCCTCGGCTACCTCGACGTCGTGCAGAGCGGCGTATCCAAGGCCACGGGCGTCCGCGCGCTCATGGATACGTTCGGAATCAACGCGTCGCAGGTCATGGCCTTCGGCGACGCCGGAAACGACGTTGAGATGCTGCGCTTGGCGGGCGTCGGCGTGGCCATGGGCAACGGCTCCGACGAGGTCAAGGCCGCGGCCGACCTCGTCTGCGACCCGTGCCGCGAGCAGGGCGTCCTCAAGGTGCTCGAGGAAGTCTTCGGGAGGTAGCGCATGGACGTGACCATAAGGGCGGACGCCTCGCTCCTCGTCCGCGGCGCCCTGCGCGTCGACGTCTCGGCCGACGGCTGGGCGCGCCCCTCGCGCTTCACGGCCGCCCAGCTCGCGGAGGTCGGCGGCATCGCCGCCTGGCACCCGCGGCTCTATCGCCAGATGGCCGCCTGCACCTCGGGGATCTGCCTCGACTTCGTGACGGACTCCGCCCACGTGGCGATCGAGGCCGAGCTCGACCCCATGCCGTCGGGGTCCGCCGCCATGGTCGCCGACCTCGTGCGCAACGACCCCTCCGCGCGCGCTCCCTTCGACGGCTTCTCGCTCGTGTGCGAGGGCAAGCGGCTGGGCGGCGCGCGCGTTCCGGGCGACGACGGCGGGCTCATCTTCGCCCTCGGCTTCGCCCCCGGCAAGAAGCGCCGCGCCCGCATCTGGCTGCCGTGCCTTACGGGCTGCCGCCTGCGCGGCGTCTACGGCGACGGCTCCTTCATCGAGCCGGCGCCCGCCCCCGAGGGGACCCTCCTCGTCCTCGGCGACTCGATCGCGCAGGGCTTCACCGCCTGCGACCCGGCCCTGGCCTGGCCCGCGTTGCTCGCCGGCGACCTCGGCCTCGGGCTCGTCAACCAGGGCATCGGCGGCCAGGTGTTCCAGCCGGGCTCCGTCGCGGACGCCCCCCGCGCCGTCTCGCCCTCGCTCGTCGTCGTCGAGTTCGGAGCCAACTACCGCTTCGAGCCCTGCCGCGCCGAGGCCGTGGAGCGCGACGCGCGCGCCTATTTCTCGGAGGTGTGCCGCGCCTGGCCGGGCGTTCCCGTGCTCGCGCTCACGCCGCTGTTCCACACCGAGGCGCTCTACCCGACCCATCCCCAGAGCTGCTTCGCCGACGTGGCCCGCATCGTCCGGGAGGCGGCCGCGCCCCATGGCCAGGTTTGGCTGGTCGAGGGGGACGGAATCCTTCCCGCCGAGGCGGCGCTCCTCGCCGACGGGTCCGACCACCCGGGGCCCGAGGGGCAGCGCGTCCTATGCGAAAAATTGAAGGAAAGCGTTACGTTTCTGGCACGTAAAGCCGCAGGTAACTGACGGCTTCAATCGTTTTACCTCCACAAGGCGCCCACAAAGTGAACGAATGAAGAGAAATGAGCTTCTTGCCAGGCGCGGCAAAACGGCTACAATGCCGTGCCGTTCCGGTGAGCGTTGATTTTCTACCGTTCGCCGAAAAGACGACCCCTCATTTTGGAGGTAAACATGGCGCAATCCCTCTGTGCCCTCGAGCGCGAGTTCGCCGGCATCGTCGACTCCCTTCCCGAGGACGACGCGAGCATCGCCAAGGCCGACCGCTACCTCGCGACGACCCACGCCGCCCACCGCTCCGGATCGCTCCCGTGGTCCGCGACCCCCCGCATCCTCAGCGCGGGCCAGGTCCAGGTCCTCTCGGCCGCGGCCGAGACCTGCGGCTCGATCATGGACAAGGTCGCTACGCTCTACCTCAAGGACCCCTCCTTCCGCTCCCGCTTCGGCTTCGACGCCGAGGTCGAGCGGCTCACCCTCGTCCCGACCGGCTACGACGCCATGGTCCCGCTGGCGCGCGTCGACGTCGACTTCTGCGGCCGCACCGGCGCCCTGCAGGTCCGAGGCATCTCGGTCGACGGCTTCACGGGCATGACCGCCACCGTCGAGGTCACCCGCGCCGAGCAGATGACCGACGCTTACCGCGAGTTCGCCTCCTCCCACCCGCGCATCGAGTCCTTCGACTCCGTCGACGCCCTCGTCGAGACCCTGCGCGCCACCTACCGCACCTGGGCCAACGCCAACGCCGGCACCCACCACGCCGAGAGCCCGGCGGTGGGCATCGTGGGCTATCCCGAGGAGGCCGACCTCGACGAGGTGGCCGATATCTGCGAGCGCATGGCCGAGCAGGGCACGTTCGCGCGCTTCGTCGACATCTGCAGCCTGCGCGTCGAGGAGGCCTGCGGCCAGTGCCGCCTCGTCGACGACGACGGCCCCATCGCCTGCGTCTACCGCCTGGCCTCCACCGAGGAGATCGCGCGGCGCCCGTGCCCCGGCACGAAGGCGCTCGTCGAGGCCGCAAGCCGCGGCCTGGCCTGCGTCATCGGCGGGTTCTCGACCTGGAGCTGCGCCACCGACGCGCTCTTCGGCGCCCTGCGCGCGCCCGAGGCCATGAGCTGCCTTTCCGACGACGAGATGGCCTTCGTCGAGGCCCACGTCCCCGCGCCGGGCTCCGAGTCCTCCGTCGCCGGCGAGCGCCTGGGCCTCTACGTCTTCGGCGGCAAGCTCGCCGGGGTCTTCCCCGACGGCGCCGATAAGGAGATAATGGGCGAGGGCCGCGGCCACGTGTACCGCGGCTGCCTCGTCGTCCGCGACTAGCGCGGGCGAGTGCGCCGCGCGAGAGGTCTGCGAGCCCATGGTTCAGGTGAACAAACTCGCCCCGGGTCTGACCGGGGAGCTCTCGGCCGAGGCCGCCCGGGCGGTGCATGAGCGCATCGCCTCCGGCGGCCTCGCGCCGTTCGCCTGCAAGAACGCCTCCGCCATCCGCCGCAGCTCCGCCGAGCGCGACCGCGACACGCAGGTGCGCCCCGCCTTCGTGCGCGACGCCGAGAAGATCGTCCACCTGCCGGCCTACAACCGCATGTCCGGAAAGACGCAGGTCTTCTCCTTCAGGGCCAACGACGACCTGACGCGCCGGGGCCTCCACGTGCAGCTCGTCGGCCGCGTCGCGCGCGACATCGGGCGCGCGCTCGGGCTCAACCTCGACCTCATCGAGGCCATCGCCTTGGGCCACGACATCGGCCACACGCCGTTCGGCCACGCGGGGGAGCACTTCCTCAACGACGCCTACCACGCCCGCACCGGGCGCTGGTTCTTCCACAACGTGCAGTCGGTCCGCGTCATCGACGTGCTCGGCGGCCGCAACGTGAGCCTGCAGACCCTCGACGGCTGCCTCACGCACAACGGCGAGTTCGAGCAGCAGGTCTTCGAGACGAGCGGCCTCGCCGAGTTCGACACCTTCGACCGCGTGGTCGGCTCCTGCTGGGAGACCGGCGAGAACGCCATCGGGCACCTGCGGCCGATGACGCTCGAGGGCTGCGTCGTGCGCGTCTCGGACATCATCGCCTACGTGGGCAAGGACCGCCAGGACGCCGTGCGCGCGGGGCTTCTTTCCGAGGACGCCTTCGACGACGGCCTCGGCGGCGGCTACAACGCCTGGGCGCTCGCCGCCTTCGTCGCCGACGTGGTGGAGAACAGCGTCGGCCGCGGGCACATCGCCATGAGCGAGGAGGGCTTCGCCGAGCTCAAGCGCGCCAAGCGCGAGAACTACGAGAAGATCTACGGCGCCGGCGAGGTCTCGAGCGGCCTCGGGCGCGAGACGGCGCAGCTCTTCGACCGGCTCTACGAGCACGAGCTCGAGGCGCTGCGCGCCGGCGACGAGTCGTCGGCGATCTTCCGCCAGCACATCCGCGGCTGCGAGCGGCGCCTGGCGCACTACGGCCGCGAGTACGACTGGGAGGACGACCTCGACCAGACCGTGGTGGACTTCATCTCATCGATGACGGACGACTACTTCATGGCCACCTGCGAGGCGGTCTTCCCCGAGTCGGCGTCGCTGTTCCCGCTGCGAGGCTACTTCGGCGACGGCGTGAGGCCGTAGGCGCGGGTCGCGCCGCCGATGCCGAGAAGCGCCTCGCGGCGATCCTCTCCAGCCGGCATCTCGCGTCGTTACATGTAGTACAATCGTTCCCATGGATACCTTGTTCACGCGCATAGAGACGAGCCGCCGCAACGACAACGCGCCGCTCGCCGCCCGCATGCGCCCGCGCACGCTCGACGGCTACTACGGCCAGGAGCAGGCGGTGGGCGAGGGCTCGTGGCTGCGCCGCGCCATCGAGCACGACACGCTCTCGTCGGTCATCCTCTACGGGCCCGCGGGCACGGGGAAGACGACCCTCGCCCGCATCGTCGCGAACACCACGCACGCCGAGTTCGTCGAGGTAAGCGCCATCACCGGAACGGTCAAGGACCTTCGGCGGGAGATCGAGGCCGCCGAGAGCCGCCTGCTCACGCAGGGCCGGCGCACCATCCTGTTCGTGGACGAGATCCACCGCTTCAACCGAAGCCAGCAGGACGCGCTGCTGCACGCGGTGGAGGACCGCACCGTCGTCCTCGTCGGCGCCACCACCGAGAACCCCTATTTCGAGGTCAACTCCGCCCTCATCAGCCGCAGCAGGATCGTTGAGCTGAGGCCGCTCGACGACGACTCGATCGGCCGCATGCTCGACCGGGCGCTCGCGGCCCCCGAGGGCCTCGCCGGCGCCTTCACCCTCACTCCCGGGGCGAAGGCCGAGATCGTCAAGCTCGCCGGGGGAGACGGGCGGTCGGCCCTCACCTCGCTCGAGCTCGCGAGCCAGATGGCCGCGCCGGCCGACCCCGGCGCCCCCGCGCCCTCGGCCGCCTCCCCGGTGGACATCACCGCCGAGCACGTGCTGGAGGCCAACCCCCGCCGCGGCCTTCCCTACGACAAGTCCGGCGACATGCACTACGACGTCATCAGCGCCTTCATCAAGTCGATGCGCGGCAGCGACCCGGACGCCGCGCTCTACTGGCTCGCGCGCATGCTCGACGCCGGCGAGGACCCCAAGTTCATCGCGCGGCGCATCATGATCGCCGCCTCGGAGGACATCGGCAACGCCGACCCGCAGGCCCTTCTCGTCGCCGAGGCCGCCTTCCGCGCGGTCGAGGTCATCGGCATGCCCGAGTGCCGCATCAACCTCGCGCAGGCTGCCCTCTACAACGCCCTCGCGCCGAAGAGCAACGCCGCGGAGGCGGGCATCGACGCCGCGATGGCCGAGGTGAGGCAGGGCCCGCGCCGCGAGGTCCCCAACTACCTGCGCGACCGCCACCGCCCCGGCTCCGAGGAGTACGGCGCGTATCTCTACCCCCACAATTACCCGGGCGGCTGGGTGGAGCAGCGCTACCTCCCCGAGGGGCTCGAGCGGGGCGCCTTCTACGCGCCGAGCCCGCGCGGCTGGGAGGCCTGGCGCGTGGACGCACTCGGGCGCGACGTCGCCGAGGAGCGCGAGGCCCGGGAAGGCGGGGCCAAGGGCCAGGCGTAGCCTTTTCGTTTCGGGTTTCGCCGCGGCGCCGCCGGGCTGCTAGCATGTGGGGCGATCAAACCCCTCATATAAGGAGCCTCCCACGGACCTCTCGCTCGCCACGACCATGCCCGTCATGCTCACCCAGACCGTCGCCATGTTCCTCATGATGGCCGTGGGCTTCGTCGTTTACCGCATCGGCCTCGTCGACGAGGCCGGCTCGCGCTCGCTCACCAACTTCGCCGTCTACGTCTCGATGCCCGCCGTCATCCTGCGCACGCTCGCGGGCGCCTTCGACGCCCACAAGCTGCAGGTGGCGGGCATCTCCGCCGCCATCACGCTCGTGCTTCTCGCCGTCTGCATGGCCTGCGTGCGCGTGGCCTACGGCGCGCGCGGCGACGGCATCGGCAAGGCGGGCGTCGTCGTCTCGAACATGGGCTTCATCGGCGTGCCTCTTACCCAGGCGGTCGTGGGGGAGGACTACGTCTTCTACATCTCGGTGAGCATGGCCGTCCAGACCGTCGTGATCTGGACCTACTCGGCCTACGTCATAACGCGCGACGCGTCGGTCCTCGACGCGAAGAGGATCGCGACGAACCCGGCGATCGTCGCCATCGTGCTCGGGTTCGTGCTCTTCCTTCTCTCCATAGACCTCACGGGCGTGCCCGGCGCCCTCGTCGACGGCATGGCCGACATGAACACCGGCCTTGCCATGGTCGTCCTGGGCATCTATCTGGCGCAGGCCGACCTCGGCGGCATCGTCCGGAACCTCTCCGTCTACAAGGCGTGCCTCCTGCGCCTGGTCGTGACGCCGGCGCTCTCCGTCCTCGTGCTCATGCTCGCGCCCGTGGAGCCCGCCGTGAAGACGACGCTGCTCATCGGCTTCATCTGTCCGTGCGGGACCACCGCGGCCACGCTCTGCCAGATCTTCGGCAAGGGGGACTACCGCTACGCGGCGGGCATGGTCGCGATGTCGACCCTGCTCTCGGTGGTCGCCATGCCGCTCATGCTCATGGCCGGGCTCGTTGCCTTCGGCTGACGCCGTTTGGGTAGAATAGGACGCATTGCGGGCCCGGCCCGCCCAGCCTGAAGACCCCTATATGGAGGCGCACGAATGGATTACCTGAACATCGCGCTCATCGTCCTTGCCGTCGTGGCCGTGTGGGCCGTCGTCGAGATCGCCCTCGCCGTCCGCTCCGCACGCAGGAACATCGAGGAGGTGTCCGCCTCCGCCAACGAGGTCATCGCGCAGGCCCAGCCCATTGTGGCCAAGCTCGACGGCATGGTCGACGAGCTCGAGCCCGCCGTCAAGCAGGTGGGCCCCATCGCCCTCAAGGCGAACGCCGCGATGGACTCCGCCAACGCCTCGCTCGCCAGCGTGAACGCCATCCTCTCGGACGTCTCCGCCGTCTCGGGCACCGCCGCCGGCGTGACCGAGGCCGTCAACGGGGCGGTCTCCGGCGCCGCCAACTCCGTGGCCAACGCGGTAAAGAGGGTCGCCGGCCGCGTCGCCGACGAGTCCCCGGCGCTCGCCGAGGCCGCGGGCTCCCGCGACGAAGGCTCCGTGACCATCCCCGAAGGGGCCTCCAAGCCCGCGCCCAAGGCCGAGCGCAAGCCGACCTCCTACGTCGTCTACGGCGAGAAGCCCGCGGCCGCGGACGGCGAGCCCGCCGGCAGCGCCGAGTAAGGGAGGGGAGAAGAGATGACCGTTTCCCGCAACGTGGGGCGCAGCGTCGCCCTGTCCGTGCCCGCCGCCCCCGACTACGCCCGCGTCGCCCGCATGGCCGCGGCGACCCTCGCCGCGGCGGCCGACTTCGGCGTCGACGACGTCGAGGACGTCCGCATGGCCGCCGAGGAGGGCTTCGTCTACGCCTGCGCGACCGGCCAGAAGTCCGTCGACATGACCTTCTCGCAAGAGGACGAGGGGCTTTCCATGTGCTTCTCGATCGGCGAGGACCTCGATGCCCTCGACGACGAGTCGCTCGACCTCGTGGAGGCGCTTCTCGACGCCATCTGCGAGGACTTCGGCATCGATGAAGAGGGCGGCGCGCTCGTGCTCGAGCTCCGGGCGGGCGGTGTCCATGGCGAGCAGTAACGAGCCCGAGAAGGACCGTGCCGCAGCCCCCGGGGCCGACGGCGCGGAGGCCTCGGCCAAGGCGGCGCGCCGTCGCCTGCGCCGCGTGTCCAAGGGCAAGCCCGCCTGGGACAAGGAGCGCACCCGCGAGCTCTTCCGGCGCTATAAGCAGGAGGGCGACGAGGAGGCGCGCGAGCAGCTCATCGTGAGCCACCTGAACCTCGTGCGCTACATCGCCGCCAAGTTCAAGAACCGCGGCGAGCCCCTCGACGACCTGATCCAGGTCGGCACCATCGGCCTCATCAAGGCCATCGACCGTTTCGAGCCGGACCGCGGCCTCGAGTTCACCACCTATGCCACGCCCACCATCATGGGCGAGGTCAAGCGCCATTTCCGCGACAAGGGCTGGACCATCCGCGTCCCGCGCCGCCTCCAGGAGCTCTCGGCCAAGGTCAACCAGGCCACCGACGCGCTCACGGCCGAGCTGCAGAGAAGCCCCACCATCGACGAGATCGCGGCCAAGCTGGGCACCACGGCCGACGAGGTCCTCGAGGCCATGGAGTCGTCCTCGGCCTACAGCTCGGTCCCCCTCGAGGGGACGGGCAACGCGGAGGACGACGACGCGCCGTCCGTGATCGACCGCTACGCGAGCGTCGACGGGGACCTGGCCGCCTCCGACGACCGCATGGTCCTCGAGGAGGTCATCTCGGAGTTCCCCGAGGCGGACCAGCAGGCCATCCGCATGCGCTATATGGAGGGCATGACGCAGGTGGAGATCGCCGAGCGGCTGGGGATCTCGCAGGTGCAGGTCTCGCGGATGCTCCGGCGCGCGCTCAAGCGTATCCAGGAGAAGATCGACCCCGAGGGGCTCATGCGATGAAGACGGGCCCTGGGGAAGAGGCGGCCTCCGAGAAGCGCGGCGCGCTCGTGCTGCGCTGGCGCCCGCGCATGCTCGCGGTGTGGACCGTCGTGGGCGTCTTCGTCGCGGCGTGGCTCACCATCGGCGCGCTCGGCTTCGTGCAGCAGGCGCTCGAGCTCATTCTCGTGGGCGGCGTCGTCGGTTTTATCTGCAGCCCGCTGACCAACCGTCTGGAGGACCGCCGCGTCCCGCGCGGCGCGGCGGCATTCGTCTCGCTCCTGGTCTTCCTCGTCGCGGTCGCCGTGCTCCTCTCGGTCATCGGCGGCCCGCTCATGCAGGAGCTCATGGTGCTCCTGCGCAACACCCCCGCCTACATCGAGCAGGCGCAGGACGCGCTGACCCGGTTCTGGAAGACCTACGGCGAGTCCGCCGACCCGCACGTGCAGGTCACGGTCAACTCGGCGGTCGCGGCCGCCTCTGCCATGGGCAGCTCCATGGCGAGCGACCTCGCGCGTCAGATCTCGAGCGGGCTCGTCGCGAACCTCGCGGGCATGGTCGAGGACCTGACCACGGTCTTCCTCGGGCTCGTGCTCGCGTACTGGGTGGCCAAGGACTACCCGCTCATGGCGCGCGAGCTCGCGGCCATCGTGGGGCCCGCCCACAGCCGCGACGTCACGCTGCTGCTCGCCGTGCTCTCGCGCTCGACGGGCGGCTACATGTACGGCACGCTCATCACCTCCATCGCCAACGGCGTCATGCTCGCGGCCGGTCTCGCCGTGGCGGGCCACCCTTACGCGGCGCTTCTCGGCGCCCTCACCTTCGTCGCTCATTTCGTGCCGGTCATCGGGCCCGCGCTCTCGTGCATCGTCTCGGTCCTGCTGGCCCTCTTCGTGGGGCCGGGGGTCGCCGTGGCCACGCTCGTCATCGCCGTCGTCGCGCAGAACGTGGCCGACAACGTGCTCTCGCCCCTCGTCATGCAGCGCGCCGTGCAGATCCACCCCGCGCTCAGCCTCGTCGGCATCGTCGTCGGCGGCTGCTTGGGCGGGGCTGTGGGCATGGTGCTCGCCGTGCCCCTCACGGCGGCGCTGCGCGGCACCTTCGTGTATTTCTTCGAGACGAGGACCGGCCGGCAGATCGTCTCCGAGGGCGGGGCGCTCTTCCGCGGAACCGCCTATACGGACGCCCAGGGCAACCCCCTCCCGGAGCTCGACGCGCTGGACGACGAGGGATTCTTCGAGGGCTCGCGCCTGCGCGGCGCCCTGACCGACGAGGACCGCGAGGCCATCGAGGGCCGCGCGCAGGGGGCCGCCCGCGACGACGCGGCGGGCGGGGAGCCGCAGGGCCGCTAGCTGCCCCGGAACGGGGGCGCCGCCCCGCGCAGGCCTCGGCTCGCCCCGCGGTCGCCCTAACCCCCTCCCCATACCATGTGTGGTTTTTACGCGACGCTACCTGCGCGGTATACTGATTCGCTGTATGTGAACACGCACCACCCGAGCGCAGGGGAGACACATGAGCACCGCTGACTATAAGACCATGACCACCGCGGAGATCCGCGAGGACTTCCTCAAGTTCTTCGAGTCCAAGGGCTGCAAGCTCTGCCCGTCGTCCTCCCTCGTGCCCGACGACCCCTCCCTGCTTCTTGCCAACGCGGGCATGAACCAGTTCAAGGAGTACTACCAGGGCTCCAAGACCATGAAGGAGATCGGCGCCTGCTCCTGCCAGAAGTGCCTGCGCACCAACGACATCGACAACATCGGCGACGCCCGTCACCTCTCCTTCTTCGAGATGCTCGGCAACTTCTCGTTCGGCGGCTACACCAAGGCCGACGCCATCGCCTGGGCTTTCGAGTTCATCACCGGCGAGGAGCACCTGGGCCTGCCCATAGACCGCCTGTACATGACCGTCTTCGAGGACGACGACGAGGCCATCGAGCTCTGGCACGCCCAGGGCGTGGCCTACGACCACATCTCGCGCCTCGGCGAGGACGACAACTTCTGGGCCGCCGGCCCCACCGGCCCCTGCGGCCCCTGCTCCGAGATCTACTTCGACCAGGGCGAGGAGTACGGCTGCGGCAGCCCCGACTGCGCGCCGGGCTGCGACTGCGACCGCTTCCTCGAGTTCTGGAACCTCGTGTTCACGCAGTATGACCGCCAGGAGGACGGCTCGATGCCCGAGCTGCCCCACCGCAACATCGACACCGGCATGGGCCTCGAGCGCATCGCGGCCATCATGCAGCACAAGGGCACCAACTACGACGGCGACCTTCTCCAGTCCCTCATTGGTGTTGGCGAGAAGCTCTCGGGCCACACCTACGGCACCGACGCCGCCAAGGACCGCAGCCTGCGCATCCTGGCCGACCACTCCCGCGCCGTTACCTTCATGATCGGCGACGGCATCCTGCCCGGCAACGAGGGCCGCGGCTACATCCTGCGCCGCCTGCTGCGCCGCGCCGTCTACCACGCCCGCCTCATGAGCATCCAGAGCCCCTTCCTCTCCAACTATGTCGACGAGGTCACGCGCCTCATGGGCGCCAACTACCCCGCGCTCACCGAGCAGTCCGCCCTTATCCAGGGCATCGTCCGCGCCGAGGAGGAGCGCTTCGGCGCCACGCTCGACGCCGGCGAGAGCATGCTCGAGGGCGAGTGCGCCAAGCTCGCCGAGGGCGCGGTCCTTCCCGGCGACGTCGCCTTCAAGCTGCACGACACCTACGGCTTCCCGATCGACCTCACCCGCGAGATCTGCGAGGCCGCCGGCCACGAGGTCGACATGGACGGCTTCGACGCCTGCATGACCGAGCAGAAGGAGCGCGCCCGCGCCGCCGCCAACCGCGACGCCTGGGGCACCTTCAACGACGTCTGGACCGCGCTTTCCGACAAGCTCGCCGCGACCGAGTTCTGCGGCTACGAGGACGACGCGGCCGAGGGCTGCGAGGTCTCGGCCATCGTCTCCGGCGACGCCGAGGCCGACTGCGCCCACGCGGGCGACGAGGTCTCCGTGGTTCTCGCCAAGACCCCGTTCTACGCCGAGATGGGCGGCCAGTGCGGCGACACCGGCTACCTGGCCTCCGCCTCCGGCGCCCGCGTCCGCGTGAGCGGCACCAAGAACAAGAACGGCCTCTACGTGCACTCCGGCGTCGTCGAGGAGGGCGAGCTGCGCGCGGGCGACGTCGTCTCCGCCACGGTCGACCACGGCCGCCGCGAGCTCATCCGCCGCAACCACACCGCCACCCACCTGCTCGACGCCGCGCTCAAGCAGGTCCTCGGCGAGCACGTCTCGCAGGCCGGCTCCTTCGTGGGGCCCGACCGCCTGCGCTTCGACTTCACCCACTTCGAGGCCATGACCGCCGAGGAGCTCGCCCGCGTCGAGGGCATGGTCAACGCCGAGATCTTCGCCGCCGAGCCCATCGTCACCCGCGTCATGGGCATCGACGAGGCCAAGGCCTCCGGCGCCGTGGCCCTCTTCGGCGAGAAGTACGGCGAGGTCGTCCGCGTCGTCTCCACCGGCGAGTCCGACACGCCCTTCTCCCGCGAGCTCTGCGGCGGCACCCACGCCCGCAACACCGCCGAGCTCGGCCTCTTCAAGATCGTCTCCGAGAGCTCCGTCGGCTCCAACGCCCGCCGCATCGAGGCCGTGACCTCCATGGGCGCCATCGAGCACCTCGACGAGCAGCTCGAGCTCCTCTCGGGCGTCGCGCGCGAGCTCAAGTGCCGCCCGGCCGACGCCGCCGAGCGCGTCGCCGCCCTCAACGCCGAGGCCCGCGACCTCCGCAAGAAGCTCGAGGCCGCCACGACCGGCGCCGGCTCCGACAAGGTCGCCGCCGCCTTCGCGCAGGCGGTCGACCACGACGGCTACAAGCTCGTCGTCTCCCGCATCGACGGTCTGGGCGGCAAGGACATGCGCGCCGCCTGGGACGGCATCCGCGACGCGGCCAAGGGCGAGCCCGTGGCCTGCGTGATCGCGTCGGCCACCCCCGACGGCAAGGTCGCGCTTCTCGCCGGCGGCACCGACGCCGCCGTCGCCTCCGGCTTCTCCGCCGGCAACGTCGTCAAGGCGATCGCCGGCCTCGTCGGCGGCCGCGGCGGCGGACGCCCCAACATGGCCCAGGCCGGCGGCTCCGACGTCTCCGGCATCGACGCCGCGCTCGACGCCGCCAAGAAGGAGCTCGGCCTCTAGTGCGCGCGCTCGCGCTCGACATCGGCGAGGTCCGCGTCGGCGTCGCCGTGAGCGACCCGGCCGGCCGCGTGGCCTCCCCGGTCTGCGTGCTGCCCGCCGCCGAGGTCCTCGCCGGCGCCCGCACGTTCCGGCGCGTCCTGGACGACTGGGAGCCCGAGGTCCTCGTCTGCGGGCGTCCGATGACGCTCGCGGGGGAGGAGGGGCCCCAGGCCGAGCGCGTGACGGCGCAGGCGCGCCGGATCGCCGAGTCGTGCGGCCTCCCGCTCGAGTTCGCCGACGAGCGCCTGAGCTCGGCCGAGGCCAAGCGCATCCTCCGTGAGCAGGGTCTCTCCGAGCGCTCCATGCGCGGCAAGGTCGACATGGTCGCCGCGTCGCTTTTCCTGCAATCCTGGCTCGACTCCAAGCTCGACGCCACCGACTAGAAGGCTTTCCATGACCACACCCGCCAACCCTCAACGTCCGCGCCGCGCCGCGCACTTCTCGACGCCCGCGCAGGGCCAGGAGTCCCCGAGGCCTTCTTCCGGCGTCTCCGCCCGCCGGGTCTCCGGCGCGCAGGCCGCCCCCCGCGCCGCCGCGACCCCGCGCGCTGCGCGTCCCGCGTCCTCCGGCGGCGCCCTCACCACCAACCGCATGTCCGCCGCGGCCACGCGCGCCACCCGTCGCGCCGGCAGCCACAACGTCCGCCGCGAGCAGACCAAGCGGCGCGGAGGCGCCGGGCTCGTGGTAGGCGGCCTTCTCGCGGTCGTCATCGTCGCCCTTGCCGTCGTGTTCGTCGTGATCCCCTCGCTCAACCAGGGCGGCTCCGATACCCAGCAGATCGAGACCGGCCAGGTGGTCACGGTGACCGTCGCCGACGGCGCGGGGGCGAAGGACGTGGCGCAGGCCCTCTTCGACGCCAAGGCCATCGCGAACAAGAGCGAGTTCCTCACGCAGGTCTCGCGCATGAACGCGGAGTCCTCGATCAAGAGCGGCACGTACTCCATCACGGTCGGCGGCGACCTGAGCTCGCTCATCGAGCTTCTTACCGAGGGTCCCAACGCCGGCGGCATCTCGCTCACCATCCCCGAGGGCTATACGCTGGCCCGTATCGCCCAGGCGGTGCAGGAGACCCTGGGCATCTCGTCCGACGAGTTCCTGGCCCAGGCGAAGGCCTCCAACTATGTGGCCGACTACCCGTTCCTCCAGGGTGCCGGCAACGACTCGCTCGAGGGGTTCCTCTTCCCGAAGACCTACTCCTTCGGCGAGGGCGCGACCGCCGACGGCGTGATCAAGACCATGCTCGCCCAGTTCCAGACCGAGCTCGCCTCCGTTGACCTGAGCTACGCCGAGGGCCGCGGCCTCTCGGTCGCCCAGATCGTCAACCTCGCCTCGATCGTCGAGAAGGAGTCGACCCCGAGCACCCAGGCGGCCGTCGCCGCCGTGTTCTGGAACCGCCTGGAGAACATGGGCGACCCGAACTACGGCCTGCTGCAGTCCGACGCGACCACCGCCTACTCGGTCGGCCACGACCCGACCGCGGCCGAGGTCCACGACGAGTCCGACCCCTACAGCACCTACGTGAACAAGGGCCTGCCCCCGACGCCGATCTGCTGCCCCGGCATCGATGCCATCAAGGCCGTCTGCGCCCCGGATTCGGAGTACCTGGACAACGGCTATTACTATTTCTACTTCTACAACGACGCCGACGGGAACGTCCAGTACGTCTTCAGCCAGACCTACGAGGAGCACCAGCAGGCGATCGCCAATGCGCAGGGCTAAGGGAGAAGGGCGGCTCTCGGCCGTCGCGACCCGCTACGTCGCCGCCGTCGAGCTCATCGACGTCGACTCGCTCGCGGCCGCGGACGTGCGCCTCGTGCTTCTCGACCGCGACAACACCTGCGTGCCCCGCGACACGAAGCGCCCGCCCGCCGCGGTCCTCGCCTGGCTCGAGGACGTTCGCGCCGCGGGCATAAAGACCTACGTCGTCTCGAACAACTTCCACACCGACCAGGTGAGGGCGTCGGCGGCCGAGCTCGGCTGCGACTTCGTCGACCACGCCATGAAGCCCGCCCCCTTCGCGCTCGAGCGCGCGATGCGGGCGGCGGGGGAGGGCCCCGAGCATACCGTGATGGTGGGGGACCAGGTCTTCACCGACGTCGTGGCGGGCAACCTCGCGGGGGTCCGCACGATCCTGGTGCGCCCGCAGTGCCGACGCGACCTCTGGTACACCTACGTTTTCCGCGTGTTCGAGCGCCTGGCCCTTCTTGGCAAGAAGTTCGAGGGGGAGTAGGCGACCTCTCGGCCCGCTCTCGGCTGCGGCGCCCCCGTGTCAGGCCCCCTGCGGCGCTGCGGCGCCCCCGTCCCCGGCTCCGGCCGACGAGCCTGCTTCGCCCGGCCGCCCCGCCCCTGGCCGCCCGGCCCCATGCCGAAACCCGTCGGCAACGCCGGCCGTGTAGAATCGATACTTGATAAACGATTCACAGGGAGTTCCACGCTTTGTCAAAGCACGGGGGATACATAGTCCACGAGGGGTGCGACCACATCTTCTTCGTGGGGTTTCTGGGGGCGGGCAAGTCGACGCTCGCGCGCAACCTCGGGTCGCTCTTCCACCGCCCGAGCGTCGACACGGACCGCATCGCCGAGCGCCTGTTGGGCAAGCCCATCGCGCGCGTTTTCACCGAGGACGGCGAGGCGGCGTTCCGTGAGGCCGAGACCCGCGGCCTCGTCACGTTGATGGCGAGAAAATCGCTGCTGGTGAGCTGCGGGGGCGGCATCGTCGAGACCGCCCGCAACGTCGAGCTCATGCACCAGATGGGGACCGTCGTCTACCTCGACGGCGACCTTTCCGACTCCCTCAGGCAGATCAAGAACACGATGCGCCGCCCCGATCTCGGCGACGCGCGGCAGGCCGAGCGCCTGTACTGGCACCGTCGCCCGCTCTACGAGCAGGCCGCCGACATCCGGATCGACATTCGCAACAAGACCTTTGAGCAGGTGGCGCTCGAGAGCGGACAGCTGCTCTGGGAGAAGGGCCTACTATGACCGAAGAGAAGAACCAGGCCGCGGCCGCCGCTGCCGAGGGCACGGCGCCGGACGTCGCGGCGGAGCCGGCCGCTGCTGCAGAGCCGGCCGCTGCTGCGGAGCCGGCCGCCGAGCAGGCTCCCGCCGCCGAGGACGTCGCCCCCGAGCCGCCCAAGCGCCGCCAGTGGGTTACCCTGCGCGGCTCGTCTATGGACCTGCGCGTCGGGGCCGGCCTCGCCTCCGGGTGCGCCCGCGACCTCGCATCCGCCGTGGGACGCCCGCGCGCCTGCGCGCTCGCCGCCGAGAAGGGCGCCCCCGCCGACGTCGTCGAGGAGCTCAGGCGCGGCCTCACCGACCAGGGCTTCCTCGTGCACCCCTGTGAGCTGCCGGCGGGCGAGGAGGCGCACGGGCTGTCGGCGCTCGAGCCCTTCTACGGCCAGCTCGCCCAAGCCGGGGTCACGGCCGACGACCTCGTGGTCGCCGTCGGCGGCGAGGCTTCTCTCTCGCTCGCCGCGGCCGGCTGCGCGCACTGGTGCTCGCAGACCATGGTGGCGCTCTTCCCGACCGACCTCGCCTCCGCCGTCACCTGCGGCGTCACGCCCCGCGCGCTCGACGTCGCGGGGCTGCCGCGCATGGTGGCCCATGACGGCACGGCACGCTTCGAGCTCTGCGACCTCGGCGTGCTCGACGCGCACAGCGCGCCCGACGACGTGCTTCTTGCCCGGGCGCACATGGTCGCGGCCGCCATGGCGGACTCCGACAAGGCCTTCGGCAAGCTCTGGGACGCCGCCGACGACGTCGTCGCGGGCGACGAGGCCGCGCTTGCCGACGCGCTCGTGGAGTGCATTCGCAGCAAGGGCAAGGTCGCCTCGTCCTCGTCGGTCGCCATCCGCCAGTCCGTGGAGTACGGCCAGGCCCTGCTCCATGCCCTGCGCGCGGTCGTGCCCGCCGACGTTCCCGAGTCCGCGCTGCTCGCCGAGGCGCTGCGCTTCTCGGCGCGCCTCTCGGCCGCGCGCGAGGAGCTGTCCCTCGACGACATGTTCACCCAAGACGAGCTCCTTGAGCGGCTGGGCCTCGGATTCGTCGAGTGCCCCGTCGACGCCGACGCCCTGCTCGCCGCCATAAAGAAGGAGCGTTTCTCGCGCACCAACCGCTTCATGCTCGCCCTGCCGCGCGCCATCGGGCGGGTGCGCCTCGCCGCGGTCGAGCCCGACGCGCTCGCCGAGCACGTGGCGGCCTGGTGCGCGTCGCGCTGACGGCGCGTCTCTTCATACCCCATCGTCCTCGGCATTTCATGCCAAGAGAAAGGATCTGTGCCTTATGTCCGATGCAGCTGCCTGCGCCGAGCGCGTCTCCCGTCTCCGTGCCCTCATGGAGGAGCGCGGCTACGACGCCGTGATCCTGCGCAACAACCCCGACCTGCGCTGGCTCACCGGCGCCGAGCGCGTCTTCGACGACGAGGTCGCCCACACCGCCTTCATCACCGCCGGAGGGCAGTGGCTCCACACCGACTCGCGCTACGCGAACACGTTCCGCGAGCGCCTGGGCGCCGACACCGCCTGGGCCATAGACGAGGAGATCGTCCAGCCCGCCGCCTGGGCCGCCGCCCGCGCGAAGCAGACGCGCTCGCGCGTCGTGGCCGTCGAGGACACCTGCGACCTCGCCTTCTTCGACGCCTTCGGGGAGGAGTGCCGCCGCGCCTCCATCGCCTGCCTGACCCCGCGCCTGCACGGCGATATCTGCGACCTGCGCATGGTCAAGGACGCCGAGGAGATCGAGCTCATGCGCCGGGCGCAGAAGATCACCGACGCCGCCTTCACCCACATCTGCGGCTTCATCAAGCCGGGCCTGACCGAGCAGCAGATCCGCGTCGAGCTCGAGAACTTCATGTTCAACAACGGCGCCGACGCGCTCTCGTTCGGCTCCATCATCGCCGCCGGGCCCAACGGCGCGAACCCGCACGCGCAGCCGGGCGAGTACGTGGTCAAGAAGGGCGACATGATCGTCATGGACTACGGCGCCGGCTACCACGACTACCACTCCGACATGACCCGCACCGTCTGCGTGGGCACGCCTTCCGATGAGCAGCGCCGCGTCTACGACACCGTGCGCCTGGCCCACGAGACCTGCGCTGCCGCGGTCAAGCCCGGCTGCATCGGCGCCGATATCCACAACCTGGCCGTGAAGGTCATCGCGGACGCCGGCTACGGCGACTACTTCAAGCACGGCCTCGGCCACGGCGTCGGCGTCGAGATCCACGAGAACCCGAACTTCGGCCGCCGCTGGGACCGCCCCGTGCCCGAGGGCTCCGTGGTCACCATCGAGCCGGGCATTTACCTGCCGGGCAACTTCGGCGTGCGGCTCGAGGACTTCGGCCTCGTGACCGCCGAGGGCTACGTCCCCTTCACGGAGTCGACCCACGACCTCGTCTGCATCGACTGCTAGGCCTTGCCGCCCGCATAGGGTCCACAACCGGATACAGCTGGAAAACATCGCCCGCCGAACGGCCCGTCGCCTCGGCGGGCGTTTTCGTATGGAGAAGTTTGCTCGGGACTTGCCTGATGAGCGGACCGAATTTGGACGAATTTGAAATTCTTTGCGCGTTTCTCTCTTCGGGAAGCTATAGTTATGGACGATGTATGGAGCGAAGGCGTAGGAAACGTGGAGTGCGACCTGCCCCCGCTCGCTCATCGGTACGTGGGAGTCCGCAAAAAGGAAAGGGAGGTATGCGGTGGTTAGCATTGTCCTAGCCAGTCACGGGACGTTCTCCGAGGGCATCAAGATGTCCGGCCAGATGATCTTCGGCCCTCAGCCCGACGTCGAAGCCGTGACGCTCATGCCCGAGATGGGGCCTGACGACCTCAGGGCAAAGATTCTCGAGACCGTGGAGGGTTTCGAGGAGAAGGACCAGGTCCTCTTCCTGGTCGACCTTCAGGGCGGCACGCCCTGGAACCAGATCTCGCTGCTGCTCGAGGAGCCGGGCCACGAGAACTGGGTCGCCGTCGGCGGCATGAACCTGCCGATGGTCATCTCGGCCTACGGCGAGCGCATGGGGGTCGAGACGGCCGCCGAGGTCGCCAAGGCCATCTACCCGGAGGCCAAGGCCGGCGTGTGCGTCAAGCCGGAGTCCCTTGCCCCCGCCGACGCGGCTCCCGCCGCCGCGCCCGCGCCCGTCGCGCAGGGCGCCATCCCCGAGGGCACCGTCCTCGGCGACGGCCACATCAAGATCGCGCACGTGCGCATCGACACGCGACTTCTTCACGGCCAGGTCGCCACGGCCCTCACCAAGTCGGTCGCTCCCGACCGCATCATCGTCGTCTCCGACGGCGTCGCGCACGACCAGCTGCGCAAGACCATGATCGAGCAGGCGGCGCCTCCGGGAGTCCCCGCCAACGTCGTCCCCATCTCGAAGATGATCGAGGTCTTCAAGGACCCGCGCTTCGGCGCCACGAAGGCGATGCTGCTCTTCGAGAAGCCGCAGGACCTGCTCGAGGCCATCAAGGGCGGCGCGGACATCACGTCGATCAACATCGGCTCCATGGCCCACTCCGTCGGCAAGGTCGTCGTCACCAACGCCATCGCCATGGACCAGGCCGACCTGGAGTGCGTCGAGGCCCTTCACGACGCCGGCGTGTCCATCACCGCGCAGAAGGTCCCGTCCGACAAGGCCCTGAGCTACGACGAGCTCGTCCAGCAGGCCAAGGCCGCGCTCGCCGAAGCCAAGTAACGTACGTAAGGAGGATGGGTCATGAACCCAGTCACGATTCTGCTCATCGTCATCGTTGCCTTCTTTGCCGGCATGGAGGGCATCCTCGACGAGTTCGAGTTCCACCAGCCGCTGGTGGCCTGCACCCTGATCGGCCTTGTGTCCGGTCACCTTACCGAGGGCGTCATGCTGGGCGGCTCGCTCCAGCTCATGGCGCTCGGTTGGGCCAACATCGGCGCCGCCGTCGCCCCTGACGCCGCCCTCGCCTCTGTCGCGTCGGCCATCCTGATGGTCCTGGGCCTGAACGGCGCCACCGACTCGAGCACCGCCATCAACACCGCCATCGCCGTGGCCGTGCCGCTGTCCGTCGCGGGCCTCTTCCTCACGATGATCTGCCGCACGCTCGCCACCGGCATCGCCCACATCATGGACGGAGCCGCCGAGAAGGGCGACTTCGGCGCCATCGAGCGTTGGCAGTACATCGCCATCGCCATGCAGGGCGTCCGCATCGCGGTCCCGGCCGCGTTCCTCTGCTTCATCCCGTCCGACATCGTCACGAGCGCCCTCAACGCGATGCCCGCCTGGCTCTCCGGCGGCATGGCCGTCGGCGGCGGCATGGTCGCCGCGGTCGGCTACGCCATGGTCATCAACATGATGGCGACCAAGGAGGTCTGGCCGTTCTTCGTGCTCGGCTTCGTCCTGGCCGCCCTCTCCGAGCTCACCCTCATCGCGCTCGGCGCCATCGGCATCTCGCTCGCCCTTCTCTACCTCGGCCTCAAGGACCTGGCCAAGCAGGGCGGCGGCTCGGGCGGCGGCTCGGGCGACCCGCTCGGCGACATCCTGAACGACTACGAGTAGGAAGGGAGCGATTCGAATGGCAGAGAACAAAGTCACGCTTTCCAAGTCCGACCGCCAGGCGGTCTGCTTCCGCCACCAGTTCCTCCAGGGCTCCTGGAACTACGAGCGCATGCAGAACGGCGGCTGGTGCTATTCCATGATCCCCGCGATCAAGAAGCTCTACAGCGATCCCGAGGACCAGAAGGCCGCCCTTAAGCGTCACCTCGAGTTCTACAACACCCACCCCTACGTCTCGGCCCCCGTCATCGGCGTCACGCTCGCCCTCGAGGAGGAGCGCGCCAACGGCGCCAAGGTCGACGACGTCGCCATCCAGGGCGTCAAGGTCGGCATGATGGGCCCGCTCGCCGGCGTCGGCGACCCCGTCTTCTGGTTCACCCTCCGCCCGATCCTGGGAGCCCTCGGCGCCTCGCTCGCGCTCTCCGGCAACCTCCTCGGCCCGATCCTCTTCTTCGTGCTGTGGAACGTCATCCGCGTCGCCTTCCTCTGGTACACCCAGGAGTTCGGCTACAAGGTGGGCTCCTCCATCGCCAAGGACCTCTCCGGCGGCCTGATGGGCAAGGTCACCGAGGGCGCCTCCATCCTCGGCATGTTCATCATCGGCTCGCTGGTCGAGCGCTGGGTGTCCATCTCCTTCACCCCGGTCGTCTCGTCCGTCCAGCAGTCGGCCGGCGCCTTCATCGACTGGTCGAACCTCTCGGCCGGCTCCGAGGGCATCAAGGAGGCCCTCACCATGTACTCCTCGATCGGCGCCACCGCGCTTGACGAGTACAAGGTCACCACGCTCCAGAGCAACCTCGACTCGCTCATCCCGGGCCTTGCCGCGGTGCTTCTCACCCTGCTGTGCTGCAAGCTCCTGAAGAAGAACGTGAGCCCGATCGCCATCATCCTCGCGCTCTTCGCGGTGGGCATCATCGGCCGCGTCGTCGGCTTCATGTAAGATGTTCGCCTAGCAGACGCTACGCGCACGGGCCGTACCCCGCCGCTGGGGTGCGGCCCGTCGTTGTATCCCCGGCAAATCCTAAGGAGCGCCCTTTTCATGGCTCAATCCCAGAACACCAGGGTCGAGTACTCGTCCAAGGCGAGCTCGCTCAACGGCCTCACCTCCCGCGGAGACGTCATGATCGGCGACCGCGCCTTCGAGTTCTACAACGAGCGCAACGTCGAGGACTTCATCCAGATCCCGTGGGACCAGGTCGACTACGTTGCCGCCGAGGTCCTGCCGGGAAAGAAGATCGCCCGCTTCGCCGTCTTCACCAAGGACAACGGCCACTACAGCTTCAGCACGCGCGACAACAAGGCGGCGCTCAGGGCCGTCCGCGAGCACGTCCCGGCCGAGCGGCTCCAAAAGAGCCCGTCGCTTCTCGACGTCCTCAAGGCCGGTGTGCGGAGTCTGTTGCGTTTGGGGCGCTAGCCGGTCGGGTGCTATAATCTCGCAGATGTATGCAATGGGGCCCGATGGGGCCATGTGGAAAGAGAGTCGCTAGATGCAGCAGATCAGCACCGCCGAGTTCAAGAACGGCATGGGCCTCAAGATCAAGGACAAGATCTTCACCCTCGTCGAGTTCCAGCACGTCAAGCCGGGCAAGGGCGGCGCTTTCGTCCGCTACAAGATCAAGGACCTGCGCTCCGGCCGCGTCATCGGCGACCAGACCTGCAACGCCGGCTCCAAGTTCGACTCCGTGATGCTCACCACCAAGGAGATGCAGTACCTCTACAACGACGGCGACCACTACTACTTCATGGACATGGAGACCTACGACCAGATCCCCGTGCCCGTGGACTTCATCGGCGACAACGCCAAGTGGCTCAAGGAGAACGACACCTGCCTGCTCATGTACGCCGACGAGGACCTTCTCACCGTTCAGCCCCCGATGTTCATCGAGGTCGCCATCACCGAGACCGACCCCGGCTTCAAGGGCGACACCGTCCAGGGCGGCTCCAAGCCCGCGACCGTCGAGACCGGCGCCGTCATCCAGGTTCCGCTGTACCTCAACGAGGGCGAGGTCATCAAGGTCGACACCCGCGAGGGCAAGTTCGTCTCCCGCGTCTAGTTTCAGCGCGTTCCAGCATCCGCGCCGCCCCGCAGCAAGCGGGGCGGCCTACCGTCAGAGGGGGTAACCATGGCAGAGAGCGAGCTCTCCGTCTCCGGCATCGGCATCTCTAAGAGCGTGGTCTCGACCATCGTCAGCCTGGCCGCCAAGCGCGTTCCCGGCGTCGCTTCCGTTGGGGGCAACGACATCGCGTCGAGCCTGATCTCGGTCTTCACCAGCCGCACCGTCTCCCCGGAGGCCGCCGTCGAGTCCTTCGTCGAGGACGACGCCCTTCACGTTGTCGTGCACCTGGCCGTCTTCTACGGCTACCCCTTCACCAAGCTCGCCGCCGACGTGCGCGAGGCCGTGGCCCAGGCCGTGACCGAGCAGATCGGCGTCGACGCCGCGGCGGTGGACGTCTGCATCGACAGCCTCGTCTTCCCGAAGGAGTAGCGTGGCAGTTCGATTCGGAGGGCGCACGCGCGCCCGCAGCCAGGCGCTGCAGCTCATGTTCCAGGCCGAGGCGGCCGGCCGCACCGTGCCCGAGGTCCTCGAGGGCGAGTACGCGCTCGACAACGGGCCCCTGCGCGAGTTCGGTCGCGAGCTCGCCGTCGGGTGCGACGGGGTCCGCCACGACCTCGACGCCATCATCGCCACGAGGTCGAAGGAGTGGTCCATCAACCGCATGCCCTCGGTCGACCGCAATCTCCTGCGCCTCTCGCTCTACGAGATGATCTATGTCCCCGAGGTCGACGTCCCCGTCGCCATCAACGAGGTCGTCGAGCTTGCCAAGGCTTACGGCACCGACGAGTCCGCGCGCTTCATCAACGGCGTTCTCGGCCGCGTCGCCGACGACATCGAGGCCGGCGTCGACGTGGTCGCGCGCGCCCATGAGGACCTGGCTGCCCGCGGCGAGTCTTCCGCCGACGTCCAGTACGCCCTCGAGGGCGGCAAGAACGACGTTTGGGAGGAGCCGGAGGAGGACTTCGAGCCGCTGCCGTTCGGCGCCGGCATGGAGGACGAGCTTACCGGCGGCATCTGGTATGTCGAGGGCCCCGGCACCATCGAGAACGACGACGAGGAAGACTGGTAATGGCCCGGGTCGACACCTCGAAGTACCAGACCTTCCCCCAGATCACCGAGCGCCTCGACGACATCGTGGCGCAGGTGCGCGACAAGGACATCTCGCTCGAGCGCTCGCTCGACCTCTTCGACGAGGCCATCGCGCTCGGGTCCAAGGCCGTCGATATGGTCGACGCCACGGACTTCTCGCCCGAGGAGGCGGCGCAGCTCGAAGAGCAGGCCGAGGCCAAGGGCGGGCAGGACGGCGAGGCCGACGGCGCCGACTCGGCCGTCCGTGCCGAGGACGGCGACGGCCTCGAGGCCGCCGCGACCAAGGAAAACGAATAGTGGCCAAGAAGCGCCGCCTCGACGAGGAGCTCGTCGAGCAGGGTTTCTTCGCAAGCAAAGACGAGGCCTTGCGCGCCGTGATGGCGGGCGAGGTCTCGACTTCTGACCGTCGGATGACCTCGGCGGGCGAGCGCGTGGCCGCCGGCATCCCGCTGCACGTGCGCGGCCGCGGCGCGTTCGTGAGCCGAGGCGGCCTCAAGCTCGAGCGGGGCCTCGAGCGCTTCGGCGTCGACCCCTCCGGCCTTGACTGCCTCGACGTCGGCTGCTCCACGGGCGGCTTCACCGACTGCCTGCTGCGGCACGGCGCGGCCCGCGTGATCTCCGTCGACGTCGGCTACGCGCAGTTCGACTGGGGCCTTAGGCAAGACGGGCGCGTGCGGCTCCTCGAGCGCACGAACATCGTCGACGTCCCCGGCATCGTCGGCGCGGGATGCGTCGACCTCGCGGTCTGCGACGTGTCGTTCACCTCGGTGACGAGCGTGCTGCCCGCCGTGTTGGAGCTCCTGCGCCCGGACGGCGCGTTTCTCACCCTGGTCAAGCCGCAGTTCGAGGCCCCGCGCGAGGACGTGGGGGCCGGCGGAGTCGTCCGCGACCAGGCCGTGCGCGACGCGGCGGTCGCTCGCGTTCGCGCGGCCTTCGAGGAGCGCGGGCTCACGGTCGAGGGCGTCTGCGAGAGCCCCATCCACGGCGCCAAGGGCAACGTCGAGTATCTTCTCCTCGGCATCCGCTGACCTGTTTCCCCAAGTTCGGAAGGCTTCCAAACTCGCGCGGCGTTCTGGCCCGCGGTGTCTCGGGCCTTTTACCTGCGGATATAGAGAAATGAACTAAGTTCTGCAAGCTCCCCGAAGTTTGGAAGCCTTCCGAACTTCGGGGAGGGGCGGCGACGGGGCGGGTGATAGAATCGAACAAGGATTCCAAACCTGAGGAGCGATGCCGCGTGAAGGTGCTCATTGTCCCCAACTATTCCCGGGAGCCCGCCGTCGAGGATGCCCGGAAGCTCGATTCCTGGCTCGATGACCAGGGGATCGAGGCCAAGTGGGCCCACGACCAGAAGCTGTTTCCCAACCGCATGACCGATGCCTCGGACTGCGGCCTGGTGGTCTCTCTCGGCGGCGACGGCACGCTGCTGCGCGCCGCCCGCATCGTCGGCTACGCCGGCGTCCCCATCCTCGGCATCTCCTACGGCCACCTCGGCTTCCTTACCTGCGCGGGTCCCGAGGGCCTGCTGAGCACGGTCGAGGACGCGCTGGCGGGCGAGCTTCACATGAGCCACCGCGCCACGCTCGACGTCGAGTCCGAGTTCCTGCGCCCCGACGGCTCCACGTACACGGTCCACAGCTTCTCGCTCAACGACTTCGCCGTCTCGCGCGGCGGCCGCGGCGACATGGTCGAGTTCGACGTCTCCGTGTCCGGCAAGAAGATCGACCGGCTGCGCGGCGACGGCTTCGTCGTCTCCACCGCCACGGGCTCCACGGGCTATGCGCTCGCCGCCGGCGGGCCTATCGTCACCCCGGAGTTCACGGGCATGGTCTGCGTGCCCATCGCGCCGCACAAGATCATGGCGCGCGCCTTCCTCACGGCGCCCTCCGACGTGGTGGAGATCGTCATGAGCCCCGAGCGCCCGGTCGAGCGCCGCTTCTTCGCCGACGGGCAGCCCGTGGGGCCCGGCGACGCCGGATGGGCCAGCTGCGCCCGGATCCGCCGCGGGCCCGGGGACGTGATCTTGCTCGAGCGGAGCGCCCAGAGCTTCTACGACTCCGTCTCGCGCGTGTTCTACGGGGCGGGAAGGTAATCCATGATCGACGAGCTCCAGGTACGCGACGTCGCTCTCATTCGCGAGGCGAGCCTCGCCCCCTCCGCCGGACTCACGGTCCTCACGGGCGAGACGGGCGCCGGCAAGTCCGCGCTGCTCTCGTCCATAAAGCTGCTGGTGGGGGAGCGCGCCGACGCGGGCGCCGTCCGGGAAGGCAGCGACGGCCTGCAGGTCACGGGCCGTTTCTTCCTGCGCTCGGGCGACCCCGACGGCGTCGTGGTCGAGCGCAGGGTAGGCGCCGACGGCCGTGGCCGCGTCAAGGTCGACGGCAGGGTGGCCTCGGTCCGCGAGCTCGCCGAGGGCGTGGGCGGCAGCGTCGACCTCTGCGGGCAGCACGAGCACCAGCGGCTGCTCCAGGTGCAGACGCACGTCGAGCTCCTCGACGCCTGGGCGGGCATCGGCGTGGCCCGGCCCCTGGAGGCGTACCGCGCGGCCCTCGACGACGCCCGGCGCGCTTCCGAGGAGCTTGCCCGCGCGCGCGAGCTCTCGCAGGCGAGCGCCGAGGCCCTCGAGGAGGCGCAGTTCGTGCTCGGCCGCATCGAGGCGGTCGACCCCAAGGAAGGCGAGCTCGAGGAACTCGAGGAGAAGCTCCCGAGGGCCGAGCACGCCGACGCGCTCATGCGGTCCGCCCAGACCGCCCGCCGCGCGCTCTCCTCGGAGGGCGGCGCCGTGGACTCGATCCGCGAGGCCATCTCGGAGATGGAGGACGCGTCGCGTTACGACGAGGGCGTCTCGACCCACGTGCAGGTGCTGAGAAGCGCCCTGCTCGACCTCGAGGACGTGGCCTCGGAGCTGCGCGACTACGCCGACGGCCTTGATTTCGACCCCGAGGGGCTCGAGCGCATGCAGTCCCGTCGCGGGGAGCTCAGGGGGCTTCTGCGCAGCTACGGGCCGGGCATGGCCGACGTCCTCGCCCGCCGCGACCGCGCGCGCGAGGTGGTGGATGCCGCGTCGGACGGCGGCGCCGCCCTGCGCCGGGCGAAGAAGGCCGCCGAGGCGGCCGAGGCCCGCCTGGCGACCGCCGCGGACGCCCTCGACGCCGCCCGCGCCGACGCGGCCCCGGCCTTCTCCGACCAGGTGAGCGCCCAGATGGCCCGCCTCGAGATGGGCACCGCCGCCCTTGAGGTCCAGGCCACGCGCCTGCCCCGGGCCGAGTGGTCGCGCCGCGGGCCCTCGCGCGTCGAGTTCCTGTACCGCCCCGGGGCCGGGCTGACGGCGCGTCCGCTGCGGCGGATCGCGTCGGGCGGCGAGGTGAGCCGCGTCATGCTCGCGCTCAAGGTCGTCCTCGGCGAGTCGGACGCGGCCGAGACGCTCGTCTTCGACGAGGTCGACGCGGGCGTCGGCGGGGCCACCGCGGTCGCGCTCGCCTCGGTCCTCGCCGACCTTGCCCGGACGCACCAGGTCATCGTCGTCACGCACCTGGCCCAGGTCGCCGTGGCGGCCGACACGCACTACCTGGTGAGCAAGACGCAGGGCGACGCGCCCGAGACGACGCTCCGCCTCATCAAGGGCGACGAGCGGGTGCGCGAGGTGGCGCGCATGCTCAGCGGGGATACCGGCGAGGCCTCGCTCGCGCACGCCCGCGAGCTTCTTTCCGGTGCCAAGGGATAGTTCCAGCGTCAAAGGATAGGGGAGACACATGGCAGCGAACAGCAACCGTAACCGTCAGGGCGCCCAAGGGCGCGGCAAGGACCGCCGCGAGGCCGCGGCGGCGCGCGCCCGGCGCCACATCGCCGACGTCGAGGGACGCTTCGGCTCGGAGATCGCGGCCTCGGTGGCGTCGCTGCGCGTCTACGACTCGATGCCCTCGCCCAAGGTCGAGGAGCCGTGCGTCCCTCGCGTCTCCGTGGTCGACGAGGACTCCGTGACGGCTGTCCTCTCGCGCGGGCGCGGCCTCGCCTCCGCCTGCGACCTCGCGGTTCTCGACTTCGCGAGCTTCACGAGCGCGGGCGGCGGCTACGCGCGCGGCGCCTGGGCCCAGGAGGAGGCCCTCTGCGCCGAGTCGACCCTCTACCCGGCGCTCGCCTCGCAGGCCGCCTGGTACGCCGATAACCGCCGCCGCAACATCAACTGCTCGCTGTACCGCAACCGCGGCCTCGTCGTTCCGCGCGTGCGCTTCGAGCGCGAGAAGTACCACAGCTATGCGGACGTCATCGTCGTCGCGGCCCCCTTCGCCCGCTCCGCGCGCGACGAGTACCGCGTCTCGGAGGAGGCGCTCGAGGCCGCCATGCGCGACCGGATCCGCTTCGTGCTCGCCGTCGCCGACGACCTCGGCCACAAGAAGCTCGTGCTCGGGGCTTTCGGCTGCGGCGTCTTCGGCTGGGACGCCGAGGTCGTCGCCCGGATGTTCCGCGAGGAGCTGGCGAGCGGCTCCCACGCCGCGTCCGAGGTCGTCTTCGCCGTCCCGCGCGGCCGGCGAGACGAGAACCTCGAGCATTTCGAGCACGCCTTCGCGGCCTTTCCCGAGGCGAATCCCGAGCCCTACGTGAGCCGTGCCGAGCGCGCCGCCTCCGCCGCGGCGAGCGCGGCCGCCGCGGCGGAGGACGACGCCGACGACGATGACTGGCGGAAGTACCTCTAGCCGGCGCGCGCGAAGAGACGCCCGTCCTTGAGTTGGATGCGCGGCGCAGGCCCAAGGCGCGGCCTGCGCCGTTCTTTCTCTTGAATGAATACCCCTCAGGGGTATATAGTTCAAGACGTTTAGCTTAAGGAGAAGGGACTTTCCATGGGCATCGATATCGTCGTGGTCGCGGTCGTCGTCGCGGTCGTCGCGGTGGCCGCCGTGCGCATCTTCGGCATCGCCTCCGGCAAGCGCGACTGCTGCTCCGGGGACTCGCTCGCCGCCGACGCCCCTGCGAGCGCGGGCTTCGCTGCGGCCCACGTCGAGGACACCGACCCCGCGCACTACCCCTACGCCGCCGAGCTGTCCGTCGGGGGCATGAGCTGCGAGCACTGCGTCGCGGCCGTCAAGAACGCGCTCGAGTCCATCGAGGGCAACTGGGCAGAGGTCACGCTGGCGGGCGGCAGGGTCGTCCTCCGCGCGAAGAAGCCCGTCGACGAGGCGGCCCTCCGCGAGGCCGTGGAGCGCGCCGGCTACCGCGTCCTCTCCTGCGCCGTGAGCAAGTAATCCCCGCCGACGTGGGCGCGCGGCTGGACTCGCGAGGCGGCCGCGCCTCGCGTGCGCGTCGAGCGCCCGCCACGTAAACGCACAGGTGTCGCGCGGTCCTCGACCGCTCGCGGGTTCACAGCGCCCGCTCGTGCTGCTCTCCGGAAACAAGGGCGAAACACGCCTATGGGAGCATAGAATGCGAATGTTTGTAACTTCGCCGACCCCGAGGAGGAGTCTGCATGAGCAGCGAGAAGGACATCGATTTCGTCCTGCGTACCGTCGAGAAGCGCGACATCCGCTTCGTCCGCCTGTGGTTCACCGACGTCCTGGGCAATCTCAAGTCGTTCGCGATTTCCCCCGAGGAGCTCGAGGAGTCGTTCGAGGAGGGCATCGGCTTCGACGGCTCGTCCATCGACGGCTTCGCCTCCCTCGAGGAGTCCGACATGCTGGCGTTCCCCGACCCGGACACCTTCAGCATGCTCCCGTGGCGCCCGACGCAGACCGACGCCGTCGCGCGCGTCTTCTGCGACGTCTACACCCCTGACCGCAAGCCCTTCGAGGGCGACCCGCGCGCCTGCCTGCTCAAGGTCTTCACCGCCGCGGACAAGAAGGGCCTCGTCGCCAACGTCGGGCCCAAGCTCGAGTACTTCTACTCCGCGAGCCAGACCGAGCTCAAGCCCAAGGACGACGCCGGCTACTTCGACCTCACGCCGATGGACAACGCCAACGACCTGCGCCGCCAGACCACCCTCATGCTCGAGAAGATGTCGATTCCGGTGCAGTACTCCTACCACGCCGCCGGCCGCTCCCAAAACGGCGTCGAGCTCCGCTACACCGAGGCCGTGAGCTGCGCGGACAACATCATGACGGCGCGGCTCGTGATCAAGCAGCTCGCCGCCCAGCAGGACATGTACGCCTCCTTCATGCCCAAGCCCACGGCCGACCAGCCGGGCTCGGCGATGTTCCTCTACCAGTCGCTGTTCGACCACGAGGGCGAGAACCTCTTCTGGGCTCCCAAGGAGGAGAACGACGCGCACCTCTCGCCGCTCGCGCAGCACTACATCGCCGGCGTCCTCAAGTACGCCCCCGAGTTCACGCTGGTCACGAACCCCACCGTCAACTCGTACAAGCGCTTCATCTCCACCGGCGAGGTTCCCAACTACGCCACCTGGGGCCGCAAGAACCGCTCCGCCCTCGTGCGCATCCCGGCGCACAAGCCCGGCAAGCACTCCGCGACCCGCATCGAGCTGCGCAGCCCCGACCCCACGGCCAACCCCTACCTGGCCCTCGCGGTGACCATCGCCGCCGGCCTTAAGGGCATCGAGGATGAGCTCCCGCTGCCGGAGGAGTCCACCTGCGACACCTTCCTGCAGTCCGAGGCCGAGCTCAAGGCTAAGGGCGTCGAGCGCCTGCCGCGCACCCTTGGCGAGGCCATCGAGAAGTTCGAGTCCTCCGAGCTCATGCACGAGGTCCTCGGCGACCACATCTTCGAGTACCTCGTCGCCGAGAAGAAGCGCGAGTGGAACGACTACTGCACCGCGGTCACCGACTGGGAGCGCGAGCACTACTACGGCGGCTACTAAGGGCAAGGCGCCCCTACCACCCCAAAAGCATTGACCGGGCAGGCCGGGGGAGTGCTTCCCCCGGCCTGCTCGTTATGTCAATCGTGTAAAGAACTTGATGCAGCGTCGCATGCTTAAACCCAGCTGAGCGACACTGTTCGACGGCGATGGCGGCGGCCGCGGACCCGGCCCCGACGCAGGGAAGACCCTGCGCGTCCATCGAGGAACGGGCGCGACCACGCGCCGAGAACAAAAGGAAGGGGTCCCACATGAACATCGAGCTGAACCTCAACGCTTCCCTTGACCGCCGCGGCTTCGTCGCCGCGCTCGGCGCGGCGGGCGCGCTCGCCCTCGGCGGCTGCGGCGCGAGCAAGGACGGCGGCGCCACGGGCGGCGCCTCCGACGGGGCCTCCTACACGCTCGTCGAGGAGGGCAAGATCATCGTCGCCTCCGACCTGGCCAACCCGCCCCTCGACTACGTCGAGAACAACGAGGACAAGGGCTTCGAGGTCGACCTCATGGGCGCCGTGGCGGAGAAGCTCGGGCTTACCTGCGAGTACCTGCCCGCCATGAAGTTCGACGCCATCATCCCCCTCATCAAGCAGGGCGGCAAGGCCGACGTGGGCGTCTCGAACTTCACCATCACCGACGAGCGCAAGGCCGAGATCGACTTCTCCGACCCCTACCTGGACTCCAACCAGGGCGTCGTCACCCGCGCCGACGCCGAGAAGGACTCCGCCGACACCCTCAACGCCGAGGGCGTCAAGATCGCCTGCCAGTCCGGCACCACCGGCGAGACCTGGGCCCAGGAGAACCTCCCGCTGGCCACGATCGTCTCGCTCGACGACCCCGTCCAGGCCGTGACCGGCGTCTCCACCGGCCTCTACGACGCCGCGGCCGCCGACCTGCCCGTCATGAGCTACCTCTGCAGCCAGTCCTTCACCGACTGCAAGGTGGCCATCGAGGTGCCCACCGGCGAGCAGTACGGCATCGTCGTCTCCAAGGACAACCCCGGGCTGACCTCGGCCATCAACGACGCCCTGGCCGAGCTCGAGGCCGACGGCACCATCGCAGACCTGCAGATCAAGTGGTTCGGCGCCGAGGTCTAGCCGACCTGCGCCCCCGCAATCGAGGAAAGAGGAAACCATGACCAACATGTCCCGCCGCAACTTCATCCTTACGCTCGGCGCCACCGCCTCGGCGGCGGTTCTCGCCGGCTGCAACACGAGCAAGAACTCCTCGACGTCCTCCGACACCGTCTCCACCGACGTCGTCGACCCCGGCGGCTACACCCTCGTGGAGGAGGGCAAGCTCACCGTCGCCGCCGAGCTCGGCTTCGCCCCGTTCGAGTACATGGACGAGAGCACCGGAGAGCCCGTCGGCTTCGACGTCGACCTCATCAAGGCCGTCGCCGAGAAGCTCGGCCTCGAGGCCAGCTACCTGCCCAACCAGAAGTTCGACACGCTCGTCCCGCTCGTCAAGCAGGGCGGCAAGTGCGACGTCGCCATCGCCGGCATCACCATCACCGACGAGCGCCGCGAGGAGGTCGAATTCTCCGACCCCTACCTGGACTCCAACCAGGCCATCGTCGTCAAGAAGGACTCCGGCGAGACCGAGGAGAGCCTCAACGCCGCGGGCAAGAAGGTCGCCTGCCAGTCCGGCACCACCGGCGACGAGTGGATCACCGAGAACCTCGCCTCCGCCGAGCGCGTGCCCCTCGACGACGTGACCGCCGCCCTGACCGGCGTCTCCACCGGCCTCTACGACGCCATGGTCATCGACCTGCCGGTCGCCTCCTGGATGCTTACCAAGTCCTTCTCCGACCTCGAGGTCGCCAAGGAGATCCCCACCGGCGAGCAGTACGGCATCGCCGTCTCCCAGGAGAACGCGGGCCTCGCGGTCGCCATCAGCTCCGCGCTCCAGGCCATGGAGGCCGACGGCACCATGAAGAAGATCAAGACCGAGTGGTTCGGCTCCGAGATCTAGGCCTGTCCACGTTCGCCTGCCGTTAACCGACCGAACCGTCGCGGGGCCCTCGCAGACGCAGGGTCCCGCGTGTTTGTTGACCGAAGGATTGAGAGGAGCCTATGGGCCTTCGCACACGCATAAAGGCGCCCGCGCTCGTCGCGGCGCTTCTCGCCGCCGTTCTCGCGCTGCCTTGCTCTGCGCTCGCGATGACGACCGACAAGGCGACCGCCAAGCCGAACGAGGACGGCGGCAGCGGCGTCATCGGCGGCATGGACACCCGCCTGACCTGGGAAGGCACCGTCGAGGACGGCGAGAGCATCGACTCGGTGACCCTCACCATCGCCGACGACGCGAGCTTCGACGGCTCGACCACGCGCATCACGGTCCTCGAGGGCCTTACCCGCGTGAACATCGAGGGCGAGGCCGCGGCCGACGGCAACAGCATCACCGTGAGCTTCGCGGAGCCGATCCCCGAGGGCTCGCTGCTGCGCCTCGAGGTCACGAACATGCGCTTCCCGTCCGAGGGCGGCGACTACAGCGTCGAGGGCAGCTACGTCGACGCCGGCCAGACCAAGGAGCTCGCGGCCTCGCCGTCCATCTCCATCATCGCGAACACGCCGCTGCAGTCCATCGTCAACTGGCTCGACGAGCAGCCCTGGGTCGCGGCCTGGAACTCCAACCAGTTCCTCGGCATGTTCTTCAAGCCGCAGCTGCTGGTCACGTCCTTCTCGTCGCTGTTTCCCGGCTGGGTGCTGTGCCTGGGCATCGTCATCGCCTGCTACCCCTTCGCCATCGTGCTCGGCCTGATCTTCTCGCTGCTCAAGATCTCCAAGCACCGCCTGTGCCGCGCCGTCGCCGTGGTCTACATCAACGTGCTGCGCGGAACGCCGCTGTTCCTGCAGATCTACATCATGTTCTTCGGCCTGCCGATGGTCGGCATCAACATCGACAACAACCTGCTCGGCATCATCGTCATGGCCGTGAACTCCTCGGCCTACCTGGCCGAGATCTTCCGCGCGGGCATCCAGTCCATCCCGCGCGGCCAGTACGAGGCCGCGAGCTCGCTCGGCATGAGCTACGTGCAGACGATGTTCTCCGTCATCCTGCCGCAGACCGTTCGCCGCGTGATCCCGACCGTGACGAGCGACTTCATCACCGCCTTCAAGGACACGTCGCTGCTCTCCTCGGTGGGCGTCATGGAGCTCATGATGTTCTCCAAGAACCTGACCACCGTCTCGGGCAACATCACGCCGTACGTGGCCGCCGGCATCTTCTACCTCATCGTCACCCTTCCCCTGATCAAGGTCGTCGGCATCGTCGAGGAGCGCATCGCCGCCTCCGAGAGCGGCCTTTCCAGGAAGCCCAGGAAGCGCGACCAGAAGAAGGGGGTCCCCAGTGTCGACTAGCAAGAAGTTCCTCTCGCACGCGCCGTCGACGGCGGTGCCCGCGTCCCTTCCCGCCGACGAGGCCGCCGCTGCCGCCTACGCCGCCGACCAGGGGCTCACGAACCACCACTTCACCGAGGGCGAGCACCCCGTCGTCCGCATCGAGCACCTGAACAAGAGCTTCGGCGACACGGTCGTGCTGCGCGACGTCAACCTGAACGTCTGGCCCGGCGAGGTCGTCGTGGTCCTCGGCCCCTCCGGCTCCGGCAAGTCCACGATGCTGCGCTGCGTGAACCTGCTCGAGACCCCCACCGCCGGCCACATCCTCATCGAGGACGAGGAGATCACCGGCAAGTCTGCCGCGGACGTGAACAAGCTGCGCCGCGACGTGGGCATGGTCTTCCAGCAGTTCAACCTCTTCCCGCACCTGACCGCCAAGGAAAACGTCATGATCGGCCAGGTCAAGGTGCTCAAGAAGGGCAAGGAAGAGGCGGCCGCCGAGGCGATGAGGCAGCTCGCGGCCGTGGGCCTCGCCGACCGCGCGGACTTCAAGCCGGGCCAGCTCTCCGGCGGCCAGCAGCAGCGCGTGGCCATCGCGCGCGCCGTGGCCATGCACCCCGACGTGCTTCTCTTCGACGAGCCGACCTCCGCGCTCGACCCCGAGCTCGTCCGCGGCGTCCTCGACGTCATGCGCGACCTCGCCGAGAACTCCGGCATGACCATGATCGTGGTCACCCACGAGATGGGCTTCGCGCGCGACGTGGCGGACCGCGTCGTGTTCATGGAGGGCGGCGTCATCGTCGAGCAGGGCATCCCCGCCGACGTCTTCGACCATCCGAAGAACCCGCGCACGGCCGAGTTCCTCGGTTCCATCGACTAACAGCTCCGCGACACGCGTTGTGTTACGCGCGAATTGACGCGAGCGCCAATGCGCCCCAGCTCACCTATGGTTGGGGCGCAGTTGATTATTTACTGTGTGATTCCGTTAATGTGTTGGCAATATGGTAATCTGTATTTCGATTTTTGCCGTTTTCATGAGGGGGCATTAGGGTGCATCACAAGAACATCCTGCTCGTGTCGGCCACAACCCGCCTTCACGACCGCATGCGCGAGCTGTCGCACGCCATCGACGTGTCGATCGCCCTCGCTAATGAGGCGACTTTCTCGCAGGCCATCTCGTCCGGCCATGAGTTCGACCTTGTGATTCTCGACTCCGAGGGCATCGGCCAGGACACCTTGAACGCCGTCGACTCCTTCGTTGCGGAGAACGGCTTCATCCCGATGCTGCTCGTGCAGGACGCGGACAAGCTCTCGAGCCTGCGCATGCCCACCCAGGGCAAGAACGACTTCATCGTCTCGAACGCCGTGGCCGCCGAGTTCGAGATGCGCTGCACGCTGCTTCTGTGGCCTGGCGAGGAGAGCGCTCCCGCCGACATCGTCACCGTGGACAACATGACCATCAACCTGGCCACCTACCAGGTCTACATCGACGACAAGCCCGTGGACCTCACCCTCATGGAGTACTCGCTGCTCTCGTTTTTGGCGACGCACCCCTCGCGCGCCTACTCGCGCGAGACGCTTCTGCACCGCGTGTGGGGTTTCGAGTACTGCGGCGGCACCCGAACGGTCGATGTCCACATTCGTCGCGTTCGCTCGAAGGTCGGCCCGCAGGTCGCGAGCCACATCGTCACCATCCGCGGCGTGGGTTACCTGTTCCGCGTGTAGCGTTTCTTGCGCGCATCTTAGAGAATCGGGAAGGGGCGGTCTGCCGGTGCGGGCCGCCCTTCTTGTTTTTCTCCCATGGGAGGGGGCGTGCTTCTTGTCTGCCGCGGGAACCGGCCGAGTACCGCGCGCCGGCCGTGCGCTGCGTGATTGGCTCGAATACCAGCTCATTGGGTCCCTGGATTGGTATTCGAGGGGTTTTGCGCGACGTGCTCGGAAATGATTTGGTACACGGGAGGTTCTCGCAGCGCTTCTCGCCCGCGGCCTGCTTTTCAGGGCGAGAAGCGCTGGCTTTCAGTTACGTCAAAGGGTCATGCCGCAAGCGTGACATGTCGCCGATTCAGTTAACTGTAAGTCCCATGGGGTAGAGTGCTTCTTGGTTAGATGAAAACACCGTCCGCTTTACGGGGGCATCGGCCCCCGAGGAGGGAAGAGACTATGGACGAATTCGGCAGCGGGCAGAGCTCCTACGACCCCGAGGGCGCCGAGCCGACGCGTCAGCAGCCGGCCCAGCCGACGCAGCAGGTCCCCGCATCCCAGCCTGGCTACCAGGCGGGTTATGAGCGCGGCGCGAAGGCCGGCTACGAGGCCGGCTACCATGCCGGGCAGACGGGCGCGCAGGCGCCCGCGCCCGACCAGACCGCGCAGCGGCCGCAGGTCGGCGACGGCGAGGCCGAGGCGGCGCACGCCGCCTGGGGCGCCGGCGGCGTCCCGCCCGTTCCCGGCCAGGAGCCGGGGCTCTCGCGCGCCGACGAGCCCAAGCACAAGAAGGACCGCAAAGGCGTGAAGTCCCTTGTGCTCGGCATCGTGGGCGGCGTCATCGGCGCGGGGCTTCTCACCGGCGCGCTCTACGCGACGGGCGTCGTCGGCTCCTCGGCAACGACCTACACGACCGGCTCGAGCCAGTCCATCACCATCAACCCGAGCGACGAGGACACCTCGACCGCCAAGGCCGTGGCGGCGAAGACCTTAAGCTCGGTCGCCACCGTGAACGTGACCTCGACCAGCAGCGAGGGCCTGGGCTCCGGCGTCATCTACGACACCGAGGGGCACATCATCACCAACTACCACGTCATCGACGGAGCCGACTCCATCACGGTCACCATCGACGGGACCACCTACGACGCCGAGCTCGTGGGCTCCGACGCGTCATCCGACCTCGCGGTCCTCAAGGCCGACCTCAACGGCGCGACCGTGACGCCCATGGAGGTCGGGGACTCCTCCGAGGTCCAGGTGGGCGACTGGGTCATGACCGTGGGCAGCCCCTTCGGCCTCGAGCAGTCCGTCTCGCAGGGCATCGTGAGCGCCCTCACGCGCAACACCTACCTGACGAGCACGTCGGGCAACACCCTCTACACGAACCTGATCCAGGTCGACGCGGCGATCAACCCGGGCAACTCCGGCGGCGCGCTCGTCGACTCCGAGGGCAAGCTCATCGGCATCTGCACGCTCTACACCTCGAGCACCGAGAGCTTCGCCGGCATCGGGTTCGCCATCCCCGGCAACTACGCGGTCCAGGTCGCCCAGAAGATCATCAACGGCGAGACCGTCACGCACGCCCACATCGGCGTGAGCATGCAGACCGTCAACGAGCAGAACGCGAAGGCCAACAAGCTCAGCGTGACCTCCGGCGCCTATGTGGCCGACGTGACCGAGAACGGCCCGGCCGCCAACGCCGGCATCCAGAAGGGCGACATCATCACCGCCATCGACGGCGTTCAGATGAGCTCGGCCGACGACGTGATCTTGGCGGTGCGCTCCCACAACATCGGCGACACCGTCAAGGTGACGGTCATGCGCAAGTCCCAGGAGATGAGCTTCGACGTCACGCTCGACGACGACGCCGAGCTGCAGAAGCAGCAGGAGGAGGAGAGCAGCCAGCCGACGAGCAACATCAACGAGTACCTGAACAACAACACGAACTCGGACGACGACTCGACGCTCTACCAGCAGTTCCAGGAGTACCTGAACCAGCGCTACAACGACAACGGCTACGGTAACGGCTACGGAAACGGTTACGGCAACAACGGCTACGGCAACAACGGCTACGGCAACTAGCGCCGGACGCCATTGACTCGGACGGGGCCCGCCTTCTATTCGGCGGGCCCCGTTTCTTGCTGCGCGGCGGGGGAGCGCGCCGGCGCGTGGGCGTGGCGGCGCGAGGCGCATGGGCGTGGCGGAAGGCGCCGGCCCATTGTTGTCACATGCGTCGAGTATCCTTTTATGTGGTAAACGCAACGAGGGGAGCCCCATGGCCGAGATCAAGTGCCCGCACTGCGGGGAAGTATTCACCGTCGACGAGACGGAGTACGCGCAGATCGTCAAGCAGGTCCGCGACGCCGAGTTCGAGCGCGACATCGCCGAGCGCGTCGAGCTCGTGCGCAGCGGCCAGGCCTCGGCCGTCGAGGCCGCGGAGGCGCGGGCGCGCGAGGAGGCGCGGCGCGAGCTCATGGAGGCGCAGGCCAAGGCGAGCTCCGAGTCGGCCGAGAAGGACGCCGAGATCGCCCGCCTGACCTCGCGGCTCGAGGCGAGCGAGGGCGCGGCGAAGGCCGCCGCGGCGGCTGCCGAGGCGGAGGCGAAAGAGCGCGTCGCCTCGTTGGAGAAAGAGCTCGCGGAGGCCCGCGGCGCGTCTGCGGCCGAGCTCGCGAAGGCGCGGCAGGAGGCGTCTACCCAGCTCGCGCAGGCCAGGCAGGAGGCCTCGGACGAGCTCGCCGAGGCGCGCCGCAAGGCCGTGGAGGACCTCGCCGCCTTCGAGCGGCAGGCGAGCGCGCAGCTCGCGGACGCCCAGCGCAAGGCCAACGACGACCTCGCGGCGCGCGAGCGGCGGATCGCCGAGCTCGAGGCCGAGGCCAAGAGCTCCGAGGAGGCCTTCGAGTCCCGGCGCAAGCTCGCCGTGAGCGAGGCCACGGGCGAGCGCGACCAGCGCATCGTCGCCTTGGAAGGCGAGCTCAACGCCGCGCGCATCGAGCGCAAGCAGACCGAGGACAGCCTTCGAAGCGAGATGCTCGAGAAGATCAACTACAAGGACCAGCAGATCCGCGACCGCGACGACGAGATCGAGCGCATCAAGAACGCGCGCACGCGCCTGTCGGTCAAGCTCATCGGCGAGACCTTGGAGCAGCACTGCGAGAACTCGTTCAACCAGGTCCGCATGATGGCGTTCCCCAACGCCGAGTTCCACAAGGACAACGACGTCGTGGACGGCACCAAGGGCGACTACGTGTTCCGCGAGCTCGACGGCTCGGGTGTCGAGGTCGTCTCCATCATGTTCGAGATGAAGAACGAGGACGACAACTCGACCAACCGCAAGAAGAACGAGGACCACTTCGCCAAGCTCGACCGCGACCGGCGGAACAAGGGCTGCGAGTACGCCGTGCTCGTCTCGACGCTCGAGCCGGACAGCGAGCTCTACAACGCCGGCATCGTCGACGTGTCGTACCGCTACCCGAAGATGTTCGTCATCCGCCCGCAGTTCTTCTTGCCGCTCATATCGCTTCTGAGGAACGCCGGGCTGAACGCGGCGGAGGCGCGCCGCGAGCTCGCCGATATCCGCCAGCAGAACATCGACATCACGGGGTTCGAGGACGCGCTCGACGACTTCAAGGACAAGTTCGGCAAGAACTACGAGTCGGCGAGCAAGAAGTTCGGCGCGGCCATCGAGGAGATCGACAAGACGATCCAGCACCTGCAGAAGGTCAAGGAGAACCTCACGAGCTCGGAGCGCCAGCTGAGGCTGGCCAACGACAAGGCCGAGGGGCTGACCATCCGCAAGCTCACCTGGAAGAACCCGACGATGAAGGCGAAGTTCAAGGAGCTCGAGGCGTCCGGGGCCGCACCGGCGCCCGAGGCGGGCGAGGAGCCCGACGAGGTCGAGTAGCCCGGCGGCGGAGGTCCGCCCTGCGCATCAGCTTCTTCTTGCTTGACTCATACCCTATGGGGGTATATTCTCGTTTTTGTAAGGTACCCCATGGGGGTATGTGAAACGCAAAGGAGAAGCCCATGCCCGAGGACGGCAAGAAGACCTGCTGCCACTGCGCGGCGCACAAGCACACGCCGCGCTCCGACGAGCTCAAGGCCGACGTCTCGCGGCGCATCAACCGCGCCGTGGGGCAGCTCAACGGCATCAAGGCCATGGTGGAGGAGGACCGTTACTGCGGCGACGTCCTCACGCAGCTCGCCGCCGTGGAGTCGGCCGTCAAGGCCATCTCGCGCGAGGTCATGCAGGACCACCTGGAGACCTGCGTCGTGGAGCGCGTCCAAGCCGGCGACACCGAGGTCGTCGACGAGGTCATGGGCCTTCTCAAGAAGTTCATGTGAGGTGACCCCAGTGAAGGAGACCTTCGACATCCAGGGCATGACCTGCGCCGCGTGCTCGTCGCGCGTGCAGAAAGCCGCCGCCGGCGTGCCCGGCGTGGCCGAGGCCAACGTCAACCTGCTCAAGAACTCGATGGAGCTCGACTTCGACGGCGAGGACGCCACGGCCGCGGCCGTCGTCGCGGCTATCGAGAAGGCGGGCTACGGCGCGTCGCGGCGCGCGAGGGCGACGGCGGGGAAGGTTGCCGCCGCGCCGGCGCAGGCACCCGGCGACGCCGCGGCCAAGGCCGTCCATGAGCGCTTCGTGCAGCTCGTCGTGTCCGTCTGCTTCTCGGTCCCGCTCTTCTACATCGCGATGGGCCCCATGTTCGGCTGGCCGGAGGTGCCCGGCCTCGACGGCATGGCGAACATGATGGCCTCGACCGTCACGCAGCTGCTGCTCTGCATCCCCATCCTCTTCGTGAACCGCCGCTACTTCGTCGTCGGCTTCAAGACGCTCTGGCACCGCTCGCCCAACATGGACTCGCTCATCGCCATCGGGTCGGCCGCGAGCTTCGCCTACAGCGTCGTCAGCGTCTACAAGATGGCCTGGGCCTTCGGCGCCATGGACATGGAGGCGGCCCACGCGGCCATGAACGGCCTCTACCTCGACTCCGCGGGCATGATCTTGGCGTTGATCGACCTCGGCAAGTACTTCGAGGCCCGCGCCAAGGGCAAGACGACCGACGCCATCTCCGCGCTCATGGACTTGGCGCCCAAGACGGCGCGCGTCCAGCGCGACGGCGCCGAGGTGGAGATCCCCACCGATGACGTTATGGTGGGGGACCGCGTGGTCGTGCGGGCCGGCGAGTCGGTGCCGGTGGACGGCCGCGTGGTCGAGGGCGCGGCGTCTCTCGACGAGTCGGCCATCACGGGCGAGCCCGTTCCCGTCGAGAAGGGCGTGGGCGACCGCGTGACGGGCGCGACCACCTCTACCCGCGGCTGGTTCGTCCTGGAGGCCACGGCCACGGGCGACGACACGACGCTCGCGGGCATCATCCGCCTGGTCGACGAGGCCACGAGCTCCAAGGCCCCGATCGAGCGCATGGCCGATAAGATCGCGGGCGTGTTCGTGCCCGCCGTCATGGGCATCGCCGCCCTCACCTTCGTCGTGTGGATGGCCGTCGCGGGCGACTTCGCGACCGCGCTCAACCACTGCATCAGCGTCCTCGTGATCAGCTGCCCGTGCGCGCTCGGGCTCGCCACGCCCACGGCCATCATGGTGGGCACGGGCCGCGGCGCCGCCAACGGCATCCTCATCAAGTCGGCCGAGTCGCTCGAGGGCGCCTGCGCGCTCGACTACGTGGTGCTCGACAAGACCGGCACCGTGACGGCCGGTAAGCCCCAGGTCACCGACGTCGAGCTCGTGGCCGGAACGGACGAGCGCGAGCTTGTGCGCCTGGCCGCCGCGCTCGAGCGCAAGAGCGAGCACCCGCTCGCCGAGGCCGTCTGCGCCTTTGCGGACGACGCCTGGCCGGGCGTCGACGCCGACGCGCGCGTCGAGGGGTTCTCCCAGGTCGCGGGCGCGGGCCTCGTCGCCCGCGTGGACGGCCGCGCGGTCGCCGCCGGCAACGCCCGCCTCATGGGGGAGCGGCGCGTGGCCCTGGGCGCCCTCGCCGAGCGGGCCCGCGCGCTCGCGGCCGAGGGCAAGACCGTGCTCTTCTTCGCCGCCGACGGGCATGCGCTCGGCCTTATCGCCGTGGCCGACCCCGTCAAGCCCACGAGCGCCGCGGCGGTCTCCCGCCTGCGCGGGATGGGCGTGAAGACCCTGCTGCTCACGGGCGACGCGCAGATCACGGCCGAGGCTGTGGCGCGGCAGGTGGGCGTGGACGACGTGGTCGCGGGCGTCCTGCCCGACCAGAAGGAGGTCCGCGTCCGCGAGCTCCAGCAGGCGGGGCACCGCGTGGCCATGGTCGGCGACGGCATCAACGACGCGCCGGCGCTCGTCCGCGCCGACGTGGGCATCGCCATCGGCGCCGGCACGGACGTGGCGATAAGCTCCGCCGACGTGGTCCTCATGCGCTCGGACCCCGCCGACGTCGCCCGCGCGATCGAGCTTTCCCGCGCCACGATGAGAAACATCAAGCAGAACCTCTTCTGGGCGCTGTTCTACAACGCCGTGTGCATCCCGGTGGCGGCGGGTGTGCTGGTGGGCGCGGGCATCACGCTCAACCCGATGATCGGCGCTGCCGCCATGGGCTTCTCGTCGGTCTTCGTGGTGGGCAACGCGCTCAGGCTGCGCGCCTGGAAGCCGAGCGGGGAGGCCGCCGCCGCGGCGGGCAATCCCCCGGCGGGCGAGGGCGCGAGCGCGGGGCAGGCAAAGGTATCCATCCGCACGGGCATCGAGGTCCCGGCAGACGACAGCAAGGAGAATACGATGGAGAAGACGATCAAGGTCGAGGGCATGATGTGCCAGCACTGCGTGAAGCACGTGACCGAGGCGCTCTCGGGCGTGGCCGGGGTCGAGTCGGTCGAGGTCAGCCTCGAGGCCGGCACGGCGAAGGTCTCCTGTGCGGCGGACGTGGCCGACGAGGCGCTTCTCGCCGCCGTGCGCGCCGCCGACTACGAGTGCAAGATGGCCTAAAGGCTGGGGCTCCGAATCGCCCGGTTTCTCGCGAGGGGGCCGGGCGTTTTGCACCTACACTAACAAGGCTGTTTGTATCCCGAGACCTTTGGAGACGCGATGATGGAGAGCATGACCGGCCAGCAGGGATCGCTGTTCGGCGACGGGGCCGAGCCGGGCACGGCGGGGGACAAGGGCGCGGCCCCGAGCGCCCCCGCGAGCCCGCGGGCGCGTGCGGCCGAGCTGAACCGCCTGCTCAAGGTCCATGCGTACAACTATTACGCGCTCGACGACCCCCAGGTGACCGACGCCGAGTTCGACCGTTGGGTCCACGAGCTCCGCGCCATCGAGGCCGCCCATCCCGAGCTCGTGGGGGAGGACTCCTATACCCAGCGGGTCGGCGGCTACGTCTCCGAGCAGTTCGAGCCGGTGGCCCACGCGGCGCGCATGTACTCCATGGACGACGCCATGGACCTCGCGGAGCTCGACGAGTGGCTCGCGCGCACCGACGAGGCCCTGGGCTCAACCCCCGAGCGCCCTGTGGCTTATACCTGCGAGCTCAAGATCGACGGCCTCGGCGTGGCGCTCACCTACCGCGACGCCCAGTTCACGCGCGCGGCCACCCGCGGCGACGGCACGACGGGGGAGAACGTGACCGCGAACGTCCTCACCATCAAGGACGTCCCCCATGCGCTCGCGCCCGCGGGGCTCTCCAAGGTGGCCGACGGCGGCCTGGGGCTCTCCGTGGAGGTCCGCGGCGAGGTCTACATGCCCAAGCACAGCTTCGTTCGCCTGAACGAGGACGCCGACGCCGCCGGCCGCGACCCCTTCGCCAACCCGCGCAACGCCGCCGCCGGCAGCCTTCGCCAGAAGGACCCCAAGGTCACCGCCGGCCGCGACCTCGAGACCTTCATCTACGCCGTCGCCGACGAGGCCCCTCTTTCCGTCGACTCGCAGTGGGGGTTCCTCGAGTGGCTCCGCGACTGCGGCTTCTCCGTGAACCCGCACGCCGCGCGCTGCACGAGCGCGGCCGAGGTCCACGAGTTCTGCGCGAACGCGCTCGCGCACCGTGAGGACCTCGACTACGACATCGACGGCGTCGTGGTCAAGGTCGACTCCTTCGCCTCCCAGGCCGCCCTCGGCTTCACGGCGCGCGCACCGCGCTGGGCCATCGCCTTCAAGTTCCCGCCGGAGGAGAAGCGCACCGTCCTGCGCGAGATCCGCGTCCAGGTGGGCCGCACGGGCGTGCTGACGCCGGTCGCGGAGTTCGACCCGGTGCTCGTGGCCGGCTCGACGATCGCCCGCGCCACGCTCCACAACATCGACGAGATCCGCCGCAAGAACGTCCGCGTGGGCGACACCATCGTGGTCCACAAGGCCGGCGACGTGATCCCCGAGGTCGTGGGGCCCGTGCTCGACCTGCGCCCCGCCGACGCGGCGGAGTTCCGCATGCCCGAGACCTGCCCCTCCTGCGGCAGCCCCGTCATCCGCGAGGAGGGCGAGGTCGCCTACCGCTGCGTCTCCATCGACTGCCCCGCCCAGGCCACCGAGCGCCTTATCCACTGGGGGAGCCGCAACGCCATGGACATCGACGGCCTGGGCGACGAGCTCGTGGGCCGCATGGTCGATCAGGGGCTTCTCACCGACGTGGCCGACTTCTACGACAGGCTCACCGAGGACGGCCTGGCAGACGTCTCGATGGGGCGCCAGTCCGTGGACGGCGACGACATCGTGGTCGGCAAGGTGATCGCGAAGAAGGTCATGGCGCAGGTGGAGGAGTCCAAGGGCCGCGGCCTTGCCCGCGTGCTCTTCGGCCTCGGCGTCCGCCATGTGGGGGCCAACGTCGCCGCCGCGCTCGCCGGGCACTTCGGCAGCATGCAGGCGCTTCTTGCCGCCACCGAGGACGACATCGCCGCCATCGACGGCGTGGGGCCGAAGATCGCGGCTTCGGTGCGGGAGTTCTTCTCGATCGATAAGAACGTCGCTGTGGTCGAGCGCCTTCGGGAGGCGGGGGTCGTCCTCGAGGAGGAGCGCAAGGGCCCCGAGCTACCGCAGTCGCTCGCGGGCCTTACCTTTGTCCTCACGGGCACGCTCGAGAACTACAGCCGCGCGGACGCGGGCGCGCGGCTCAAGGCCCTCGGCGCGAAGGTGACCGGCTCGGTCTCGAAGAAGACGAGCTACGTCGTGGCCGGCGAGGCGGCGGGCTCCAAGCTCGCGAAGGCCGAGTCCCTCGGCGTCCCCGTGCTCGACGAGGCCGCGCTGGAGCGGATCATAGCGACGGGGGAGGCGCCCCAGGCGTAGCGTCCGCGTCGACGCCCGGCGCCTGCTGGGAGAGGAGCCGCTCGTGTATCGACCCCAGCGAGACCATGCGGCTGCGCCCTTCTTTCCAGGACTCGAGCAGGCCCCGGCGGCACAGCTGGCCGACTCTGCTGCGGCTGATCCCGAGGATGTCGGCGGCGTCCGCCGCGCAGATGGCGGGGATCCCGCTCAGCTCGCGCGTGACCGCGACGGCGATGACCTGGCCGCCGCGGCGCGCCTCGTGCCCCAGCTCCCATTGCGGCAGGCGCGTTCCGTTTATGAGGGACTCGTCCACCGTGTGGGACAGGGCCTCGTGGGCGGCTTCGAGGGCGTCCTCGAGGTCTTCGCCCCAAGCCTGCTCTGTGCAGTAGCCGAACGGGTCGGCGCGCACGGACCCGTCTTCTTCCCGGCAGAACTCGAATTCGGTCACATAGGTCATCTGGGCATGCTCCCTGGGTGAGCAACTGGTACCTCATAATGAGACCATTCAGCTTGTTTTCAAGAAGAGCCTGCATGAGATTCCGCCGAAAGGCGCGGTTTTACCGACGAGCGCGTACGCGGGGGAACACGGGCTTTCGGCCTTCGAGGCGCGCTGCGCGGCGCTTCTCGCCGGATGCCCGCGTCCTGCGTTTTGCGCGACGGCTGTGGTTTTGTGTTTAAGCTCGTTAAAAGCGTCGAGCAGGATTGATGCAGGCTGCCGACCTGGGGCTTTACCTGCAGCTGATTTTCAGCCTCTCCCGATACCCTTTCTTCAGGCACCTGAGGAAAGGAGCTGCCGTGGGCATACCCCAATCTAAGCACCAGCTCGTGTTCGAGCGCAGGGAGATCAAGTTCCTCCTGGACGATTCCCAGCGCGCGGCCCTCGAGGCGGCCTTGTCGGGACGCGTGGTTCCCGACGAGCACGGCCCCTCGACCGTCCGCAACGTCTATTACGACACCCCGACCGCCCTTCTTGCCAGGAGGTCGGCAGAGCACCCCGCCTACAAGGAGAAGGTGAGGACGCGCTGCTACGGGGCCCCGCACCCCTTCGACCCCGTCTTCGTCGAGCTCAAGAAGAAGTGCGACGGCGTCGTGTACAAGCGCCGCTGCGAGCTCCCGGCTACCGACGCCGCCGAGCTCCTGGCCGGCCGCGGCCGGCCGACCACGCAGATCGAGCGCGAGCTCGACTGGACCTGCCGCCGGTACGAGGGCCTGCGGCCCACGGCCTACCTCGCCTACGACCGGGTCGCCTGCTACGCGCGCGGCGACCGCGACCTGCGCCTGACCTTCGACCGCGACGTGCGCGTGCGCTGGGACGACGTGAGGCTCTCCGGCCCCGACGCGGGTGCCCGGGTGCTCGGGCCCGGCGTCTCGATCCTGGAGATAAAGACCTCGAAGGCCCTGCCGATCTGGCTCGTGCGCGCCCTCGGGGCCGTCGGCGCGCGCAAATCGAGCTTCTCGAAGTACGGGCGCGCATGGGAGCTGCGCGGGATCGATTCGCTTCTGACCTGCGCATAGGCTCGCTGCCTTCTTTCGTATGCATCGCCAAGACCCACCGAACAAGAGGAGAAACCAATGCTCACCTCCGTCTACGCGGACCTCTCGCTCGAGGCGTCCGACCTCGCCTCCCTCGCCGTCTGCATCCTGTGCGCCCTCGCGCTCGGCGTCGGCCTCGCCTTCTGCCACTGCGCCCGCGGCCGCTCGACGCGCTCGCTCGCGTGCACCCTGGCGGTGCTGCCCGCGATGGTCTGCGTCGTCATCGCCCTCGTCGACGGCAGCGTCGGCGCGGGCATAGCGGTGGCCGGCGCCTTCTCGCTCGTGCGCTTCCGCAGCGTGCCCGGCAGCGCCCGCGACATGGGCTTCGTGTTCCTCGCCATGTGCGTCGGCCTCGCCTGCGGCATGGGCTACCTGGCCGTCGCCGCGATGACGACGGTGCTTGTGGGCGGGGCCTACCTGGCCTTCGGCGCGCTCGGCCTCGGCGGGCGGGCGTGCGAGCGCTCCCGTACCCTGCGCGTGAGCGTGCCCGAGGACCTGGACTACACGGGCCTCTTCGACGACCTTCTTGCCGCTTATGCCAGGACGCACCGCCTGACCTCGGTGAAGACGGCAAACATGGGCAGCCTCTACAAGCTCACCTACGACCTTGAGCTCGCGCCCGGCGCGAGCGAGCGCGAGCTGATCGACGCCGTGCGCTGCCGCAACGGCAACCTCGAGGTCGCGCTGAGCTACGGGGAGGCGATCGTCAATGAGCTCTAGGAACCTGGCAAGAAGGGCCTGCGCGGCCGGCCTCGCGGCGGCGCTGTGCGCCCTGCCGCTCGCGGCGTGCTCTCGCGCGGCCGCCGTCTCCGGCGCCGAGGCCTCCGGGGCGTCCGTCTCCTCAGCTGAGCTGCCGTCTTCCTCCGGGGACATGGCCCACCTGCTGACGGCGACGGATTACGTGAGCGACCGCGACCTCGACCCGAGCTACGAGGCGGACGAGGCGACGACGATCGTGCTCGCGGACGACGGCTGCGCGGTCGCCGGCGGCGGGGCCTCGGCGGAGGGCTCGACGGTGACCATCACCGAGGCGGGCACCTATGTGATCTCGGGGTCCCTCTCCGACGGCCAGCTCGTGGTCGACGCCGACGGCGAGAAGGTCCAGCTCGTGCTCGACGGGGCGAGCGTGACGAGCGCCGACTCCGCGGCGCTGCTCGTCCGCGCGGCGAAGAAGGTCTGGGTCACGCTCGCCGACGGCACGCAGAGCGCGCTCGCCACGGCAGGGGAGTACGCCGCCGACGGCGAGCTGAACGTCGACGGCGCCGTGTTCTGCAAGGCCGACCTCACCGTCAACGGCGGGGGCTCCCTTACGGTGAGCTCGTCGACGGGCCACGGCATCGTCTGCAAAGACGAGCTCGTCCTCGTTTCCGGCGAAGTGACGGTCGACGCGGCCCGGCACGCGATTCAGGCGAAGGACGCGCTCTGCGCCGTCGGCGGCTCCTGGAGCCTCACGGCCGGCACCGACGGGATCCACTGCGGCTCGGACGACGACGCGGATTCGGGGGTCGTCCTTATCGTCGGCGGGTCCTTCTCCATAACGGCCGCCTCGGACGGCGTCGACGCGGCGGGCACGCTCGAGGTCGACGGCGGGGAGCTGAGCGTCGCCGCGGGCGACGACGGCGTGCATTCCGAGCGCGCCCTGCAGGTCGACGGGGGCGTCGTCACGGTGAGCGAGAGCTACGAGGGGCTCGAGGGCGCGACGGTGACCGTCAACGGCGGCGCGGTCGACGTGACCTCGTCGGACGACGGCATCAACGCCGCCGGCGACCCGGTCGACGGGGAGTCGGCCACCGGCTCCGATACCGCGCTCGACCCGGTCGACGGGGAGTCGGCCGCCGGCCCCGACGCCGCGGGCCCGGCCGCCGAGGGGGCCGCGCCCGACGGCGCGGCGTCTCCCGGCCTTGCCGACGGCGCGCCCGGGGCGGGCGCCGAGCCGCCGTCGGGCGACGACGGCCAGGGCCGCCAGGCCGGGGGCATGGACGATTACGACGAGACGGCCCGGGTCTCCATCAACGGCGGCTCGATCGTCGTCTGCGCGGGAGGCGACGGCATCGACTCCAACGGGGACCTGTACGTCACGGGCGGCGAGACCTATGTATTCGGCCCGACGTCGGACGGCGACGGGTCCCTCGATTTCCCCGGCACGGGGACGATATCGGGCGGCGTCGTCGTGTGCGCCGGCTCGGCGGGCATGGCGCAGAACTTCTCTGATTCCTCGGCTCAGGGGTCCTTGCTGCTCTCCGCGTCCGGCGAGGAGGGCGACGAGATCAGCCTCACGGACGCCGACGGCGCCGAGCTCGCCGCCTGCACGGCGCGCCGCTCCTATTCCTGCGTACTCGTCTCGGCGCCGGGCATCGCGGCGGGCTCCGAGTACACGCTCCGCTATGGCGACGGGTCGGCCCAGGTCGTGCCGGAGACGCTCGTCTACACGGGCGTCGTGGGGGCGCAGGCCCCGACGGGGGCGCCCGGCGGCCCGGGGGAGGACCCCGGCCGTCCCGGCGACGGCGGCTCGGGCTCGGCGTAGGGCTAAATGCGGCATCCCTGCGACCAAAGCGGGCTGCGCCGGGCAGCCGCCCATGAGGCGATGTGAAACCCGCAGGTAAACGAGGCGCGCGCCTTCCGGCTACCGAGAAGCGCCGGCTTTGTCGGCAGGGTTGTCGAACTCTTGGCCGGGGAATCCCCGGGATACGGGGAGCCTGGGGCGACGGTTCGGCAACACGCGTGGCGAAACAGATTTCCCTTACGTTTCCCTCCCAATTCAGGCACATATCGGCGCGGCAACGCGCGTGTCAACGTCCCGTAGCGACTTCGTCTCGCTTTGCCGCCGGCAAGGAAAACGCCCCTAAACTCAAAACCCAGCATTTGTGTACTGTCGCCGAGCGCCGCCTGTGCCCGATGGGCCGGCGGCGCCCGACAAGGAGAGGAAACCCCATGACCCAACGTGAGGACAAGACCCGGCAGCCGGGCCTCTACCGCAGCGAGTTCGAGCACGACGCCTGCGGCATCGGCGCCATCGCCCACCTCAAGGGTGTCCGCAGCCACCAGACCCTCGACGACGCGCTCTCGGTCCTCGTCAACCTCGAGCACCGCGGCGGCAAGGGCCTTGAGCGCAACACCGGCGACGGCGCCGGCGTGCTCTTCCAGATCCCGCACCGCTTCTTCCGCAAGGAGGCGCAGAAGGAGGGCCAGCTGCTCCCCGACGAGGGCGACTACGGCGTGGCCATGCTCTTCTTCCCGCACGACGACGCCCAGGGCGTCGCCGACGCCAAGCGCGTCTTCGAGGAGGGCTGCGCCAAGTGCGGCGTGCCGCTGATGTTCTGGCGAGAGGTGCCCGTCGACCCCCACGACCTCGGCGACTCCGCCCGGGCCTGCATGCCGACCATCCTGCAGGCGTTCCTTCGCCGCCCCGAGGGCGTCGAGCGCGGCCAGGACTTCGAGCGCAAGCTCTACGTCACGCGCCGCACCATCGAGCGCGCCGCCGACGCGAACCCCGCGCTTACCGGCAAGATCTTCTACGTGTGCTCCATGTCCACCCGCACCATCGTGTACAAGGGCATGCTCGTGGCCACGCAGATGCGCCGCTTCTTCATCGACCTGAACGACGCCGCCGTCGAGACCGCGCTCGCGCTCGTGCACTCCCGCTACTCCACGAACACCACGCCTTCCTGGGAGCGCGCGCACCCGAACCGCTACATCATCCACAACGGCGAGATCAACACCCTGCGCGGCAACGTGTCCTGGATCCGCGCGCGCGAGCCGCACCTCTACAGCCCGGTGCTCGGCGCCGACCTCGAGCAGGTCATGCCCGTGATCAACAAGGAGGGCTCGGACTCCGCGATCCTCGACAACGTGCTCGAGTTCCTCACCATGAACGGGCGGCCCCTGGACCGCGCCGTCACGCTCATGATCCCCGAGCCTTGGGACAAGAACCCCAACCTCTCGGACAAGCGCCGCAGCTACGACGCCTACCAGTCCATGCTCATGGAGCCCTGGGACGGCCCGGCCGCCATCGCCTTCACCGACGGCAAGCTCTTCGGCGCCGCCCTCGACCGCAACGGCCTGCGCCCGGCGCGCTACTACGTCACCCGCGACGACCGCATCATCCTCTCGTCCGAGGTCGGCACCATCGACGTCGACCCCACGAACATCCAGCAGGCCGGCTGCCTCGGCCCCGGCGAGATGCTCGAGGTCGACCCCGACCAGGGCCGCGTGATCTGGAACGACGAGATCCGCGACAAGTACGCCAACCAGAAGCCGTTCCGCGACTGGCTCGACGACGAGACCCTCGACATCTCCGACCTGCGCGAGCCGTCCGCCGGCGAGCTCGGCGAGAAGCGCGACGAGGGCATCTCCCTCACCACCCGCATGGCCAAGCTCGGCTACCACTACGACGACGTCGACGAGGCCATCCGCCCGATGGCCGCGGCCGCCAAGGTGCCGCTGGCCTCCATGGGCGTCGACAGCCCGCTCGCGTGCCTCTCCAAGAAGACCCGCTCGTTCTTCGACTACTTCCACCAGCTCTTCGCCCAGGTCACGAACCCGCCGATCGACGCGCTGCGCGAGAACCTCGTGACCTCCCAGGTGCTCTACCTCGGCAACCACGGCAACCTCCTCGAGGACTGCCGCGACAACTGCCGCCTCGTGCGCCTGCAGGGCCCGATGCTCTCCCGCGACGCCTTCGATCGCATCTGCGCCATCGACCGCGTCGGCTTCAAGACCGTGCGCCTCTCTGCGACCTACCGCCGCGACGGCGACGCGGACGCCCTGAAGCACGCGCTCGACGCCCTCGCGCTCGACGCCGAGGCCGCGATCCACGCCGGCGCGAACATCATCGTGATCTCCGACCGCGCCGCCGCCGGCGAGGTCCCCATCCCGTCGCTGCTCGCCCTCGGCTGCGTGCACAACCACCTCATCTCGGTGGGCCTGCGCATGGACGCCGACCTCGTGGTCGAGACGGGCGACGCCGTGAACGCCCACGACTACGCCTGCCTCGTCGGCTACTCCGCCAGCGGCATCTACCCCTACATGGCCCACGAGTGCATCGCCGACCTGTGCGAGAAGGGCGCCATCGACCTTCCCGCCGAGGAGGCCCAGGCCAACTACAACCGCGCCGTGACGGCCGGCATCACCTCGATCATGTCCAAGATGGGCATCTCGACCATGCAGGGCTACCACTCCGCCCAGATCTTCGAGATCCTGGGCCTCGCCGACGAGGTCGTCGACGAGTACTTCACCGCCACCGCGACCCGCATCGGCGGCCTCACCGTGGCCGACATCCAGCGCGAGCAGAACGACCGCTACGACGCGGCCCTCGCCCTGGCCAAGACCCCCTCGCCCGAGCAGCTGCCGACCCTCGGCATCACCAAGTGGCGCCCGCTGGACGGCGAGGAGCACCTCATCGACCCCAAGACCGTCTACCTGCTGCAGCACTCCTGCCGCGAGGGGGACTACGAGGAGTTCAAGGAGTACTCCGCCTGGACGCACCGCGCCGGCCGCGCCGTCACCCTGCGCGACCTCATGGACTTCGACGCCTCCGGCCGCACCCCGGTCGCCCTCGACGAGGTCGAGCCCGTCGAGTCCATCATGACCCGCTTCAACACCGGCGCCATGTCCTACGGCTCCATCTCCCGCGAGCAGCACGAGTGCCTGGCCATCGCCATGAACCGTATCCACGGCCGCTCCAACACCGGCGAGGGCGGCGAGGACCCGGCGCGCGAGACGCCGCTGCCCAACGGCGACTCCAAGAAGAGCGCCATCAAGCAGGTCGCCTCCGGCCGCTTCGGCGTGACCTCGCGCTACCTGCGCTCCGCCATCGAGATCCAGATCAAGATGGCCCAGGGCGCCAAGCCCGGCGAGGGCGGCCACCTGCCCGGCAAGAAGGTCTACCCCTGGATCGCCGAGGTGCGCCAGTCCACGCCCGGCGTCGGCCTCATCTCGCCGCCGCCCCACCACGACATCTACTCCATCGAGGACCTGGCCGAGCTCATCTTCGACCTCAAGAACGCCAACCCCGACGCCCGCATCTCCGTCAAGCTCTGCGCGCTGGCCGGCGTGGGCACCATCGCCACGGGCGTGGCCAAGGGCGGCGCCGACAAGATCACCATCTCCGGCCACAACGGCGGCACCGGAGCGGCCCCGCGCGACTCCATCTACCACGCGGGCATCCCGTTCGAGATCGGCCTCGCCGAGACGCAGCAGACCCTGCTGCTCAACGGCCTGCGCTCCCGCGTCGTCGTGGAGACCGACGGCAAGCTCATGAGCGGCCGCGACGTGGCCATTGCCGCTCTTCTCGGCGCCGAGGAGTTCGGCTTCGCCACCATGCCGCTCATCGCCTGCGGCTGCCTCATGCAGCGCGACTGCCAGCAGGACACCTGCCCGGCCGGCATCGCCACCCAGAACTGCAAGCTCCGCGGCCGCTTCGCCGGCAAGCCCGAGCACGTGGTCAACTTCATGACCTTTGTCGCGCGTGAGCTGCGCGAGATCATGGCCGAGCTCGGCTTCCGCACCGTCGACGAGATGGTCGGCCACGCCGAGTGCCTGCGCCAGGTCGAGGTCGAGGGCAACTGGAAGGCCAACACCGTCGACCTCTCGGACCTTCTCGCCACCAACACCAACGAGTACGGCAAGAACATCCCGGGCGCCGACGGCAAGCACTTCCTGCCCTCCATGGCCCCCGACCTCGAGATCGAGAAGACGCTCGACTCCACGCTCTTCGTGCCCTACACGGCGAGCGCCCGCGAGCACCTCGAGCCGATCCACTTCCACGCCGACATCGCCAACGTGAACCGCTGCGTGGGCACCCTGCTCGGCTCCATGGTGACCAAGCAGCACCCCGAGGGCCTGCCCGAGGGCTTCATCACCGTGGACTGCGACGGCTCCGGCGGCCAGAGCTTCGGAGCGTTCCTGCCCAAGGGCGTGACGCTCAACATCACCGGCGACGCCAACGACTACTTCGGCAAGGGCCTCTCCGGCGGCGTGCTCTCCGTGCGCCCGCCCGAGGAGGCGACCTACAAGTTCGACGAGAACATCGTCATCGGCAACGTCGCGTTCTACGGCGCCACCTCCGGCAAGGGCTTCGTCAACGGCCTGGCCGGCCAGCGCTTCGCCGTGCGCAACTCCGGCGCCACCGTCGTCGTCGAGGGCTGCGGCAACCACGGCTGCGAGTACATGACCGGCGGCGTCGCGGTGATCCTGGGCGAGGTCGGCATGAACTTCGCCGCGGGCATGTCCGGCGGCGTGGCCTACGTCTTCGACGAGTACGGCACGCTGGACAAGCGCTGCAACCACGAGATGGTCGACCTCGTTAAGCCCTCCGAGGAGGAGGTCGAGCTTATCCACAACCTCGTGGAGGAGCACGCGCTTCGCACCTCGAGCCCGCGCGGCATCAAGATGCTCTACCGCTTCAAGTCCGTGGCGAAGAGCTTCGTCAAGGTCATCCCGCGCGACTACGCTCGCGTCCTGGACTACGTCGCGCAGGGAGAGGCGCGCGGCATGTCCCACGAGGACGCCCTCCAGTTCGCGTTCGATTCCATGAAAGAGGGGAAGTAATCCATGGGCAAGCCAGGAGCGTTTCTCACCTTGGGCCGCAAAGCCCATGACCTGCGCCCCGTCGCGGAGCGCACCAAAGACTACGACGAGCTCTACGTCACCCTGACCCAGGAGGCCCAGCAGCTCCAGGCGAGCCGCTGCATGATGTGCGGCGTCGCCTTCTGCCAGACCGGCGTGAGCTTCGGCAAGGCCCGTCCCTCGGGCTGCCCGCTGCACAACCTGATCCCGGAGTGGAACGACCTGCTCTACCGCGGCCAGTTCAAGGAGGCTGCCGAGCGCCTGGCGCTCACGTCGCCGCTGCCTGAGTTCACGAGCCGCGTGTGCCCGGCGCTGTGCGAGGCCGCCTGCAACCTCGGCCGCGACGACGAGGCCGAGACGATCCACGACAACGAGCGCGCCATCTCCGACTGGGAGTGGGCCAACGGCGGCCCGCGCCGATTCGAGCCCGCCGCCGAGGGCGCCAAGACCGTGGCCGTCGTCGGCTCCGGCCCGGCCGGACTCGCCGCCGCCTGGGAGCTCGCCCGCCGCGGCGCCCGAGTGACGGTTGTGGAGAAGTCCGACCGCGCCGGCGGCCTGCTCATGTACGGCATCCCGAACATGAAGCTCGAGAAGTCCGTGGTCGAGCGCCGCGTCGCGCTCATGCAGGAGCTCGGCATCGAGTTCCGGCTCGGCGTCGACGCGTCCGACCCCGCCGTGGCCGAGGGCCTCAAGGGCGACTTCGACGCCGTCGTCGTGGCCGCCGGCGCGGGCGCCCCGCGCGGCCTCGCGGCCAAGGGCTACGCCGAGGGCCTCGCGTCCGGCGGCGTGGTCTACGCCGTCGACTACCTGACGTCCGCCACCAAGTCCGTGCTCGACGGCGGCGCGCCCGCCATCGACGCGGCGGGCAAGGACGTCGTCGTCATCGGCGGCGGCGACACGGGCAACGACTGCCTGGGCACCGCGGTGCGCCAGGGGGCCAAGTCCGTCCGCCAGTTCGAGTTCATGCCCTGCGCCCCCGAGCAGCCGGCGGCGAGCAACGCCTGGCCGCAGTGGCCCAACGTCAAGAAGACCGACTACGGCCAGCAGGAGGCCATCGACCTCATGGGCGGCGAGATGCGCGAGTGGGGCATCGACACCCTCGAGGTGACCCTCGACGCCGAGGGCAAGGTCTGTGGGCTCGACGTCGTCGACCTCGACTGGTCGGCGGGCAAGCCCGAGCGCAAGATGGACTCCGAGCGCACCTACCCGGCGCAGCTCGTGCTCATCGCCTGCGGCTTTACCGGCCCCGAGGCCTCGGTGTACAACGCCCTCGGCGCCCAGATGGCCGCCTCCGGCCGCCCGCTTCCCGTTATGGCCGAGGCCGGCAAGCACAAGTGCGTGTCCGCGGGCGAGACCCCCGTCTTCGCCGCCGGCGACGCGCGCAACGGCTCCTCACTCGTCGTCTCCGCCATCGCGGATGCCATGGCGTGCGCGGGCGAGGTCGCCGCGGAGCTGGGGCTTTAAGGTGCCCGGGCCGGGAGACGTCCCGATCGTCTCGGGCCGCGGCAGCCGCCGCGGCCCCGAGCCCGAGGGCCTCGTGTGGGTCGTCGACGGCCACGACGAGCCGTTCCGCGACGCCTCCGAGACGCAGCGGCCGTGGCTCGAGGACTCCGTCGACTGGGCGGGAGCCTCCGCGTCGGACGACGCGGGCGCGCCTCCCGTCTCCGACGACCTCGTCTGGCTCTGAGAGGTTTGGGGACGTAGGTTTTTCTGGTCAAACGAGAGTTTTTGGGACACCCCTTCAGCATG
>CAVJHQ010000001.1:102936-108208 GCA_963649365.1 Alloprevotella sp.
CCGCGCTTCTTACCCGAGCGGCCGTCCGTTAGCCGAGCGGCCGCCCGTTGTAGTCGACGGAGAGCTCGAGGCGCCCGCGGACGAAGGACTCCGCGAGATCGGGGTAGCCGGCGAGCGCGGCGTCGAAGAGGTCCGCGAAGCTCTCGCGGCGCGGCGACGCGTCCACGGGGTCGAGCCAAAGGCCTCCCTTGAGGTTGGCCGCCGGGCAGTCGCATGTCCTGACGACGCGGTGGGCCATGGCCTGGGCCAGGGAGTGCGGCTTGACCAGGCGCTCGAGGGCGCCCGCCGCGCGCGCGATGCCGCCGTCGGCCGGGTCGATGAGGCGGTACTCGAGCTCGTAGTCGCGCACACAGGCGGCGTACTCCTCGGCGTTGAGCTCGCGGCCGTACACGCCGAGCGCCACCTGCGAGAAGAGCGCGCTCGCGACGCGCTCGATCCTCGCCGTGCGCATGAGGTTTTTGCAGGCGGGCCGCTCGAGGACGGTGACGCGCCGCTTCTCCCAGAGGACCCAGGAGTCGATGTCGGACTCGATGACGCCGTGGAGCTCGTTCTGGGAGCCGGCGAGCTCGGGCGCGGCCTCCGCGATCGCCTGCTGCTGCGCGAAGACGAACGGGTGGGCGACGCTGTCGAGGCGGTAGTGGGCAAGAAGCCCGAGCACGAAGGAGCGCCCTATGCGCTCGTCCTCCCGGGGCAGATGCTCCACGCCCGCCCGGAACGCCAGGAGCGCCTCGGCGCAGGCGCCCTCGTGCATCTGATGGCCGAGCTCGTGGAGCGCGGCCGCGCGGGAGGGGAGCGTCGAGAAGCGCGCGAACAGCGGGTCGGGCCCTTGGTTGCCCAGCAGGAAGGCGAGCAGCTCCTCTTCCCCCTCGACCAGCCCGGCCGGCAGCGCGCCCGCCGCGTCCTCGCCGAAGATATGGTGCGTGATGATCGCTGGCATGTATCCCCCTCGCCCTTGAACGAATACCCTTTAGCATACCCCACAGCCCGTCAAAGGGGCGCAAACGTGGGCGCGCGGCCTTCCGCGAGCGCCGCGCCGCGCCTGCCGTTCGCCGACCACTCGGTTCATATAAGCGCTGGCAGATGCCCGTTGCGGCTACCGTTCGGCAGATAGGGAACGCAACGGGGCGGCTTGGCGCGGTATAAGGACCTGCAAGGGTGCCGCGGCGTCGTCCGCGGCGGGGAATCCCGGGGCGGCCTGCCCCGGGTCGAGAAGGGAAGCAATCAAATGAGCAACATCTCGCGCAGGAATTTCCTCGAGATCGCCGGCGTGTGCGCGGCCGGCCTCGGCCTCGCCGGCTGCGGCGGCTCCGGCGCCTCCGACTCGAAGGGCGACGCCTCCTCCGACTCCGGGGACAAGGTCGGCGCCTCCGAGGAGCTCGTCGCCGCGGCCAAGGAGGAGGGCTCGCTCGTCGTCTACGGTTCCTGCGAGGAGGAGTACCTGACCGCCGCCTGCGAGCACTTCCAGGAGCTCTACGGCATCGAGGTGCAGTCCCAGCGCCTCTCCACGGGCGAGGTCCAGGCCAAGATCGAGGAGGAGAACGGCAACCCCACCGGCGACGTCTGGTTCGGCGGCACGACCGACCCCTACAACGTCGCTGCCGGCGAGGGCCTGCTCGAGCCCTATGAGGCCGCCAACGCCTCCCACATCCTCAAGGACAAGTACAAGGACGCCGACGGCAACTGGTACGGCATCTACACCGGCCTTCTCGGCATCATGTACAACAAGGACGAGCTCGAGCGCAAGGGCCTCGACGCCCCGAAGGACTTCAAGGACCTGCTCGACGAGAAGTACAAGGGCCTTATCTGGTCGTCCAACTACAACACCGCCGGCACGGCCAAGCTCATCGTGAACACCGCCATCCAGAAGTACGGCCACGACGACGGCATCAAGTTCCTCGTCGACCTCGACAAGAACATCGCCGTCTACACCAAGTCCGGCTCCGGCCCCTCCAAGAACATCGGCACCGGCGAGTGCACGATCGGCCTGGGCTTCCTCCACGACGGCATCTACCAGATCGAGGACAACGGCTACGGCAACATCGGCCTGCAGATCCCGGAGTCCGGCACCTCCTGCGAGGTCGGCGCCACGGCCATCTTCAAGGGCTGCAAGCACCCGAACGCCGCCAAGCTCTGGATCGAGTACGCGCTGTCGCCGGAGTGCGTCGAGCTCGCGGCCCAGAACGGCTCCTACCAGTTCCTCGTCCTCGACAACGCCGAGCAGCCGGCCGTGGCCGCCGAGTACGGCCTCGACCCGGACAACGTCATGGACTACGACTTCGAGGACGCCAAGGCGAACACGAAGACCTACGTCGAGGAGGTCATGCAGGCCCTCGGCGGCGGCGACGACCGCTTCCAGACCGAGTAGCGCCTGTGAGCGTTTGACCAGCTAGAAAGCAGCGCCGAGAAGGGCAGCGCCCTTCTCGGCGCTCGCGTTGCAGGAAGGGGGAGCGCATGGCAAAAGACCAAGGCGCCGCGCTCGATAGAAAGAAATTGATGGGGGACCCCATCATGGTCACGACGATCGTCGTGCTCATCGCGTTTCTGACGCTGTTCATCCTCTACCCGCTGGCGATCCTTCTGGTGGACTCCTTCCTCACGGACTCGGGCCCGAGCCTGTCCGTCTTCGCGCGTGTGCTCGCGATGCCGTCCTTTACCACGGCCATCACGAACACCCTCGCGGTCGGCTTCCTCGTGAGCATCGTGAGCGCGCTCGTGGGGCTTCTCTTCGCCTACGTCGAGGTCTACGTCAAGCTGAGGACCCGCTTCATGAGCGGGCTGTTCAAGGTGGTGAGCATGCTGCCGGTGGTCTCGCCGCCCTTCGTGCTCTCGCTCTCCATCATCATGCTCTTCGGCAAGGCGGGCCTGGTCACGCGCTACCTGCTGGGCATCTACGACAACTCGGTCTACGGCTTCTGGGGCATCTTCGTGGTCCAGTCGCTCACGTTCTTCCCCGTGTGCTACATGATGCTCAAGGGCCTGCTCAAGAACATCGACCCCTCGCTCGAGGAGGCGGCGCGCGACATGGGCGCGTCGCGCTGGAAGGTCTTCACCTCCGTGACGCTCCCGCTGATCCTGCCCGGCCTCGGCAACGCGTTTCTCGTCACCTTCATCGAGTCCATCGCCGACTTCGCGAACCCGATGATCATCGGCGGCTCCTACGACACGCTCGCCACCACCATCTACCTGCAGATCACCGGCGCCTACGACAAGCAGGGCGCCGCCGCGATGGCCGTCGTCCTGCTGTGCATCACGCTGCTCATGTTCGTGGTGCAGAAGTACGTGCTCGAGGCCAAGTCGACGGCCACGCTCTCGGGCAAGGCGAGCCGCCAGCGCATGCTCATCACCGACCGCTCGGTCAGGCTCCCGCTCGCCGCGGTCTGCTCGCTTCTGGCCCTTTTCGTCGTGGTCATGTACCTGTGCGTCCCCTTCGGCGCGCTCTTCAAGACCTGGGGCTACGACTTCAGCCTGACGACCAAGTGGTTCGAGCAGGTCTTCACCAAGTACCACGGGCTGCAGGCGTTCCGCGACTCCTTCCTGCTCTCGCTCGTCTCGGCGCCCATCACCGCGATCCTCTCGATGATCATCAGCTACCTCGTGGTCAAGCGCGACTTCAGGTCGAAGGGCTTCATCGAGGCCGTGAGCATGCTCGCCATGGCCGTGCCCGGCACGGTCCTGGGCGTGGGCTATATCCGCGGCTTCTCGAGCGGCATCTTCCACACGGGTGTCCTCCAGGGGATCTACGGCTCGGCCGCCGTCCTCATCATCGTCTTCATCGTGCGCTCCCTGCCCACGGGCACGCGCTCGGGCATCTCGGCCCTGCGCCAGATCGACAAGTCCATCGAGGAGTCCGCCTACGACATGGGCGCCGACAGCTTCACGGTCTTCCGCACCGTCACGCTGCCGCTGATCAAGGACTCGTTCTTCAGCGGCCTCGTCACCGCCTTCGTCCGCTCCATCACCGCCATCTCCGCGATCATCCTGCTCGTGACGCCGCAGTTCCTGCTCATCACCGTGCAGATCAACGAGTTCGCCGAGAAGGGCAACTACGGCATCGCGTGCGCCTTCGCCACGATCCTCATCGCCATCACCTACGGCTCGGTTCTGCTCATGAACCTGGCCATCAAGCACTTCGGCACCAGCAAGAAGACCCAGCCCGAGGAGGACTAGACCATGGCAAAAGAGAAGAAGGGCGTGCGCCTCGAGCACGTGTCCAAGATCTACCAGGACCCGAAGACGGGCAAGGACTTCTACGCCGTCCACGACGCGAACATCGAGATCGCTCCCGGCGAGTTCGTGACCCTGCTCGGCCCGTCGGGCTGCGGCAAGACGACCATCCTGCGCATGATCGCCGGCTTCGAGAGCCCCAACGAGGGCGAGATCTACCTCGGCGGCGAGCCCATCAACGAGCTCACGCCAAACAAGCGCGACACCGCGATGGTCTTCCAGAGCTACGCGCTGCTGCCGCACTACAACATCTTCGACAACGTCGCCTACGGCCTGAAGCTGCGCAAGATGAGCCGCGAGACCATCGCCGAGAAGGTCCACGGCATCCTCGGGATGGTGGGCCTCGAGGGCATGGAGGACCGCATGACCAACCAGCTCTCGGGCGGCCAGCAGCAGCGCGTGGCGCTTGCCCGCGCGCTCGTGCTCGAGCCGGGCGTGCTCCTATTCGACGAGCCGCTCTCGAACCTCGACGCCAAGCTGCGCGTGGACATGAGAAACGAGATCCGCCGCATCCAGCAGCAGGCGGGCATCACGGCCGTCTACGTCACGCACGACCAGTCCGAGGCCATGGCCCTCTCCGACAACATCATCATCATGAAGAAGGGCGTGATCGACCAGGTCGGCGACCCGCACACCGTCTACTACCACCCGGTCGACGAGTTCGTCGCGGACTTCATCGGCGAGTCGAACTTCCTGCGCGGCGCGCTCGCGAAGAAGGACGGCGACGCGGGGCTCGCCTCGATCGAGGGGCACTCGGTCGAGGTCGCGAGCGTCGGGCACCTGTCCGAGGGCGACCCCTGCGTGCTCGTGCTGCGCCCCGAGGCGGCCACGCTTGCCGACGAGGGATGCCTGCCGTGCCGCGTGACGCTCTCGCGCTTTATGGGCAACTACCAGAACTACCAGGTCATGGTGGGGGAGACGCTCGTCAAGATCACGGACTTCAACCCGAAGAACCACAAGATCTACGAGGTCGGCGACGAGGCGTTCGTCAAGTTCGGCCCCGAGGACGTGCACGTGCTGTAGCGCCCGGATCGGCCGCGTTCGTTCA
>CAVJHQ010000001.1:108230-110150 GCA_963649365.1 Alloprevotella sp.
GGCCCCCGCCCGCGCACCTACCGTGCGGGCGGGGGCTTATTGCGGCGAGCTGATGGCCGCCGTGGTCTCGATCAGCGTCTGCACGTAGAGGTCGACCTCGGCGTTTAGGGCCGCGACCGCCTCGGCGCGCGTGGGCATCGTCCCGCCGCGGCGCATGATGCGGTAGCAGGTGCGCTCGGGCGGCCGCTCCTCCAGCCTCGAGAGCACGAGCTCGCCCGGCTCGCCGAGCGACTCGTAGAGGCTCCAGGGCACGACGGCCCAGCGGCCCGCAACGTCGAGGAACCCGAGCGCCTGCGTTCCCGTGCTCGCGTGGATCAGATGGCGCCCCTGCGGCCAAAGCCGGTTGTGCCAGGTGGCGTAGTTCGTGCTCCACTGCAGGTAGATCTCGGACTCCGCCGGCAGGTCGGCCGCGCGCACCGACTCCCCGTGGCCGCTCTTGGCGCTCGAGATCACGTACATCTCCTCGCGGTAGAGCGGCGTGGCCACGACGTCGGGGTAGTTCAGGCGCTCGAACGCGAAACCGACGTCGGCGCCGCGGTTCTCGATCATGTCGTAGAGCTCGCCGGAGTGGTGGGTCCTCACGCGCAGGCGTATCTGGTCGTATCGCTCGATGATGGAGTGGTAGAGCGGCGCGAAGGTGAAGTTGTTGATAAGGTCCGCCCCGCCCACGACCACCTCGGTGCGCGTGGACGCCGACGCCACGGCCTCCGTCGCGTCGTAGAGCGCGAGCCACTGGTGCGCGAGCTCGACGAACCTCTCGCCCGCGGCGGTCGGCTCGGCGCTTCTCTGCCCGCGCCCGCGCGAGAAGAGGGGGGCGCCCACCTCGTCCTCGAGCAGCGCCAGCCGATGGCTCACGGTGCTCTGCGTCGAGAAGAGCCTGCGCGCGGCCGCCGTGAGGTTGCGGCATTCGTAGACCGCAAGGAAGGTGTCGATGAGCTCGCGCGTCATGTGGTCCGCCTCTCGCAAAAGCCGTGTTGAATAAACAAGAACGTGCATATCTATTACGATAATAATTCGTTTTATTGTTGGCGCAAAGCACCGTATCATTCGAATCAGCAAGAAGCGCCAGCTGGCCAGCCGCGCACACCCGACCATCGAAGGAAGGATTGGCAATGGACTACAAGAGCGTTGCCGAGAAGATCGTCGCCGCGTCCGGCGGTATGGCCAACATCTCCGACGTTACCCACTGCGCCACGCGCCTGCGCTTCGTCCTCGTGGACGACGACGCCTCCGACCAGGCCGCCATCGAGAAGATCGACGGCGTCCTCGGCATCATCAACGCCGCGGGCCAGCAGCAGGTCGTCCTCGGCGGAAACGTCATCGGCGTCTATAAGGAGGCCGCGGCCATGTTCGAGGCCGCCAAGGGCGGCAAGTCCTCCACCGAGGCCGCCGCGCCCGCCAAGGGCAAGAAGGCCCTCACGCCCAAGGGCGTGCTCGACGCCGTCATCGGCTACGTCGCCTCCGCGGTGACCCCGCTCGTGCCCGGCCTCATCGGCGGCGGCATGCTCAAGGTCATCCTGCTGCTCATCGGCTATGCGTGGCCCGCGTTCCTCGAGACCGGCACCTACACCGTTCTCGGCTGGGTCGCCAATGCCCCGTTCTACTTCATGCCCATCTTCGTGGCCTGGGGCGCCGCGGTTAAGCTCGGCGCCACCCCGATCTACGCCATGGCCGGCGCCGCCTCGATGCTCACCCCGGCCTTCATGACCCTCGTGGCCGACAAGGGCTCGATCGACCTGCTCGGCTTCCAGCTCGAGCTCATCAAGTACCAGCAGCAGCTCCTGCCCGCGCTTCTCATCGCGCTGGCCGCCTACTACATCGAGAAGGGCCTGAACAAGGTCATCCCGTCCATCCTGCGCCCGGTCCTCGTGGGCTCGCTCACCATGGGCCTCACCATGATCCTCGGTTTCCTCGTGCTCG
>CAVJHQ010000002.1:0-57457 GCA_963649365.1 Alloprevotella sp.
AATGGGAGGCGGCTCGATTTTGCAAGGGCTTCTTGCCTTGTGCTCGGCGCTCGGTTTGCTCGGGGATATCGTCAGAATTCGAGCGCCATCTGGAGGTCGTTCACGGCCTCGGCCGCGGTTTTCTTCTTCTTGCGCGCAGGCTTCGGCTTAGGCGCGGGCTGGGCGGGTGCCGAGAAGGCCTTGCCGTCGGCGAAGTACTTGTTGTAGACGCCGTCGATGACCGCCGACACCAGGTCGAGGGATTCCGCGGCCGCTATGGTCTCCGCGAGCTTCGGCTCGCAGCAGGCGCCGGTGCCCTCCTCGGTGAGCTTGCCGGTCGTTTCCGAGAAGGAGGCGATCCAGGTGGCTATCTGCGAGGACATGGTCAAGCCGTTCGCCTCTGCGATGCGGCGGAGCTTCTCGTGCTCCTCGTCCGAGAGCCAGAACGCCATGCGATGGCGCCCCTCGGGATTGTATTGCTTGGTCGACATGACCTCACCGTTCCTGTTCGAAGCTTCTAGCTGCAGCTTTGCTGCGCTTGCACAATGACTTGGTACAAGTATAGCGCATTGGAACAACCGGAAATGTTGCAATAAGGGTTGTTGCAACTATGATGAAGCGTGGCTTACCACAAGCATTGTAGCAAGTTGAAGGCCCTCAACACGAACCGTGTGACCGGCGCGGTAAGCGAGCGGCGAGGCGACCGTTCGCTGCCCACGGCCCGGCAAACAGCCCAAACAGGTAGAATAAGCCCCGGAAAAGACGGGCTAGGACCCGCAGGACCAAACACCTACCTTGGAGGAGCATGGAACCCACCCACGTCCGCCTCACCATTCCCGACTCCATAGACCCGACCGAGCTCATGGGGCCGGCCGACGTCCTGTTGCGCAGGGTCGAGGGCGCCTTCGAGGCGACCATATCCGTGCGCGGCAACCACATCGCGCTCGCAGGCGACCCGGACGAGGTCGAGGTCGCGACGTCGGTGTTCAGCCGGATGATCCGCCTTGTGGAGGCGGGGGAGGGCCTGACCTGCGAGGACGTCGACCTTCTCATCGACCGGGTGCGCCACGGCGCCGAGCGCATGAACGTGCTCGCCGACGATGTCCTGCTCACCTATCGGGGGCGGGCCCTTCGCCCGAAGACCTCCGGGCAGAAGCGCTACGTCGACGCGATCCGCCGGAACACCGTCACGTTCGGCATCGGTCCCGCGGGCACCGGAAAGACCTATCTGGCCATGGCCATGGCGGTGGCGGCCCTCAAGCGCAAGGAGGTCGGGCGCATCGTCCTCGCGCGCCCCGTGGTGGAGGCGGGCGAGTCGCTCGGGTTTCTTCCCGGCACCCTGCAGGAGAAGCTCGACCCCTACGTGAGGCCGCTTTACGACGCCCTTTTCGACATGACCGACATGGAGCGCGGCAACTCCCTTATCGAGCAGGGCGTCATCGAGATCGCGCCGCTCGCGTTCATGCGCGGCCGGACCATGAACGACGCCTTCGTTATTCTCGACGAGGCCCAGAACACCACCCCGGAGCAGATGAAGATGTTCCTCACCCGCCTCGGCTTCGGCTCCAAGTTCGTCGTCACGGGCGACGCCTCGCAGAAGGACCTGCGCGGCGCGTCCGGCCTCGACCACGCGCGCAGGGTGCTGCAGGGCGTCGACGACGTCGCCTTCGTCGACCTGGACCGCAACGACATCGTCCGGCATACGCTGGTCGCGCGCATCGTGGACGCCTACAACGCGGACGCCGAGAGCGCACATTCGCAACAGAAAGGCACGGATAATGGCCGTTAGCTGTGATTTCTCCAACGAAGAGGGGCTTTCCTTCCCCCTGTCCGACGCCCAGGTGGCCGGGCTCGCCGACGCGGTCCTCGCGCACGAGGGCGTCGAGCGCGAGTGCTACGTTTCGGTCTCTATCGTGAGCGACGCGGACATCGCCGAGACGAACCTCGAGTGGCGCGGCGTGGACGCCCCGACCGACGTCGTGAGCCTCGAGTGCGAGCGCCCCGACGACCCCGACCTGGCGCCCGGGGAGCCTTGCGAGCTCGGCGACATCGTGCTCGCCCCCGCCTACATCGAGGCCCAGGCGCGCCGCTTCGGGACGACCTTCGCCGACGAGTGCCGGCTGCTCATCGTCCACGGCGTCCTGCACCTGCTGGGCCACGACCACCTGGACGACGAGGCGGCTGAGGCCATGGAGGAGCTCGAGGACCGGATCCTCTCGGCCGTCCCCAACGACGGGACGCTGGGGCACGTGGTCATCACGCGCCACCGCACGGAGGACGAGGCATGATCCCGGGCTCCAACAGCAGCCACCCGAGCTTTAAGAAGAGCTTCCTCTTCGCGCTGCAGGGGTTTCGCTTCGCCGTGCGGACCGAGCGCAACATCAAGGTCATGCTCGGCGGCGCGGCCTTCGCGGTCGTTATGGGCCTCGTGCTCCAGATCGACCTCGTGAGCTGGGCCATCGTGTTCCTCTGCATCGGCTGCGTCCTCGCGGCGGAGCTTCTCAACACCGCTCTCGAGACCGTGGTCGACCTCGTGAGCCCCGAGTACCACCCGCTTGCGGGGCACGCCAAGGACGTGGCCGCCGCGGCCGTCTACGTCCTGTGCATCCTCGTCGCGCTCGTGGGCCTCGCGGTCTTCGGGCACGCCCTTCTTTCCAGGCTCTGAGCGGGCCCCTTCGCGCCGAGCCCCCGTGGGCCGCCGCACCGTTGAACCAACGACCATCCCAAGGAGAATGTTTTTATGACCACCGAAACCACCGAAGCAGCCCAGGCCACCTTCCACAGCGGCTTCGTCGCCCTCGTCGGGCGCCCGAACGCGGGCAAGTCGACCCTGCTCAACGCCTGCATGGGCGAGAAGATCGCCATCACGAGCCCGGTCGCGCAGACCACGCGCAAGCGCATGCGCGCCGTCATCAACACGCCGTCCTCGCAGCTCGTTATCATCGACACCCCGGGCCTGCACAAGCCCAAGGACGCCCTGGGCAGCGAGCTCAACAAGTCCGCCCTCGGCGAGCTCGCCGACGCCGACGTCGTCGCCTTCCTCATCGACGCGACCAAGCCGGTGGGCACGGGCGACGAGTGGGTCGCCAAGCACGTGGCGGCCTCGGACGCCGGCTACAAGCTGCTCGTCCTTACCAAGGCCGACATCTCCAAGCCCGAGCAGATGCAGGCTCAGCTCGATGCCGCCCAGAAGCTCTGCGAGTTCGACGACGTCATCGTCACGTCCGCGACCGAGAACTTCAACGTGGACGGCTTCGTGAGCCTGGTCTCCGAGCACCTGCCCGAGGGCCCGCGCTGGTTCCCCGAGGGCATGGACACCGACACCACCGACGAGGAGCTCGTCGCCGAGTTCGTCCGCGAGAAGCTCTTCCTCAACCTGCGCCAGGAGCTCCCGCACTCCGTGGGCGTCATGTGTGAGGACGAGATCGAGATCGCCGACGACGGCCACGCGAGCATCTCGTGCACCATCCTCGTCGAGCGCGAGGGCCAGAAGGGCATCGTGGTCGGCAAGGGCGGCTCGATGATCAAGAAGGTCGGCATTGAGGCGCGTCGCGACATCGAGAAGCTTCTGGGCCGCAAGGTCTACCTTGACCTGAAGGTGCGCGTCGAGCCGCAGTGGCGCCGCAACGCGAACATCATCCAGCGCCTGGGCTACTCCGTCGAGGACGAGTAGGGCAGAGGCCCTTGGCCGGCAGGCGCACATACCGCTCCCGGGCCATCGTGCTTGACCGGACGAAGCTCGGCGAGACGGACCTGATCCTCACGCTTCTGGCCGACGACGGGCGCCAACTGCGCTGCGTCGCCAAGGGGGCGAGAAAACCAGGCGGCAAGCTCGCGGGCAAGGTCCAGCTCTTCTCGGAGTGCGACCTGCTCCTGGCCAAAGGGAGAAGCCTCGACGTCGTCGCCGAGGCTTCCCTTCTCGATCCGCACCAGGCGCTCCGGGGCGAGCTCGAGCGCGTGAGCGCGGCCTCGGCGGTCTGCGAGGTGGCGCGGCTCTGCTGCTTCGAGGACGCCGAGGACCCGTTCCTGCCTGCCATAACCTCGCGCGCGCTCAAGGCTTGCGAAGAGGCGCGCGACCGGTCTCACCTGGACCTCGTTGACGCGGCGTATTGCTTTAAGGTGCTTGCCCACGGGGGCTGGCGGCCTGAGCTCGCCGGGTGCTGCGCCTGCGGCGACCCGGCCCCCTCGCGCTTCTCGCCGCTCGCCGGCGGGCTCCTCTGCGAGAGCTGCTCGCGAGACGTCGCGGGGGCCGAGCCCGTCTCGCCGAGCCAGGTCGCGTGGCTGAGGGCGCTTCTCTCCTCGACGTTCGACGATCTCCTGGCGGCGGGCATAGACGAAGAGACGGGCGTCTGGCTGCTGTCCTGCGCGCACCGGTGGGCCGCGACGCACCTGGACGCGCGTCTTCGCGCCATGGAGTTCGCCCTTAGCTGTTGAGCGCGGCGGGGGACTACGCGCGCAGGCGCTCGATGGTCCGCGCGAGGCGGCTCACCGGCAGGCCGACCACGCTGAAGTAGTCGCCGCGGATGCCGCGCACGAGTACGCGGCCGCGGCCTTGTATGCCGTAGGCGCCGGCCTTGTCCATGGGCTCGCCGCTGGCGACGTAGGCGTCTATCTGGGCTTCGTTGAGAGGCCAGAACTCGACGTCGGTCGTCTCAACGAAGGACTCGGTCGAGCGCGCCTCGCAGCCGTCGCCCAAGACGATGACGCAGCACCCGGTGGACACGTGGTGCGCCTTGCCGGAGAGCTCCTTGAGCATGCGCTTGGCGTCGGCGGGGTCCGAGGGCTTTCCGAGCACGTGGCCTTCGTCGTCCCACACGATGGTGTCCGCGGCGACGAGAAGCCCGTCTTCGTCCGCCGCGCCTTCCTGCGCGGCGAGGGCCCGGCTGGCCTCGGCCTTCTGCCGGGCCAAGCGCTCGACGAGCTCTGCGGGCGTCTCTCCTTCGCGGAACGACTCGTCGATGTCGGCGGGCATGACCGTCAATTCGTAGCCAAGCTCCTCGAGGAGCTGCTTTCGCCTGGGGGACTGCGATGCGAGTATCATTCTTTGCTTTCCGTCATCCTTCGCTGGCCGTCAATTCCTTTCGGGGCTATTGTATTCCCGCCCGTCCCCAGGGGACGTCCGCTTCGTCGGATACTCTATCGCCCGCAGCCGTTTCGGGAGGGCCGGGGGAGACGTGTGAGCCGCAATGCGCCACAGCTCAGCCCGTGCGAATGCAAAAGGCCCCGCTCTTGGGGAGCGGGGCCTTGCTACCTGCTATGAGGCTGGGATTGCCGTTACTCGACCTCGATGGCGGAGACGGGGCAGTTGTCGGCGGCCTCCTGGGCGGCGTCCTCGGCGTCCTCGGGAACCTCCTCGACGGTGGCCTCGGCGACGCCGTCGTCGTTGATGGCGAAGACGTCGGGGCAGGTGCCCTCGCACATGCCGCAGCCGATGCAATCCTCGTTGACCGTAGCCTTCATGGTGAATCCTCTCTCTTGTTCGGGCCCCTTACCCGATTTCCTTCTCTTTGTACCCTGTTTCGCCGGCGCGCGCAACAACATTCGGCGATAAGCCCAAAAAGTCGCTTGGGCTTTGAGCTGGGGATATTCCTACCAGTTAACCGATATTAACTTCACGCCTTTATATTCCAGGGCCGGGGCGCGGCGCGTTTACTCGACGACCGTGGCCCTCACCGTGCTCTTGCCGCCGACGCGCTCGCAGGAGATGCCGCTCGCCGCGTGCTCCGCCAGCTTTCTCGAGAGCTCGTCCATCGTCGACAGCGGGTCTGCGGGCGCGCCGTCCCACGAGAAGACGATCTCGCATGAGCCGAGCCTGTCCGAGTGCTCAAGCGAGAAATCGACCGTCGCGTCCTCTCCGAGCGCTGGGAGGATGGTCTGCAGGTAGACCTCCTCGATGACCATCTCGATCCGGTTCACATAGGCCGGCGCGAACATCTTCCTCAGCGCGAACTCGCGGATCTGGGTGATGAACCCGAGGTAGTCGAACGTCGCGACCTGGATGGTCCTCTCGATGCCGTCGAGCTGGTTGATGAACCGGCGCGTGAGGTCGCGCCGCGGGCACTCGAAGATCTCCTCGGGCGTGCCCTCCTCGTATACGACGCCCTGGTCGAGGTAGAGCACGCGGTTGGAGACGTTGCGGGCGAAGCGCATCTCGTGCGTGACGATGAGCATGGTCATGCCGTCCTGGGCGAGCCGCTTGATCACGGCGAGGACCTCGCCGACCATCGTCGGGTCCAGCGCGCTCGTGGGCTCGTCGAAGAGGATGACCTCCGGCTCCATGGCGAGGGTGCGCGCTATCGCGACGCGCTGCTTCTGGCCGCCCGAGAGCTCGTCGGGCATGCTGTCGCGCTTGTCGGCGAGGCCGACCGCGCGCAGGAGCCGCATGCCGCGCGCATACGCCTCCTCGCGCGGGAGCCCCAGGGCCTTCACGGGCGCGTACGCGATGTTCTCGATGACGCTCATGTGGCGGTAGAGGTTGAACGACTGGAAGACCATGCCCATCCTGCGACGGACGCGCGTGAGGTCGCAGCCAGGGCCCCCGAGGTCCTCGCCGTCGAGAAGCACCGTGCCCGACGTCGGCTCCTCGAGGCGGTTCAGGCAGCGCAGCAGCGTCGACTTGCCGGTGCCCGAGGGGCCGATGACCGACACCACGTCGCCCTTCTCTATAGCGAGGTTGACGTCTTTGAGGGGCGTCGCGCTCTCGTAGGACTTTGAGAGATGCCGGGCCTCGATCAGGCTCATGCGTGCTCACCCGCCTTTCGGGGACGCGGTTTCTGCAGGGCGCGCCTGACGAGCTCCATGCACCCGATGAGCAGGCCGGTCATCAGGAGATAGAGCGCGGCGACGGTGAGGATGGGAACGAAGGCCTCGTAGGTGGCGCTGCGGATGACGTCGCCCGCCTTCGTGAGGTCGGCGACGGCGATGTAGCCGACGACCGCCGTCCCCTTCATGAGGCTGATCAGGTTCGTGAAGTAGCCGGTGAGCGACGTGCGCGCCGCCTGCGGCAGGACGATGCCCAGGAACGCCTGCCTCTTTGTGAGCCCGGACGCGAGCGCCGCCTCCCACTGGCCCGCGTCGACGCCGAGGATGCCTCCCTCGAAGAGCTGCGCGAGGTAGGCGGCGAAGACGAGCCCGAAGCCGATCGACGCCACGAGCACGTTGCTGAGCTTCGCGCCCGCGAGCACGACGTAGTAGAGGACCATGAGGACGACGACGATGGGGATGCCCTGCATGAGGCCGGCGTAGACGCGCGAGACGACCTTGAGGGCCTTCTTCCCCGAGAGCGCCATGGCGCAGAGAAGGGCGCCGAGGACGTTCGCGACGGCAAAGCCCGCGATAGTGATGAGAAGGGTCGTGCCGAGGCCGGCGAGCACGCTCTTCCAGCGGTCCTGGTCGACGAGGGTGCGCCGGATGCTCGTCCAGACGGGGTTGCCGTTGTCCCCGGTTTCCTGCCCGGACGCGCCGGACTCGTTGCCTGAGCCTGCGCCAGCCGCGCGGACGACCTCGCCTTCCGCGTAATCGGACGCGCGGACGATGGGCACGAGCCTCTGCGTGTAGTAGAAGTCCGAGAAGCGGACGCTCTGGGCGCGCTCCTGCGTCCAGGAGATCTGGCCCGCCGCCAGGTCGTACATGCCCGACGCGATGCCGGACAGGACGCCCGCGAAGTCGACGTCGTCTATCTGCAGGCCATAGCCGTACTCGCGGCAGAACCCGGCCACCACCGCGATGTCGAACCCGGCGTCCTTGCCGTTCAGCTCCATCGAGAAGGGCTTCATCGTGTTGGAGGTCGCCATATGCAGGACGCCGTTCTCTCCCGTCTCGGGGATGTCGACGTTCTCCCAGTCGTGCGGCATGAGCCAGTAGTCCTGCAGGCGCGCGAGCTCGCCGGAGGCGGTTATGGAGCCCACGTACTCGTTGAACTGGGCGCGAAGCGAGTCCGCCTCGGCCGTCTGCGGGAATATCGCCCCGACGTCGAACGTCGCGAGCGCCACGTCGAGATACGCGAGGTCGTCGTACTGCTCGGCCAAGCTGTAGTAGTTCACCGACGAGACGCAGAGAAAGTCGATCTTTCCCGACTGCAGGGCCAGGACGAGGTCGCTCATCGAGTTGAAGTAGAGGAGCTCGGCGTCGGGGACGGCCGCCCTCACGATGCCGTCCTGCGGAGTTCCCGTCATGACGCCGGCGACCTTGCCGGAAAGCGTGGCGACCTTGGCCGCGTCGGCGTCGTCCTGCCCGGCGGCGAGGGCGGCCCGCCCCGGCGCGCACATGATCAGCGCCGCGGCGAGAAGCGCGCCGAGGACGGAGAGGAGCTTCTTTCTCATCCGGGCCCCTAACGACGCTTGAGGATCGCCACGTTCTCGACGTGATAGGTCTGGGGGAAGAGGTCGACCGGCGTCACGCGGGCCACCTCGAAGGTCCCCGCCTCCTCGAAGCGCGCGAGGTCGCGGGCGAGGGTCGCGGGATCGCAGCTCACGTAGGCGACGGCGCGCGCCGGCTGCTCGGAGAGCTGCGCCACGACGTCCTCGGCGAGCCCGGCCCGCGGCGGGTCGACGACGATCACGTCGGCGTCGGTGTCGGGGAACTCGCGGCCCGCGTCGCCGCCGATGGCGTCGACGTTGTCGAGGCGCGCGCGCTCGATGTTGCGGCGCAGGTCGCGTACCGCGGGGCCGTAGGACTCGACGGCCGAGACGTAGGCCGCGCGCTCCGCGAGGGGCAGCGTGAAGGTGCCCGCGCCGCAGTAGAGGTCCATGGCCTCCTCGTCCTCGGTCGGGTCGAGGCCCTCCATGACGAGCTCGACGAGCTTCTCGGCGCCCTTGGTGTTGACCTGGAAGAACGAGGGGGCGGAGACCCGCATGTGCTGGCCGCGCACGACCTCGCCCCAGGACCCCTTGCCGGAGAGGACCTCGACGCCGGCGATCTTGCGGGCCTTCGACGGGCCCTTCTGCATCACGCGGACGATCGAGGTGGCCTTGACGGCGTCGCCGAGGATCTTCGCGGCCTGGGCGCGCGGGAAGGGGCCGGGGCGGTCCCAGAGCGCGACCTCGAGCTCGGAGGTGTTCAGGGCCGCGCGGATGCCGACCCGCTCGAGCTCGATGCCGTGGGAGTTCGAGAAGTAGTTGAGGGCGCCGGACACGGCCTTGACGTCCTTTGCGTGTTTCTTGGCAAGAAGGGCGCAGCGGTCGACCTTGACGACGCCGTCGCCGGCGGCCGCGTGCATGCCGAGCGTGACCTTGCCGTTGACGGTCGTGACCGCGAGCTCGACCTTGTTGCGGTAGCCCCAGGGCTTGCTCGGGGTCTCGATGGGGGAGACGAGCGACTCGGCGCGGCCGCGGTCGAAGTGGCCGATGCGCGAGAGGGCGTCCACGACGCCGTCGCGCTTGGCGCGGGCCTGCGCGGGGTAGGCCATCGACGCCCAGGGGCAGCCGCCGCAGACGGACGCGTAGGGGCACTCGGGCGCCACGCGGTCCGGCGACGCCTCGAGCACCGCCGTCGCGCGCGCCTTCAGATAGGTCTTCGCGGTCGCGGTGACCTCCGCCTCGACGGTGTCGCCGGGGACGGCGCCGGACACGAAGACGGCGCGGCCCTCCTCGTCGTGCGCCACGCCCTCGGGGCTGTACCCCATGCGCTCGATCTTCAGCTGAAGCTTGTCTCCTACGGCCACGTTTCCCCCTCGCAGGTGTTGGTTCCCAAACTTTTTTATATTACGACAAGAAGGCGCCCGCGACGGTCGGGCCGCGGGCGCCTTCATGGATTGAGCTTGGGCTTCTTGCCGGGCGGCCGTGCTACCGCTTGCCGAAGAGGGTCTGGATGCCCGCGCCGATGAGCGAGAGCGCGCGGGAGACGCGCGACCCGTCGTCTTCGGCCGTCTTCGCGCGGTCGGCACGGTCAAGGCGCGCGGCCGCGGGCGCGGCGGCAGGCGTGCGCGCGGCCGCGGGGGATGCCGGGACGACGGCGGCTTCGGCCGCGGGCTGGGGCGGGGTCGCCTGCTCGTCGCGGCGGCCGGTCGCCTTCGCGCGGGCCTGCGCCCTCGCGTCGGCCGCCGCCCGGGAGCGCTGGTAGGCCTCGGCGAGAAGCACCTCCTGGCTGTTCACCGGCGCCTCGCCCTCGGCCGCCGGGACGCGCCTCCACTCGCCGTTCTCGTCGAGGCGGCGCGCCTTGACGTTGTCCGCGTGCTGCAGCTCCATGAAGTGCTTGACGATCTCTCGGCAGGCGGGGTCGAAGACCGGGTAGGCGATCTCGACGCGGCGCTCGGTGTTGCGCGTCATCATGTCCGCCGAGCTCAGGTAGATGATGTCGGCGTCCACGCCGAACGCGTAGATGCGCGCGTGCTCGAGGAAGCGGCCGACGATCTGGCGGACCTCGAGGCCGTCGGTCTTGCCGGGGACGTTCGACTTGATGCACGCGATGCCGCGGATGGTCATCTGCACCTCGACGCCGGCCTCGCAGGCCTCCGAGATCTTGTCGATGACGTCACGGTCGGTCAGCGAGTTCATCTTGAGGAAGATCTTGGCCGGCTCGCCCCTGCGGGCGCGGTCGATCTCGCGGTCGATGCCGCGCATGACGAGGGGCTTCAGGGAGAGGGGCGCGACGCCGAGGTACTTGTACTGGCCGCGCAGGTTTCCGAGCGAGAGGTTCTTGAAGAAGACGTTGCCGTCCTCGGCGATGCCGGCGTGCGCGGTGAGGAGCATGAAGTCCGAGTAGAGCTTCGCGGTCTTCTCGTTGAAGTTGCCGGTGCCCAGGCAGGTGATGCGGCTGATGCCGGAGGCGTCGTGGTAGGTGATCTGGCAGATCTTCGAGTGGCACTTGAAGCCCTCGGAGCCGTAGATGACCGTGCACCCGGCGTCCTCGAGGCGCTCGGCCCACGCGATGTTGTTCGCCTCGTCGAAGCGGGCGCGCAGCTCCATGAGCACCGTCACGTCCTTGCCGTTCTCGGCCGCGGCGATGAGGCTCTCGCACAGGTGGCTGCTCTTGGCCACGCGGTAGAGCGTGATCTTGATCGAGATGCAGGAGTCGTCGGAGGAGGCCTCGCGCAGCAGGGTGAGCAGCGGCGTCATCGACTCATAGGGGTAGGTGAGCAGCACGTCGTGGTCCTCGACCTGGCGGCGCATGGGGACGCCGGGCACGACCATGTCGGAGGGCTGGGGCTCGAAGGGGCGGAAGACGACGTCGGAGTGGTAAAGGTCCGGGATCCTCGCCTCGAGGCCGTAGACGTAGCCGAGGTCGAGCGGTCGGTCGACGCGGAACGCGCGGCGCGGCTCGAGGGAGAGCTCGCCCATGACGAGGGCCTCGAGGCTCTTGTCCAGGGAGCCCTGGACCTCGAGGCGCACCGGCTGGAGGCGCTGGCGCATCTTGAGGACCTTCTTCATGTGCTGGCGGTAGTCTTCCTCCTCCTCGACGCCCTCGCCGTCGGGGTCGATGTCGGCGTTGCGCGTCACCCTCACGACGGCGGAGTCCTGCGGCGCGTACTCGCCGAAGCAGGTGCCCAGGAAGGCGCGGATCACGTCCTCGACGAGGGTGTAGCGGTAGCACTTCGCGGAGCTCGAGAGCTCGACCACGCGCTGCTCGGCGGTGGGGACCTCGATGATGCCGAGCAGGCCCTGCTCCTTGGGGCCGGCGAGCGAGCAGGCGACGAAGAGCCTGCCGCTGCGCAGGTTGGGGAACGGGTGGCGCGGGTCGACCACCATGGGGGAGATGATGGGGGAGAGGCGCTCGTCGAAGAACTTCTTGGCGCGGGCAAGGTCCTCGTCGCTCATGTCCCGGTAGCCGACGCGCACGAGGCCGTGGCGGGAGAGCTCGTCCTCGACGAGCGAGAATGCCTGCTGATGGCGCTCGACCAGGGGAGGGAGCGCCTCGAAAACGGTGTCGAGCTGCTCGGCGGGGGTCTCGTTGGACTTGTTGTCCTTGGGCTGGTTCTTGAGCGAGGCGAGGTCGGAGAGGCCGCCCACGCGGATCATGAACCACTCGTTCAGGTTGGAGTCGAAGATCTCGCAGAACTTCAGGCGCTCGAAGAGCGGCACCTTCTCGTCGAAGGCCTCGTCGAGGACGCGGTCGTCGAAGCGAAGCCAGCTGAGCTCGCGGTTCTGGGTGTAGCTGAAGTCCCGCTTGGCGGCCTCGGGCTTGCCCTCCTTCTTCTCGTCCTTCTTGACCTGCTTGGCGTCCTGCTTGGAGGACGCGGACTTCTTCTCGGATTTATCCTTAGCCATGGGAGACCTCTCTGTGCGGGGATGGCGCCGTCGCCGTGAACCCGATTATCCTACTTGGCGCCTGTAAGCGGCCTGTAAACCGCAATAAACCAAAGCTCAAGGGATGGATGCGGTACAATCGGGCAATCATCGGAACACAGAGCACAGGAGGCCCGCCATGGCTGTCGACCTTTCCGGCCGCAACTTCCTCAAGCTCCTCGACTTCACCCCCGAGGAGATCCAGTACCTCATCGACCTCTCCGCCGACCTCAAGGCGAAGAAGAAGGCCCACGAGCCCCACCGCTACCTCGAGGGCAAGAACATCGTGCTGCTCTTCGAGAAGACCTCCACGCGCACGCGCTGCTCCTTCGAGGTCGGCGGCATGGACCTGGGCATGGGCGTGACCTACCTCGACCCCGGTTCCTCCCAGATGGGCAAGAAGGAGTCCATCGAGGACACCGCCCGCGTCCTCGGCCGCATGTACGACGGCATCGAGTACCGCGGCTACGCCCAGGAGATCGTCGAGACGCTCGCCGAGTACGCCGGCGTGCCCGTGTGGAACGGCCTCACCACCGAGTTCCACCCCACGCAGATGATCGCCGACATGCTGACGATCCAGGAGGAGTTCGGGCGCGACCTTGCCGGCAAGAAGCTCACCTTCATGGGCGACGCCGGCAACAACGTGGGCAACTCCCTCATGGTCGTGTGCGCGAAGCTCGGCATGGACTTCTGCGCGTGCGGCCCGAAGGAGCAGATGCCCTCCGACGAGCTCGTGGCTACCTGCCGCGAGGTCGCCAAGGAGTCCGGCGCGACCATCACGCTGACCGAGGACCTCGATGAGGGCGTCGCGGGCGCGAGCGTCGTCTACACGGACATCTGGGTCTCCATGGGCGAGCCCTACGAGCTGTGGGAGCAGCGCATCGGGCTTCTTTCCAAGTACCAGGTCAACGCCGAGCTCATGGCCAAGGCGGCCGACGACGCCATCTTCATGCACTGCCTGCCGAGCTTCCACGACCGCAAGACCACCATCGGCGAGGACGTCTACGAGAAGTTCGGCCTGCCCGAGCTCGAGGTCACCGACGAGGTCTTCGAGGGGCCGCGCTCCCGCGTCTTCGACGAGGCCGAGAACCGCATGCACTCTATCAAGGCGGTCATGTATGCCACGCTGAAGGACCCGGAGGAGTAGGGCGCCTCGGCCGTCAGGGTTTCGGTGACGAGGCCCAAAAGATGAGCGCGCGCGACCACAGCCACGATTCGCACCCAGAGTTCCCTCTTGAGTCGGCTGTGTTCGCGTGCGCTCTTTTTATACGGCTCCGTTGAACGGGCGCAGGTCCTAGCGGCAGCTCCAGACGCCGAGGTCGCTCACGATGAAGTCGACGGGCACGTCGCAGGCCTCAACGGGCAGGGGGTTGCTGCTCATCTGCGAGGCGCGCGCGAGCGCGATCTTGTCGCCGGGGTAGAACTGCAGGAAACGGTCGTAGTAGCCCCCGCCGTAGCCGATGCGGTGGCCCTGCGCGTCGAAGACGAGGCCGGGCACGAGGCAGACCGACCCGCAGAGGTCCTTGGTGCCAAGAGGAGCCTCGAGCCCCTTCCTCGGCTCGAGGATGCCCTTGTAGCCTTCGGCGAGGTCGTCGAGCGACTCGATCTCGAAGAAGGCCATGGCCTTCTCGCGCGCGCTCACGCGAGGGACCGCGACCTTCTTGCCCGCCCCCAGCGCAGACGAGATCACGGAGCGCGTGTCCACCTCGTTGCTGTAGGAGACGTAGGCGAGCACGAGCGGGGCGTCGGCGTAGATGTCGAACGCCTCGAGGTTGCCGCGGATGCGCGCGTCGAGCGCCTGCCTGGTGGCCGGGTCGATGCGCCTGCGCGCCGTGAGGTAGTTGCTCCGCAGCGAGCTCTTGTCGGCGTCTGTTCCATATGAGCTGGCCACGGCAACCTACTTTCTCTCCAAGGTTATTTTTCGGACGCCATTCTAGCAGTGTTTGATTGATGCCCTCCCCGTTAAACCTCCTTTTGACGTACCATTAACGACTGTATGAAACGCAATCATTAAGGAGAACCGATGCCCAACGAGGGAAGCTACGAGGCCGCCCTGCGCCGAAGCAACGAGGTGCACGCCGACCTTCTCCTCCACCCCGAGAACTACACGATGCTCACCGGCGACCGCCCGACCGGCCGCCTGCACCTCGGCCACTACTTCGGCACGCTCGTCGACCGCGTCCGCCTGCAGGACATGGGCATAAAGACGAACATCGTCATCGCCGACTACCAGGTCATCACCGACCGCGACACGACGCAGAACATCCAGGACAACGTCTACAACATGGTCGTCGACTACCTCGCCTGCGGCATCGACCCCGCAAAGACCATGATCTTCACCCACTCGGCGGTGCCCGAGGAGAACCAGCTCATGCTGCCGTTCCTCTCGCTCATCACCGAGGCCGAGATGGAGAGAAACCCGACCGTCAAGGCCGAGCAGGAGGCGTCGGGCCACGAGCTCACCGGGCTTCTCCTCACCTACCCGGTGCACCAGGCGTGCGACATCCTCTTCTGCAAGGGCAACATCGTGCCCGTGGGGCGCGACCAGCTGCCTCACATCGAGGCCACGAACAAGATCGCGCGCAAGTTCAACAAGCGCTACGGCAAGGTGTTCCCCGAGGTCACGGGCCTGCTCACCTCGACGCCGCTGCTGCCCGGCCTCGACGGCCGCAAGATGAGCAAGTCCTACGGCAACGCCATCAGCCTCTCCATGACGGCCGAGGAGACGGCCAAGCTCATCAAGAAGGCCAAGACCGACTCCGAGCGCAACATCACCTTCGACCCCGAGAACCGCCCGGAGGTCGCGGCGCTTCTCACCACGGCCGGCATCTGCTCCGGGCGCGACCCCAAGGAGCTCGCCGACGAGATCGGCATGGGCGGCGGCGGCCAGCTGAAGAAGGTCGTCACCGAGGCGGTCAACGGCCGCTTCGCCGAGATCCGCGAGCGCCGCGGTGAGCTGCTGCAGGATATGGACTACATCAAGGACGTCATCCACGACGGCAACGAGCGTGCTCGCGCGGTCGCGGTCGAGACGCTGTCCGAGGTCCGCGAGGCCATGGGGATGGTCTACTAGCAAGGAAGCCCTCCTTGGCCGGCCCCGACACGCAGGCTGTGTCTATCAAGAAGACCCTCTCGCTCAGCGCGGGAGGGTCTTCTCGTATCTTGATGTTTTGGGGCGAGTGCCTAACTAAAGGTCGAGCTTCTCCGCGAGATCGTGAATGGCCTTGCGATATCCCTGGATGCCCATCCCGGTAATGGTCTCGAAGCAGGCCTGGCGAATGTAGCTCACCTGGCGGAACTCCTCGCGCTCCTCGACCTTGGAGATATGGACCTCGACGATGGGCAGCTTGACGGCCTTCGCGGCGTCGAGGATCGCGATCGAGGTGTGGGTGTAGGCCCCGGGGTTGATCACGATTCCCTCGTAGGACCCGTAGGCGTCCTGGATGGCGTCGACGAGGTCGCCCTCGTGGTTCGACTGATAGCAGGTGCACTTGGCGAACCCCGCCTCGGCGGCGGCGTCCTTGCAGAGCTGGAGCAGGTCGGCGTAGCCCTCGGTCCCGTAGATGCCGGGCTCGCGGATGCCGAGCATGTTGATGTTCGGGCCGTTGATGACGAGCAGCGCCGCGCCCTCGCCTTCCTCTTCCGTGCCCTTCTCCGTGTCGTCGAGAAGCGAGATGAGGTTCTCGACGGTCGCGAGGTCGTCCTTCTCTGCGGGGGAGGGGTCGGTCGGGGCAATCTCCGCAGGGGCGGCTGCGGCCTGCTTCTCGTTGACGATCACGCTGAGGGGCGAGGGGGCCGACTCGGCGTCGAACGGGTCGTCTGAGGACTCGATCCCCGTGATGCCGGCGATGGCCTCGTGGACGTCCTCGACCTTGCCGGGCCCGAAGACGACCTCGATCCCCTTCGTGCCCCTCTGAACGATGCCCAGGACTCCGCGCGTCGAGGTGAGCTGGTCTGCATCGACGAGCGTGGGGTCCTCCGTGCGGATCCTCAGGCGCGTCATGCATATCTCGTTCGCGGTCACGTTTTCCTTGCCGCCGACGGCGGCGATGACTTCCTGTGCTATCTGGAGCGCTTTGCTCACGTTCGTGTGTTCCTCTCGGGAAATGTAAGGTTTGATTTTTGGTGCCTTGTTGCGCTTGGCGTGCCGGCACCAACGATTTCCAGAAAGGCAGTATACGGGTGGGGTTGTTTCGTCCGTCTTTCAGGAAGGTTTGTGGATGAAATTTATGTTGTGAGCGGCCGCTAATCGCCCCTCAACGGAAAACCTGCGCCGTCCTCTCCTCTAAAAACCCAAGGTTTCCAGTATCAGCTCGGCGTCGCCCTCCGCGCTCCCGGTGCATTCGATCCGCGCGTCCGACCAGCTGTGGTAGGCGTCCATGCGCTCGGCGGCGAGGCGCTCGACGCCCTTGGCGCGGCTCATGGGCCTGCCGCTCGACGAGAGCTCGGAGAGCGGGCGGTCGATCATGACGACCGAGCCGTTCTGGCGCAGCAGGTCGCGGTTCTCGGGCCTGGTCACAACCCCGCCGCCGCAGGCGACGACGAGGCCGGAACGCGCGCAGCATTCTCCCGTGACCTCGGTCTCGATGGCGCGGAACGCGTCCTCGCCGTCCGCCTCGATGATGCTCGCCGCGCTCCGGCCGCACTTCTGCGCTATTGCCTCGTCGATGTCCACGAACGGCCGGCCGAGGATATGCGCGAGCCGGCGCCCGGTGGTCGTCTTGCCCGCGCCGGGCATGCCGATGAGCACGATGTTCTGCGTCTGCCGGTAGATGGAGCCCTCGATGTCCTCGATGAGGGCCTGGTCGAGCTTCTTTGCCTGGAAGAGCTCGGAGGCGAAGAAGGCCTGCGCCACGAGCATGGCGAGGCCGGACTCCGAGGGGATGCCGAGGTGCTCCGCCGCCAGGCAGATGCCCGTGCGGCGCGGGTTGTAGACGATGTCGAGCACGGCGGCCAGGCTCGGCATGCGGGCAAGGTCCTCTTCGGCCACGGGCGAGCCCGGGCAGTTGGGGTACATGCCGACCGGCGTCGTGTTCACGATGAGGGCCGCGTCGGCATGGCGATCGAGGAGGTTGTCGTAGGTGTCCTCGCCGGACCGCGAGACGACCACGACCTCCGCGCCCGTCTCGGCCAGGGACGCCTGGATGGCCTGCGAGGCGCCGCCCGAGCCGAGGACCAGGGCCTTCTTGCCGCCGAAGGCCGCCTTGTCGTCGCGCCCGAGCTCGCGCTCGCAGAATCGCCTCAGCATCCAGGAGAAGCCGAGCACGTCGGTGTTCTCGGCGAAGACCGTGCCGTCGGCGCGGCGCACGAGCGTGTTCGCCGCGCCCAGGGCCTCGACGCGCGGGGAGCGCTCGTCGGCGCATCGGGCCGCCTCGATCTTGTAGGGCATGGTCACGTTCAGGCCCTGCCAGCCGCCGGCCTCGATGAACGGGGTCACCTGCTCGGGCTCGAGCTCGACGTGGCTGTACGGCGCGCTGCCCAGCTGCTCGTGGATAGGCCTCGACCAGCTGTGGCCGAGCTTCCTGCCAAGCAGGCCATAGGGCGTCGTCATCTGCGTCATCAGATCACCTCGCTGTAGGAACCGAGGTAGCGGAAGTCCTGGCAGAGCCCCTCGATGGTGGACATGAGGGCGCGGAACTCCTCGGAGGCCGCGGGGCAGTCGATGTCGAAGTAGAACCCGAACTCGAAGTCGCGCTCCGGGATGGGCCGGCTCTCGAGCTTGATCACGTTGATGTCCAGCGCGTAGAACTTGGCCAGAAGCTTGTAGAGCGAGCCCGGCTGGTGCGGGGTGACGAGCGTCATCGACGAGCGCTCGGCCCCGGGATAGATCTCGAGCTTCTTGCTGATGCAGGCGAAGCGGGTGTAGTTGTTGTCGCGGTCCTGCACGGCGCTGCCGAGGACCGTGAGGCCGTAGAGCTCCGCGCAGTTGCGCGAGGAGAGCGCGGCGACGTCGTCGCGGCCCGATTCGGCCACCATCTGGGCCGCGACCGCCGTGTTCTCGCAGACGTGCACCTGGACGCCCTCGAGCCCCTCGAGGAACTCGGCGCACTGCCGGATGGCCTGCTCATGGCTGTAGATGTCGTTGATCTCCTCGAGGCGCGCGCCCTTCTTCGCCAGCAGGCAGTGGTCGACCTTCACGCGGGTCGAGCGCACGATGAAGAACTCATGGGCGCCCATGAGGTCGAAGACCTTGTTCACGGAACCGGCGGTGGAGTTCTCGATGGGCAGCACGCCGTAGTCGACCTCGCCCGACTCGACGGCCTCGAAGACGTCCTCGAAGGATCTCGTGTAGCGGATGTCCGGGCGCCGGAAGAACTTCTCGGCGGCGAGCTGGGAATACGCCCCCTCGACCCCCTGGCAGGCGACACGGCCGCTCTTGGGGAACACCTCGGGCGTGTCGCGGCGGGCGGCGGCGATCTGCTGGTAGAGGTCGCTGGCCACCGCGTCGCCGAGAAGCTCGTGCTGGCGCGAGCGCGAGGCCTCCATGAGGAGCTCCATCATCACCTGGCCGTAGGTCGCGAGGTCCTCGGGCACGCGCCCGGCCGCGTCCGCGATCTTCTGTCGCTCGCGCACAGGGTCGAAGACGCGCATGTTGTTCGCGCGCTTGTACTCCGCGACGCCCGCGGCAACCTCCGCGCGCTCAGCGAAGAGGCGGAAAATCTCGGTGTCGATGCGGTCGATGTCCGCCCGCAGCTCGGTTAGCTCTCTCATATATATCCTCCAATGGCGCGAGGGGCCGTGCCTTCTCGCCGCCTACTCGTTGACGGGTGCCGCGGGCCAGGCGAGAAGGGCGTCGGCCAGGGCACAGGCAGCGACCGCCTCGACGACCGGGACCGCCCGGGTGACGGCCGTGGCGTCGTGGCGCCCCCGGACCGTGAGCTTTGCGTTCTCCATGGCGGCGAGGTCGACGGAGTCCTGCTCGATGCCGATGCTGCTGATGGGCTTGAGCGCGCAGCGGAACTGCAGCGGCGCGCCCGTGGAGATGCCGCCGAGAATTCCGCCCGCGTTGTTCGTGAGCGGTACGCAGGCGCCGCCGCGGACCTCGTAGGGGTCGTTGTTCTGGCTGCCGCGCAGGCGGGCCGCCCCGAACCCGGCGCCGAACTCGATGCCCTTCACGGACGGGATTCCGAAGACGGCGTAGGCGAGCGTGTTCTCGAGTCCGTCGAACATCGGCGAGCCCACGCCGGCCGGCAGGCCCGTCGCCGCGCACTCGATGACGCCGCCCACCGAGTCGCCCTCGCCCTTGGCCTCCATGATGGCCTCGGTCATGCGCTCGGCCGCGGCGGGGTCGATGGCGGGGAAGTCGCGCCCGTCGGCGAGGTCGTCCATCTGCCGGGCGAGACGGGCGTTGGCCTCGGGGGAGTTGTCGAGCGCGCAGAAGGGCTCGTCGGGCACCCCGGCGCATTCGGCGACGTGGGCCGAGACGCGCACGCCGCGGGACTCAAGCCACTGCAGGCAGATGCCGCCGGCGACGCACAGGGGGCCGGTGAGCCTGCCGGAGAAGTGGCCGCCGCCGGGTATGTCCTGCTCGCCGTGCCACTTGGCCCAGGCGGTGAAGTCCGCGTGGCCCGGGCGCGGCACGCCCATGATGTTGCCGTAGTCCTGCGAGCGGGTGTTCGTGTTCTCCACGACGGCCGCGAGCGGGGCGCCGCAGGTACGGCCGTCCGGGTTCAGGCCCGAGAGGATCCGCACCGCGTCCTTCTCTTTGCGCGGCGTCGTCCAGGGGGCGTTGCCGGGCGCACGGCGCGCCATGAAGGCGGCGAGGCGCTCCTGGTCGATCGCGAAGCCCGAGGGCAGCCCCTCGACGACGCAGCCGACCCCGGCGGAGTGCGACTGGCCGAACACGCTCACGCGCAGGGCGGTACCGAAGCTTGAGGGCATGCTCTCTCCTTTATCTGTTTCTTGTGTCGCGGGCGCCTCCAGAGGCCCCGCGTCGTCGGCGCGGGCGCGCCTGCGCCCGGGTTGGGTGGCTAGAGCTCGGCGCACGCGCCGCCGAGGGAGGCGAAGTCGTCGAAGAAGGCGGGGTAGGACTTGGCGACGCACTGGGCCCCGCTGATGGAGCTGGGCCCGTCGCACCGCGTGGCGAGAACGGCCGACATCATGGCTATGCGGTGGTCGTTCGCCGCGTCGACCTGGCCGCCGGCGAGCGCAGCCGTCCCCTCGATGACCAGGCCGTCGTCGGTCTGGGTGACGTGCCCGCCGAGGGCGTTCACCGCGTCGGACACGGTCTGGAGGCGGTCGGACTCCTTGATGCGCAGGCGCGCGGCTCCGACGATGGCCGTCGTCCCCTCGGCGCAGGCGGCGACGGCCGCGAGGGGAGGCACGAGGTCGGGGCAGCTGCTCACGTCGAGGCGGCAGCCCTTGAGGGCGTCCGGGCGCACCGTCACGGAGGTGGCCCCGCGCTCGACGCGGGCGCCGAGAAGCGCGAGGGCGCCGAGGATGGCGCGGTCGCCCTGGGTGGAGCGCATGTCGATGTTCTCCACGGTGACGCCGCCTTCCGAGAGGGCCCCCGCGGCGAGCCAGAACGCGGCGTTCGACCAGTCCCCGCCTACGCGGACAGAGCCCGGAGTCCGGTAGCCGGACCCCGCGGGCACCTTGAAGAGAAGCCCGCTCTTGCCGTCCTCGGCGTGCCTGGAGCGCTCGACGCTAACGCCGAACTCGGAGAGCGCGGCGCAGGTGATGTCGATGTAGGGGAGGGACTCCACGGGCTCGGTGACGAAGACCTCGCAGGCGCCGCCGGTAAGGGGCGCCGCCATGAGCAGGCCGCTCACGTATTGGGAGCTCACGTTGCCGGCGATCTCGAAGCGGCCGGCCCCGAGCTTCCCGCCGACCGGCAGGGGAACCGTCCCCTGGGGGCCGAGCTCGCAGCCGTGCTCGACGAGCGCCTCGTAAAGAGGGGAGAGCGGCCGTTGGGGGAGTCGGCCGTGGCCGGTCAGGCTCGCGTCGCAGCCGAGGGCGGCCACGACGGGGAGCAGGAAGCGCATGGTGGAGCCGGACTCGCCGCAGTCGAGCAGCGCCCCGGCCTCGACGTTCTTTGCGGGGACGACGCGGAAGCCCTTCTTTGTGCGGGCGATGCGCGCCCCGAGGGCGCGCAGGCACTCGGCCGTGGCGTCGATGTCCTGGGAGGTGGTGTTGCAGTCGATGTCGGTCACGCCGTCGGCGAACGACGCGCAGATGAGCAGGCGGTGCGCCTCTGACTTGGAGGCGATGGCCTCGACGGTTCCGGACAGGCGCCCGGGCAGGATCCTCATGTCCATCCTAGGCCTCCTTGCCGGTGCCGCAGCCGAGCTCGACGAGCTCGCGAAGCTCCGCCATCGTCACCTTGCGGACCTCGACGGCCCCGAGCTCCGCCGGGACGACGATGTTCATCGTGTCTCCATGGCGCTTCTTGTCGTGCGTCATGTAGTCGAAGACGACGTCGTGGGGCAGGTCGGTGTCCGTGGGGAGGCCCTGGGCCGCCATGGCCGCGACGATCGCGTCGCGGGTCTCGGGCTTGCACCAACCCTTGGCACAAGCGGCGCGCGCCATGCAGCAAAGGCCCGCGGCGACGCTCGACCCGTGGCCGAGCGCGAAGTCGCTCGCGGCCTCGATGCCGTGGCCGATGGTGTGGCCGAGGTTGAGCGTCTGGCGAAGCCCGCGCTCCTTCTCGTCGGCGGCCACGACGTCGCGCTTGATGGCGACGTTCTTGGCCACGATCCGCTCCACGAGCTCGTCGGGGTAGCCCTCGCCGTTCATGGGGCGGATCGTGAGGTCCGCGAGCATCTGCGGGTCCGCGAGCACGGCGTGCTTGACGACCTCGCCGATGGAGTCGGTGTAGAGCTCCGGCGCGATGCTGTGGAGGCACTCGACGTCGGCCACCACGGCGCTCGGCTGCCAGAAGAAGCCGCAGAGGTTCTTGCCGTGGGCGAGGTCGACGGCGACCTTGCCGCCCACGCTCGAGTCGACCATGGCAAGAAGCGACGTCGGCGCCTGCACGACCTGGATGCCGCGCAGGTACATGGCGGCGGCGAGGCCGGCCATGTCGCCCGTGACGCCGCCTCCGAGGGCGATGACCACGTCGTCGCGGGTGAGCTGGGCCTCGGCGAGCCCCTCGAGCAGGTCCTCGAGCGTCGAGAGGCGCTTGTTCTGCTCGCCCGCCTCGAAGGTGAGGGTGCTCACGGCGTAGCCGGCCTCGGCGAGCGAGGCCTCCACGCGGCTGGCGTAGAGCGGCCCCACGTTCGTCTCGGTGATGACGCAGGCGCGCTCGCCGCCCGCCGCGGCGCGGGTCACCTTGCCGATGCCGCCGAGGATGCCGCGGCCGACGCGGACCTCGTAGCTGCGGGAAGGCGTCGGAACCTCGACGATGGTCTCTTCTGCGCTCATCGGCCCTCGATCTCCCTCTTGATGCGGTCGCCGTCGGCGAGAAGGGCCTCGAGCCTCTCGGCGTCGCCCTCGTCTATGGCGTCCTTGTAGTCCTGCAGGTTCTTGATGATGATGCCGAGCTCGTCGGAGAGGTAGTCGGCGTTGTCCAGGAAGAGCTCCGTCCACATGGGCGCGTTCAGGCGCGCCACGCGCGTGAGGTCGCGGTAGCTGCCGGCGGAAAAGCCGTGATGGTCGCGGGAGGTCGGGCTCTTCACGTAGGCGTTGGAGACCACGTGGCAGAGCTGAGAGGTGAACGCGATCATCCGGTCGTGGACGGGGGCCGTGGCCAGGGTGAAGCTGCCGAAGCGGCAGGGCGCGAGCAGGTTCTTGAGCCTCTCGAGGATCTCGACGCGCTCGAAGTCGTCCATGCCGGAGGGCGGCACGACCACCATGGGCGCGCCCTTGAACATGGTGGCGCGGGAGTGCGCGAAGCCGGAGTATTGGGTGCCGGCCATGGGGTGGCAGCCGACGAAGGTCCACTCGTGGCCTGCGGCGATGGCCTCGCACTCCTCGCAGATCTTGCGCTTGACCCCGACGGTGTCGATCACGATGGCGCCCGGCGAGATGAGCTCCGCCATCTCGTGGAGCCAGTCGATCGTGGCCTGCGGGTAGCCCGCGAGGATGATGAGCTCGCAGGTGGGGACGGTTTCGTCGTTGAGCTCCCCGCGGACGGTCTCGATCTCGGCGAGCTCGAGCGTGCTGCGGGTGCGGTTCCACGCATAGACGTCGACGTCCGCCGCGCGGAAGGCGCGGGCGAAGGACCCGCCCATGAGGCCGAGCCCCACGACGCCGATGCGGCCGGGCACGAACGCCGCCTGCCCCGCGGCCTCGGGGGCCGCGCCCTTCTCGGCGGCCATCGCTAGGCCTCCTCGATGTCGGCCGTCACGGCCTCGCGGATAAGGGCGATGCGGGCCATAGCGTCGCGGAACATCCCGGGCGTGAGCGCCTGGGCCCCGTCGGACCACGCCTCGGAGGGGTTGTTGTGCACCTCGATCTCGAGGCCGTCGGCGCCGGCCGCGGTGGCCGCGTAGGCCGCGGGGCGGACGTAGCGCGTGTAGCCCGTGGAGTGAGAGGGATCGCCGACCACAGGCAGGTGGGTGAGGTGGTGGAGCACCGGGATGGCGTTGACGTCGAAGGTGTTGCGGGTGCGGGTCTCGAAGGTGCGGATGCCGCGCTCGCAGAGGATGACGTTCTCGTTGCCCTCGCTCATGATGTACTCGGCGGCCATGAGGAACTCGTCGATGGTCTCCGACATGCCGCGCTTGAGCAGCACGGGCGTGCCCGTCTTGCCGACCTCGCGCAGCAGCGGGAAGTTCTGGGCGTTGCGCGCGCCGATCTGCATGATGTCCACGCCCTTGTCGACGAAGAGCTGGACGTCGCGGGGGTCCATGACCTCGGTCACCACGGGCATGCCGAGCTCGGCGCCGGCCTCCATGAGCAGGTCGAGGCCGGCCTCGCCCATGCCCTGCGAGGTGTAGGGGGAGGTGCGGGGCTTGAAGGCTCCGCCGCGCAGTATGGTCGCGCCGGCGTCCTTGACCTCGCGCGCGATCTCGATGAGGTTCTTGCCCTCGACGGAGCACGGGCCCGCCATGACCTGGAAGTGGCCGCCGCCGATGAGCACGCCGTGGCCGCAGTCGACGACGGTGTCCTCGGGGTGGAACTTGCGGTTGGCCTTCTTGAAGGGCTCGGTCACGCGCTGGACGCGCTCGATGATGTCCATGCTCTCGAGCAGGAAGGGGTCGATCTTGGTGGTGTCGCCGATGATGCCGACGATCGTCTCCTCGTCGCCGGGGGAGACGTTGGTCTTATAGCCGCGGTCCTCTATCCACTTGACGAAGTGGGCGAGCTGCTCTTCCGTGGCGGTGTTCTTTACGACGGCGATCATGTGGGCGTTCCTGCTTTCGGTCTCGGTACACAAGCCGATAAATGTTAACACGGGGAAACGCCGGCACATCGCCGCCGCTACCGGCCCGAAACATCGCCCTTCTCTCCCTCCCGGGCTCACCCCGGCTCCCTCCCGGGTTCGGAAGGCTTCCAAACTTTGGAAGCCTTCCGAACCCGAGGGCATGTTTACGTTTGCGCAGGTAGATGGCCTGCGCCTTCGGCTGGCAAGAGGGGAGGCGAGTTCGGAAGCCTTCCGAACTTGGGGAGCGGGCTTCCGGGCTCGAAAAGAAAAAAGCCCCGCGAACGGGGGCTTTGCTTGTGAATGGTGCGCCCAGGGGGATTCGAACCCACGACCTTTTGCTCCGGAGGCAAACGCTCTAATCCACTGAGCTATGGGCGCAATGCGCAGATGAGTATAGCGCATCGCCGGCCCGGCGTCCTACGCGAAGCGCGAACTCTCAGGACTTCGTAAGCTTCGTCGCGCCTTGCTGCGGCGCGCTTCCCGTGGGGTATAGTCATTTCCTGTGAACCAGACGACGCCCCGCCGCCCTTCTTGCCGGGCGGCTTTTTACAGTAAGAGGAGCCTTATGCCCGAAGAGAAGCCCCAGCTGCGCGGCCTCACCTCCGACGAGGTGGCGCAGCGGGTCGCGGACGGCCGCGTGAACCACGACACGGACGTGAAGACCAAGAGCATCCCGCAGATCGTGGCGACCCACGCCTTCACGCTCTTCAATGCCGTGAACCTCGCGATGGCGTCGCTCATCTTCTTTACCGGCGAGTACCGCAATCTCCTGTTCCTGACCATCGTCGGGGCGAACCTCGTTATCGGGGTCTTCCAGGAGATCCGCTCCAAGCGCACGATAGACAAGCTCACGATCATGACCCAGAAGGAGGTCGTCGTCGTTCGCGACGGCGCCGACGTCGGGATCGCCCCCTCCGAGCTCGTGATCGACGACCTCATGCGGCTTTCCCACGGCGACCAGGTCCCCGCGGATTCCGAGGTCGTCGAGGGCAACGTCTACTGCGACGAGTCGCTTCTCACCGGCGAGTCGGTACCGGTGGCGAAGGGGCCCGGCTCGCCGCTCTACTCCGGCAGCTTCGTCGAGAGCGGCAGCCTCGTCGCCCGCGTGACGAAGGTCGGCCGCGAGGGGTTCGCGGCGAAGATCAACGCCGAGGCCAAGTACGTTAAGGACATCAAGTCCGAGATACTGGCCACCCTGAAGGCGATCATCCGCATGGGCACGATCCTGCTCGTCCCGCTGGGGCTCGGGCTCTTCCTGCGCACCCTCTTCATGGAGGGCGCCGCCGTCGACGACGCCATCCTCTCGGCGTCCTCCGCCGTCCTCGGAATGATCCCGCAGGGGCTCGTGCTGCTGACCTCCTCGGTCCTCGCGATCGCGACGACGCGCCTGGGCTCGCGCGGCGTCCTCGTCCAGCAGTCCTACTGCGTCGAGACCCTCGCGCGCGTGGACACGCTCTGCCTCGACAAGACGGGCACCATCACCTCCGGCGAGATGGTGGTCGCGCACGTCGAGCCCGCACAGGGCCTCGACGCCTCCGCCGCGGTGGAGGCCTTCGCGGCCGTCTCGCTCGCCAACGGCGCGGACGCGAACGAGACGGCCAAGGCGCTTCTCGCCTACGCGCGCGACCACGCCGCCCCCCTCGACCGCGGGATAGCGCGCGCCGTCCCCTTCAGCTCCGCGCGCAAGTACTCCGGATGCGTCACCGACGACGGGCGCGCCCTCGTCATGGGCGCCGCGCAGTTCGTGCTCGGGGAGGCCAGGATGGGGGAGGCCGACCTGCTCTGCTCCGGCTTCGAGGACATCGAGAGGCGCATGGTCGTCTGCGAGTGCGACGGCTTCGGGGACGAAGAGGAGCTCCTGGGCTCCCCGCGCCTGCTCGGCTGCGTCGGCATCCGCGACAAGGTCCGCGAGTCCGCCCCCGAGACCATGCGCTTCTTCATCGAGCAGGGCGTCGAGCTGCGCGTCATCTCCGGCGACGACCCGAGGACCGTGAGCGCCATCGCCTCGATGGCCGGCGTCCCCTGCGCCGACCGCTACGTCGACGCCTCGACGCTCGACACGCCCGAGAAGCTCGACGCCGCCGTCGACGAGGCGCGCGTCTTCGGCCGCGTGACCCCGCAGCAGAAGCGGGAGCTCGTGGACGCCCTGCACCGCCGCGGGCGCACGGTGGCCATGACGGGCGACGGCGTCAACGACGTCCTCGCCCTGCGCGAGGCCGACTGCTCGGTGTCCATGGCCTCGGGCTCCGCGGCCGCGCGCAACGTCTCGGAGATCGTCCTCGCCGACAACGACTTCTCGCACATGCCCGAGGTCGTGGCGGAGGGCCGCCGCTCCATCAACAACCTGCAGAGAAGCGCCTCGCTCTTCCTCGTGAAGACGGTCTTCACGGCCGCGCTCGCCCTTATCTGCATCTTCATCCCGCCCTACCCCTTCATCCCGATCCAGATGTCGCTCATCTCGACCGTTGTCATCGGCGTGCCCTCGTTCGTGCTCGCCCTCGAGCCGAACAGGGAGCGCGTCAGCGGCAACTTCCTCGCCAACGTCCTCTCGAAGTCGCTGCCCGCCTCCGTCGCGATCATCGCCATGCTCTTCGTCGAGCTCTCCATCGGGCGCCTGCTGAGCCACGACTTCGGCGAGATCTCCACGGTCTGCATGTTCATCACCATCGCGGTCGGCCTCGCGCTCATCTACCGCATCTCGGTGCCGCTGACCCCGCTGAGAAAGGCGCTGCTCGTCTCGATGGCGGCGCTCGCGGTCGTCGCGTGCACGCTGTTCCGCGGCTTCTTCTGCGTCTCTTGGCTGCCTGCGGACGTTTTCGCCGCCACCGTGGTCTTCTGCGCCCTCGCCGTCCTGCTCTTCAAGAGGCTCTCCGAGCGCTTCGACCGCAAGGCGGACGACAACCGCGTGCTCTGCTGGCTGGTCGATCGCATCGAGGCCGGCGTCCCCGCGCCGCGCGCCGTCCGCTCCGCCGGGAAGTAGCCCGCCGCCGGCGGTTCTCGGTGGGCGGCCGCTCCGGCCGCTTCCCGGCGCCGCCGTTATTTCCGTAGCTTTCATATATGTGTGCTTTGACGGGGAGCGCGCGCGTTGGGCTACCATGTTCCAGACGTTGTGCGCAGCTTTTCGCTTACGGGAGTGTCGAAGACTTGATTTGCCCCAATTGCTCGAGGAACGTCCCCGAGGGCTCGTTCGAGTGCCCTTATTGCCATGAGCCGATCTACGCCACGCAGAGGATCAACCTGAGCGAGCTCACGTGGTGCCCGGTGTGCGGCGCGCTCGTGGGCCCCGACGACGATTCCTGCCCCAAGTGCGCGGCCCCCGTGAGGAGGCCGGCCGCCGCCAAGAGGCGCGTCGAGGTCGCCGAGGTCGAGCCGCGCCCCGCGGAGCCCGAGCCCGGCCTGGAGAGCGCCATCCCGCCGACGGGCCCCGGCGCCTTGACGGCTTCGTCGGTCAACGAGCTCATGCCCCGCGCCAAGCGCCTTGTCGTCGCCGCGGCCGCCGCCGTGCTTATCGTCGGGGGCGCCGCCGTGGCCATCACGCACCCGTGGGACCCCAACATCAACGACACGAGCGCGAAGGCGCCCTACGACACGTCCAACGCCGGCAACCCCGACGCGCTCTCGGCGCTCGACGCCCAGGACAGCTCGGCCAAGCGCGACGAGGGCGACCAGGCCTCGGACGACCCCGTCTTCGACTCGTACTCGGGCGCCTACCAGACCTTCAAGGAAGCCGCCGAGAAGGTCGACGCGAGCGAGGCCGCCCTGGAGCAGGCCCTGGGCTCCCAGGACCGCGACGCCATCGCCGCGGGGCTCTCCGAGGCCCGGTCCGTCTCCATCGACGTCTCGAACGCCATCAGCACGGCGCAGTCGACCTCCGACGGCGCGGGGACCTACACGGAGACGAGCGAGCACCTGGTAACGCTCGGCAACTGGCTGAGGAACCGCTGCGACGCCCTCACCTCCGCCTGGCAGGCGGCGTCGGACTCCTCCGACCTCGCGTCGGACTCGGAATCGATCCTCTCCACGGTCTCGGCGTCCTCCGCGTACAAGGAGCTCTTCGACCAGAACGTGTCGGCCTGGGAGCCCGTCAAGGCGTCCTCCTGAGCGGCGCGGCGAGTACCGATTGTGTGAAAGGCCCCCGGTCCTGCTATCATCGAATAGTTGAAACCGAGGGCGAACGCGCGCCCACCCGATAGCACAGCGAGGAGATACCACATGGGCTTCTTCGGAGATCCGCTCTATACCCCCGAGTACACCGTCGCCGGCGACGAGGTCGCCGTCTTCGACACCAGCAAGGGCCGCATCCGCGTCAAGCTCGACGGCGAGGGCGCCCCCGTGCACGTCGCCAACTTCTGCGAGCTCGCCTCCTCCGGCTTCTACGACGACCTCAAGTTCCACCGCTATGAGCCCGGCTTCGTGATCCAGGGCGGCTGCCCGAACACGCGCGAGATGACCCCGCAGGAGGTGGCCGCGGGCGCCGCCGGCCCCGACGGGCGTCCCGGCACGGGCGGCCCCGGCTACCGCATCAAGGAGGAGTTCTCGACGAACCCGAGGAACTCCCACGAGGACGGGACCCTCGCCATGGCCCGCTCCATGGACCCGAACTCCGCCGGCTCGCAGTTCTACTTCTGCCTCGGCCCCCAGCACTTCCTCGACTCCGGCTACACCGTCTTCGGGCAGACCGTCGAGGGGCTCGACGTGGTGGCCGAGCTTCGCCGCGGCGACGTCATCAATTCGGTTCGCATCGAGCACGCCGAGGCCTAGCCTCGCCAGAATTTCTTGGAGGACCCCATGAACCAGCAGGCATACGAATCCGGCAAGGCGGCCTACCAGTCCGGCGACTGGATGGGCGCCATCTCGCTGCTCTCCGGCGCGAAGGCGGCCGGCGAGGCCGCGGGCGAGGTCGACCACCTCATCGGCAACGCCTACATGAAGCTCGGGCGCTACGACGCCGCGGCCGACGCCTACGCGAGCGCGCTTTCCGACGCGGCCTACGGAAAGGTCGGGGCGCTCTCGTGCAACCGCGGCCGCGCCCTTCTCGCCGCCGGCCGCGCCGCCGAGGCCGTGCAGGCGCTCACGAACGCCGTCCAGGACCCGCAGTACGCCACCCCCTACAAGGCCTACCTGGCCCTCGGAAAGGCCTACGAGGCCGGCGGCGACGTCCGCAACGCGGGCATCGCCTACCGCAGCGCCGCCATCGACGAGAACAACCCGGCCCCGGCCAGCGCCCTCTCCGACCTCGGAAGCTGCTTCATGAGGCTCGGCCGCCCCGTCGACGCCGTCGAGGCCTACCGCACGGCGCTCGACTTCACCACGCCGCTCGAGAGCCAGGCCCAGGTCTACTGCGACCTCGGGCTGGCCTACGTGGCCGCCAACCGCATGCCCGAGGCCGTCGACGCCTTCGGCCACGCGTCCTCCGACGAGTCCTTCGTCATGAGCCCCGAGGCGCAGGCGTCCTACGACGCGGCGCGCAAGGCCATCGCCGCCGCGGCCGCCAAGCAGCAGAGCGAGGGCTCCGATACCGACGCCTTCCTCGCCGCCGCTGGCTACGGCGCGGGCGTCGACCCCCTCGACCCCACCGGCGCCTCCGGCCAGCTCATCCCCTCCGCCGAGGACACCGGCTTCTTCTCGGTCACCGAGGAGGAGCTCGTCGCGCAGGACAAGAAGGACCGCAAGGTCAAGCGCAAGCACCGTCACACGGGCCTTAAGGTCTTCATCACCATCCTCGTGATCGTCCTCATCGTCGGCGGCGCCGGCATCGCCGCCTACATGAACGGCTTCGGCTGGCCCACCCAGGAGTCCATCGCCGAGTCCGTCTTCGCCGCCAAGGCGAGCGGGGAGGGCATCTCGCAGTACGTCGACGCCTCCGCCTCCGCGCAGATCCAGTCGATGGAGGACACCCTCCCCTCGGGCGCCACGGTCAGGGTCGACGGCGTCGACCGCTCCATGTCCGAGACGACCGTCCACGTCATCGCCACGCTCTCTTCCGGCGGCGAGCAGCAGTACACCCTCAAGATGGTCCGCGACGGCGTGAGCTGGAAGCTCGTCTCCGTGGACACCTCCTACTCTTCCCAGGACGGCACCAACTAGCACAGGACAAGGAAAGCGGATGTCTTTCTTCGACACACTATTCGGCGAATACGGCGGGGACCTCGCCATCGACCTCGGCACGGCGAACACCCTCGTCGCCGTCAGGGGAGAGGGCATCGTCATCAACGAGCCCTCCGTCGTCGCCATCGACAAGTCCGAGAGCCGCGTGCTCGCCGTCGGAGCCGACGCGAAGCGCATGATCGGCCGCACGCCCGGCTCGATCATCGCCGAGCGCCCGCTCAAGGACGGCGTCATCGCCGACTTCGACGTGACGGAGGTCATGCTCCGCTACTTCATCGAGAAGGCCCGCGAGCGCCGCTACCCGTGGAGCCCGCGCCCGCGCGTCGTCGTCTGCGTCCCCTCCGGCGTCACGTCCGTCGAGAAGCGCGCCGTTTTTGAGGCCACCATCCAGGCCGGCGCCCGCCAGGCCTACCTGATCGAGGAGCCGATGGCCGCCGCCATCGGCGCCGACCTGCCCATCGAGGACCCGACCGGCTCCATGGTCGTGGACATCGGCGGCGGCACCACCGAGGTCGCCGTCATCTCCATGGGGGGCATCGTCGTCTCGCAGTCCATCCGCACCGCCGGCGACGAGTTCGACCAGACTATCCTTCAGCACGTCCGCGACGCCTACAACCTCTCCATCGGCGAGCGCACCGCCGAGGACATCAAGATCAAGGTCGGCTCCGCGGCGCCCCTCGCCGAGGAGCTCGACGTCGAGGTCAACGGCCGCGACGTCATGAGCGGCCTGCCCAAGACCGTCCGCATCGAGTCCGAGGAGATCCGGCGCGCGCTCGACCGCCCGCTCGACGAGGTGACCAAGGCCGTCAAGGACGCGCTCGACGCGACCCCTCCCGACCTCGCCAGCGACCTCATGTACTACGGCATCCTGCTCACCGGCGGCGGCGGGCTTCTCCGCGGCCTCGACCACAGGCTCCGCGAGGAGACGGGCGTTCCCGTGAACGTGAGCCCCACCGCTCTCGAGAACGTCGTCAACGGCTGTGCGAAGGTCCTCGAGGCCAACGCCCTCACGGGCGGCTTCGTCCAGAGCACGGGCCAGTAGGCGTGGCCTATTCCGGACTCGGCCGCTCAGGCGGCCCGACCATCGGGAAGAACTCGAAGGGAGGCTCGGGGCGGCAGCTCATCGTCTGCTGCGCCGCCTCCCTCGTCATGTTCACCGCGAGCTGCCGCATGGGGTCGAGCAGCCCCCTGGAGGCGGTCCGCTCCGCGTTCACCGTCGTCACCACGCCGGTGCGCTATATCGGCGCCACCGTCTCCGTCCCGTTCCAGGGCCTCGGGAACGTCTTCGCCAACCTGACCTCGGACCAGGAGAGCCTCTCCGACCTCAAGGCCGAGAACGAGCGCCTCCAGGCGAGAAACGCCGAGCTCGAGGAGTCGGAACAGACGGCCAAGCGGCTCCAGGACCTGCTCAACCTCAAGGACAGCTACAGCCTGCAGTCGACCGGCGCCAGGATCATCTCCGCGTCGACCGACTCGTGGTCCTCAACGGTCACCATCAACTCCGGCAGCGCCTCGGGGCTCACGGTCGGCATGCCGGTCACGGCCTCAAACGGCGTGATCGGGCAGATCGTCGAGTGCGGGGCCACGTCATCGACGGTGCGGCTGCTCACCGACGAGAACTCCTCGGTCTCGGCCATGATCCAGTCGAGCCGCGCCCAGGGCATGCTCAAGGGCTCCGCTACGGGCCAGGTGACGCTCGACATGATCGCCTCCGACCAGGAGGTCAGCGTGGGCGACGTCGTCGTCACGAGCGGTCTCGGCGGCGTCTTCCCTAAGGGCCTGCCCCTGGGCAAGGTCACGAACGTCGAGAAGGCCGCCGGCTCGCTCTATCTCCAGATCACCGTGGAGGTGTTCGCCGGGACCGAGAACTTCGAGGAGGTCCTCGTCATCACCTCGCTCACGGAGGGGCAGGAGGCCACGGCCGAGGACATCAGCGACGCCGATGCCCAGGACACCTCCAAGGTCGTCTCGTCGACCTCGGACGCGACGACAGACGACTCAGGCGACGCCGACGCGTCGACGGACGGGGAGTAAGGGGGAAGCGATGCAGATCTCCGACAAGACCCACGATACCAAGGGGCTCGCGATCCTCGCGGCCGTGTGCGCCGTCCTGCAGCTCGCGCTCGCCCCCAACATCGCGCTCGGCAACGGGCGCGCCAACTTCGCCCTGGTGTTCGCCGCCTGCATCGCCTTGTCCCGCGGCGGGTCCCAGTCCGTGGTCTGCGGCTTCTTCGCAGGGCTCTTCTTCGACCTCACGACGACCGGCCCCATCGGGCTCATGTCCTTCGTTCTTACCGTGACCTCGTATTTCCTCGGGTCCGAGCAGCGCAACCGCATGTCCGGCGACTTCGCGGCGAGCGTGGTCACGTACTCGGCCGCCGCGCTCGCGTCGACGCTCGTGTACTGCCTGGCCATGCTCCTTACCGGGAACTCGAGCTCGGTCGTCGACGCCGTCGTCTTCCGCGCGGTGCCCGCGACCTTCTTGTCCATCGTCGCCTTCCTCCCGTTCGCCTATTACTACTCTCGGGTGCGCTCGAGCTCCACCCTCTCGGGCGGGCACTTCTCGCGCAAGGGACTCTAGGGGCGCCACATGGACCTCTCGCTCCTCATCGTCGTGGTGTGCGCCCTCGTGGCGCTCGCGCTCATCGTCCTCTACATCGTCTTCGGCCGCTCCGAGGCGGCCTACACGCTCGACATCGGCGGGGGCGCGCCGCGTGCCGCGGGCGGCTCCGACAACTCCTCGGAAACCACGTTCTCTTCTCGCCTGGTCGGCTTCGCCGCGGTCGTGGGCGGGGTCTTCGTCGCGCTCCTCGGCAGGCTGTGGAGCATGCAGCTCGTTTCGAGCGAGGAGTACGCCCAGCAGGCGGAGTCCAACCGCACGCGCACCGTCACGACCGCCGCGCCGCGCGGGCGGATCCTGGACCGCAACGGCGTCGAGATCGTCTCCAACCGCAGCTGCCTCACCGTGGTCGCGGACTCGGACGTCTCCGACGACGAGATCCAGATGCAGATACTTGCCAACCTCATAGGCATGCCGCGCCAGGCCGTCTACCGCAAGATCATCGACTCGACCGAGGGGGCGCAGAGCAAGCGCACGGTGGCCTCGGACGTCTCGCGCCGCGTCGTCGCCTTTATCGGGGAGCACCCGGCCGTCTTCGACGGGGTCGAGGTGCTTCAGCGGTCTCAGCGCTCGTACCCCCAGGGGTCCCTGGCGGCCCACGTGGTCGGCTACACCGGCACCGTGACCTCCGAGCAGCTCGAGGCCTCCTCGTCGGACGAGGCGGCGGTCAGCTACCAGAGCGGCGACGTCGTCGGCCAGGCGGGCGTGGAGTCGGTCTACGAGAGCGTGCTGCAGGGCATCCGCGGCGAGCAGACCGTCTACGTCGACTCCAACGGCAAGGTGCTCGACACCTCCACCACCATCAACCCGCAGAGCGGCAGCGACGTGGTGCTCACCATCGACTCGGGTATCCAGAAGGCCGCCGAGGACGCCCTCGCGCAGGTCATGGCCGACGCGAAGAAGCGCGGCCAGGACGCCGTCGGCGGCTCGGTCGTGTGCCTGGACTGCACGAACGGCGAGGTCCTCGCCATGGCGAGCGCACCGACCTTCTCGCCGTCGATATTCGTCGGCGGCATCGCCACCTCCGACTGGGACTCGCTCACCAGCGAGTCGTCCAACTACCCGCTGCTCAACCGCGCCATCTCGGGCCAGTACCCGGCGGCCTCCACGATCAAGCCCCTGACGGCGTTCGCGGCGCTCGACAACGGCATCGCGACGTCCGAGTCGGGGTACGACTGCTCGGGCTGGTGGACCGGCTTCGGCGAGGCGTACGGCATGTGGTGCTACAGCAAGGAGGGCCACGGCTGGCTCGACCTGCAGGGCGGCATCACGATGTCGTGCGACGTCGTGTTCTACGAGATCGGCAAGGGTTTCTCGAACTCCGACAACAAGGAGGGCATGCAGCAGACCTTCCGCGAGTACGGGCTCGGCTCGAAAACGGGCATCGACCTGCCCAGCGAGTCGGAGGGCCGCGTGCCCGACGCCGAGTGGAAGTGGAACTACTTCACCACCTCCTCGGACGCCGACCGCGAGTGGCACCCCGGCGACTACTGCAACATCGCCATCGGCCAGGGCGACATGCTCGTCACCTGCCTGCAGATGGCGCAGGTCTACGAGAGCATCGCCAACCGAGGGCCCATGTACAAGCCCCACGTGCTCAAGAGCGTGCGCAGCAGCATCGGGGACGGCTCGGTCATCGACTACAGCGTGGCCCAGGTCCGCGACATCCAGGAGAACGAGTCCTACCGCTCGATCGTCGAGAAGGGCCTGAACGGGGTCATCTACGACGAGAGCGAGAGCCAGGCCGCACACTGGACGTCGCTGGACGTCAACGTGAGCGGCAAGACCGGCACCGGCGAGCAGACGTCCGTCGGCCGCAACGTCTGCTGGATGGTGGCATACGCCCCGGTCGAGGACCCTAAGTACGTCATCGCCTCGAACTTCGACGGCGGCGAGTGGGGCTCGACGACGGCCATGCTCATCGTCCGCGACGTCTTCGGCTACATCTATGGGCAGCCCGACACGGCGACGACCGACGCGTCGTCGGCGACGCAGGACTAGGGGAGGGGCCATATGGCACAGGAAATGACCGGCCTCGGCACCGGCGGCGGGCTTCTCGGCCGCCTCGGCGAGAAGGTCGCCGGCGCGGGCGCCCCCAAGGTCTCCGGGAAGACGGGCCCCCTGGGCAAGCTCTATCTCTCGCAGCTCATCCCGGCGCTTCTGCTCGTGCTGGTCGGCGTCGTGACCATCTGGTCGGCGTCGCTCACCATCTCCGAGGCGCGCTTCTCGAGCCACCTGGTCGGCATCGCCCTCGGCGCGGTGCTCGCCATGCTCGTGTGGCGCTACGACGTGCGCGCCCTCTCGGGCATGACGACCGCGCTGCTCGTCGTGGACTGTTTCCTCATGGTCATGCCCCACCTGCCGGGGCTCGGCTTCTCGGCCAAGGGCATGACGGGCTGGGTTCAGATCCCCCTCATCCATTTCCGCTTCCAGCCCTCCGAGCCCTCGAAGCTCGTGACGATCTTCCTCATGGCGAGCGCCTGCGCCCAGTACAACGGCAAGATCGAGCGCTTCTCCGACTACTGCAAGCTCTGCGCGACGCTGCTGCTGCCCCTGGGGCTTCTCGTGGTGACGGACCTCGGCACGGGCCTCGTCATCCTCTTCACCGGCGCGGTCATCATCATCTGCTCGGGCGCGCCGAGCCGCTGGGTCATACCGACCATCGCGCTCATCGTGGGGACGGTGGCGGTCGTCATCTGGGCCTCGACCGTCGACGGGCTGCCGCACCTGCTCAAGCAGTACCAGCTCAAGCGCCTCATGGTCTTCCTGGACGAGTCGATAGACCCGACCGGCGACGGGTACAACCTCCGTCAGGCGAAGATCGCCGTGGGCAGCGGCGGCCTTCTGGGCAAGGGCATCGGCAACGCGACCCAGGCGGGCAACGGCTTTCTGCCGGAGGCCCACACCGACTTCGTCTTCGCGCTTTTCGCCGAGCAGCTCGGCTTCGTCGGCTCCGTCGTCCTGCTCGCCCTCTTCGCGTGGATGATCCTCTCCACGCTCCTGCTGGCGATGCGGATCGACAACCCGTTCAGCAAGCTCGTGCTCGTCGGCTGCTGCGGCATGTGGACCTTCCAGGTCCTCGAGAACATCGGCATGTGCATCGGCATCATGCCGATCACGGGCATCCCCCTGCCCTTCATCAGTTTCGGTTCATCCTCCATGGTCACGCAGCTCGTCGCCGTGGGCATGGTCCAGTCGGTCTGGCGCCACCGCCAGAAGGCCGCCTAGCTCGGAAGGGGTTTGAGCATGGCACGTCGCGCGAGCGCCGCGAACAGCGCATCGGGAAAAGGCAAGAAGGGGTCGGGCTTCTCGGCCTCCAGGCTCTTCGACATAGCCTCCTCCGGGAAGGAGGCGCTCGACTCCATGGACGGGGAGGTCCGTATCCGCGTCCACGTGGGTGCGGGCTGCGACCGCGCGCTCGCGCTGGCCGCGAAGGAGGCCTTCTCGGCCGAGCGGCCGGGCGGCGTCGTCGAGGTCATGGGGATGGAGGCGCCGGCGGCCGCGTCGGCCGACCCCGACGCGGCGGTGCTCCTCGGCGGCGCCTCTGAGCCCGGCGCGGGGCCGCTCGCCCGTTTCTACCTCGCGTGCGGCGTTCCCTGCGCCTTCGTCTGCGAGTCGGCCCTCGACGCCCCCGAGCTCGCGCTCGACGAGGCTTCTCGGCGTCTTTACGGCGTTGTGGCGGCCTCGGTCCCGGCGGCTCTCGCGCCGAACCTCGCGCCTTGGCTCGCCCGTCAAGTGTCCAATCCCATCGCGCTCGCGGCGAATTTCGCGTTCTGCCGTGGCGCCGTGGTGTCCAGGCTCGCCTCCGCCTGCGCCGCCGAGAACGCGGCGATCGCCGCGATCCCGCTCTTTCCGGGGTCGGACTTCCCCGTCATGTGCGCGAGCCAGGCGAAGCTCGCCCTCGACATCGCCGCCGCCTACGGCAACGGGTTGGCGCCCTCGCGCGCCGTCGAGCTCGCGGGCGTCGTGGGGGCGGGGCTCGCCTACCGAGGCTTGGCCCGCGCCGCAGCGGGGCTCGTCCCCGGCCTCGGGTGGGCGCTCAAGGCCGGCATGGGCTACGCGGGGACGATGGCCACCGCCAGGGCGGTCCAAGGCCGATTCGAGGTCTCCTCCCGCTCCGCCGGCGATAAGCCCGGCGGGCAGGCGCCCGCCTCAGGCCCCGTGCGCTCGCTTTCCGAGCCGCCGGCCGACGTCCCCGAGCCCGGAGCGGCCGGGCAGGGCGGCTACGTCGTCGTCCCGAACGTGGAGGGGGCCGGCCGTGAAAGCTGAGCGCGAGAACCTCTTCCATCTCCTTGAGCCGCTGCTGCCCCACGTGGAGCATCCGAGCCGCTACCTCGACCATGAGTGGGGCGCCTGCGAGGAGCAGGACGGCCCCTTCCACCTGTGCATGTGCTACGCCGACGTCTACGAGGTCGGGCAGCCGAACCTCGGGATGGCCATTCTCTACAACGCGGTGAACGGCCAGCCCGGCATGAGCTGCGAGCGCGCCTACCTTCCGTGGAAGGACATGGCCGCCCTCATGCGCGAGCGCGGCGTGCCCATGCTCTCGCTCGAGGGCGCGGCGCCCCTGGCCTCGTTCGACGCCGTCGGCTTCACGCTGGCCCATGAGCTCATCTGGACGAACGTGATCGAGGCGCTCGACCTCGCGGGCATCGCGCTCACCTCCGCGGAGCGCGACGAGGACGACCCCGTCATCCTCGCGGGCGGGCCCTCCGCCTGGAACTGCGAGCCGATGGCGCCGGTCTTCGACGCGGTGCTCCTCGGAGACGGCGAGGAGTCGATCGTCACCGTCTGCGGCGCCATCCGCGACGCCCGCGCGGCGGGCCTCTCCCGCGCCGAGCTCCTGGAGTCGCTCGCGCTTCTCCCCGGCGTGTACGTCCCGTCGCTCTACGACGTCGTCCGCGACGAGTCGACGACCCGCTGGGGGCGCGCCGTCCCCAAGCCGGGCGCGCACGCGCCGGCGGTCGTCCACAAAAGCTGCATCCCCGACCTCGCGGCCACGCCCGCGGTCGCCTCGAGGATCGTCCCGTACATGGGCATCGTCCAGGACCGCCTCTCGCTCGAGGTCCTGCGCGGGTGCGCCCGCGGCTGCCGTTTCTGCCAGGCCGGCATGACCTACCGCCCCGTCCGCGAGCGGCCGGCCGACCAGGTCGTGGCGGCGGGGGAGGAGGGGCTGCGCGCGACCGGCCACGACGAGATCAGCCTCACCTCGCTCTCGACGACCGACCACTCCCAGTGCGCGCAGATCCTCAACCGCATGCACGCCGACCTCGAGGGGCAGGGCATCCGGGTCTCCATCCCCTCGCAGCGCCTCGACTCCTTCGGCGTCGAGATGGCCATGGCCGTCGGCGGCGGCAAGAAGGGCGGCCTCACCTTCGCGCCGGAGGCCGGCAGCCAGCGCCTCCGGGACGTCATCAACAAGAACGTGACCGAGGAGGACCTCGAGCGCGCGGCCCGCAACGCCTTCGAGAACGGCTGGCGCCGGTGCAAGCTCTACTTCATGATGGGGCTCCCGACCGAGACCGACGAGGACATCGTCGGGATCGTGCGCGCGGCCGAGCGCGTGCTGCAGATCGGCCGCGAGGTCGTGGGGCGCGGCTACAAGTCGGGCGTGAGCGTGACGATCTCGGTCGCGGTCTTCGTGCCAAAGAGCTACACGGCCTTCCAGTGGGCCGGCCAGCTCGCCCCCGACGAGGTGCGCCGCCGCCAGCGCCTCCTGCTCGAGTCCTGCCGGGACCGCGGCGTGCGCATCAACTACCACGACTCCTCGACGTCGCTCGTCGAGGGCGCCATCTCCAAGATGGGCCGCGACGGCTTCGGCCTGCTGCTCGAGGCGTGGAGGCGGGGATGCCGCTTCGACGCGTGGACGAGCGAGTTCTCGTTCGACCGCTGGAGCGAGGCGGCCGCAGCGTGCGGCTACGACCTCGAGGACATCGCCTGCGAGGAGTTCCCCTTGGACGCCGCGCTGCCGTGGGACCACACCTCGCCGGGCGTCTCGAAGGGCTTCCTGCAGCGGGAGTGGCGACGGGCCGCCCAGGGCGTCACGACGCCGGACTGCACGCGCGAGAGCTGCGTGGGCTGCGGGGTCTGCCCGACCTTGGGCGTGAGCAACGTGATAGTGGAGGAGCGCAGATGAGCGGACCCAGGCCCCAGCCTTGGGGGGACGCGAAGCCCCAGGACCTTTCCCTTATCAAGGAGCTCCCGCGCCTGCGCGTCGAGTACCGCAAAGACGACAGGCTCGCCTACCTGGGGCACCTCGAGGTGCTCGAGACGGTGAGCCGCTGCATACGACGCGCGCGCCTGCCCTTCTCGGTGGGCAACGGGTTCGCGCGGCGCATGCGCATCCAGTTCTCGCAGGCCCTTCCCGTGGGCGCGTCCTCGGACTGCGAGTACTTCGACCTGCGCCTGGCCGAGGACATCGGCGCGGCCGCGGCCCTCGAGATGCTCCGGGGCGCCACGCCCCCCGCGCTCTCGCCGACGCGCGCGGCCTATGTGGACGGGCGCGCCCCCGCGCTCGAGAGCTGGCTCACGCGCTCGGGGTGGAGGGTGCTCGTCAAGGACTGCGCGCTCGACGCCGAGGGGCTGGCGGAGCGCATCGCCTCGCTCAAGGCGGCGGGCGAGCTCGAGTACCTGCGCGGCGAGAAGGTCAAGCGCATCGACGTCTCGGCCGCGCTCGTGTCCTTCTCGGCCGAGGACGCCGAGGGCGGCGTCGCGCTCGAGCTCGACACGCGCTCGAGCAACGCGGGCGCGCTGCGGCCCCAGATCCTCATCGACGCGGCGCTCAGGGGCGCCGGGGACGGCCCCGGCTACGACTGCCTCAAGGTGCGGCGCGTGTCCCAGGCCCACGAGACGGGCGACGGCGCGCTCGTCTTGCCGCTTTAGCGGTCCTCGGCCGGCTCCGGCGGCCGCGCCCGGGGCCGCGCCGGCCGGAATAGTGGCCTTCTTGTGAAGCCGCGCGCGGCCCTGCTCGTTTTTCGGTTCTTACCTCTATATTTTTACAGGTTGCCTGACTGCCGACGACCAGCTGGTACCGCTACCGTTTCCCCGGTGGGACCTGCTGGCCAACAACATGCTCCGTTGACTGGTCAGAGCGGCTTGAGTAATATGAGGCACTGTTGCACTATCGCCAGCAATGAAGGGTTCAAGAATGTACGCAATCATCGCAACTGGTGGCAAGCAGTATAAGGTTGCCGAGGGCGACGTCATCGACGTCGAGAAGCTCGACGCGCAGCCTGGCGACAAGGTTCAGCTTCCCGTCCTGCTCCTGAGCGACGGCAAGTCCACCGTCGTTGGCTCTGCCCCTCTTTCCGGCAAGACCGTCGAGGCCGAGGTCCTGGCTCAGTTCAAGGGCGAGAAGCTCCGCGTCTTCAAGTTCCAGAAGCGCAAGCGCTACCACCGCGAGAAGGGTCACCGTCAGAACCTGACGAAGATCAAGATCGCTTCCATCTCCGCGTAGCTTAGTTTTTTATAGAAGGCAGGTAGCATAATGGCACACAAGAAGGGCCAGGGCACTTCTAAGAACGGTCGCGACTCCGCAGCCCAGCGACTCGGCACCAAGCGTTTCGGCGGCCAGAACGTCAAGGCCGGCGAGATCCTCGTCCGTCAGCGCGGCACCCACATCCACCCGGGCCAGAACGTCGGCATCGGCAAGGACGACACCCTCTTCGCTCTCAAGGCCGGCAAGGTCGAGTTCACCAAGGGCGTCAAGCACATGGTCCACGTCCGCGAGGCGTAAGCACCATCTTTAGTTTTGAGCGAGGGACCCTGCTTGCGGGGTCCCTCTTTTTATCCGGTCGTGGCCCGGTCGCGCAATGGTCGCGCGGGCGTCTTTGGAGCTCCACGTGGACAACACCTTCACCGATCTTTCCCACATCAACGTCAAGGGCGGCGACGGCGGCGCAGGCTGCATGAGCTTCAGGCGCGAGGCCTTCGTCCCCAAGGGCGGCCCCGACGGCGGCGACGGCGGCCATGGCGGCGACGTCGTGGTCGTCGCGGACGCGCAGCTGTCGTCGCTCATCGACTACCGCTACAAGCACCACTTCCGCGCGGAGCGCGGCACCCACGGCAAGGGCGCCAGGCGCCACGGCTCCGACGGCGCCGACCTTATCCTCAAGGTGCCCCTGGGCACCGTCGTCCGCGAGCTCGACCCCGAGACGCAGAAGCCCTCTTACGTCATCGCCGACCTCACGCAGCCCGGCGAGCGCGTGGTCGTCGCCCCCGGCGGCAGGGGAGGCCTCGGCAACACCCACTTCGTCACCTCCGTCCGCCGCGCGCCGGCCTTCGCCGAGAAGGGCGAGCCGGCCCTCGAGCACTGGATCGAGCTCGAGATGAAGCTCATGGCCGACGCCGCCCTCGTCGGCATGCCGTCGGTCGGCAAGAGCTCCATCATCGCCCGCATCAGCGCCGCGAGGCCGAAGGTCGCCGACTACCCCTTCACGACCCTCGTGCCCAACCTCGGCGTCGCCCGCGCGGCCAACGGCCAGTCCTTCGTCGCCGCCGACGTCCCCGGCCTCATCGAGGGCGCGAGCGAGGGCAAGGGCCTTGGCCACCAGTTCCTGCGCCACATCGAGCGCACCGCGCTCATCCTCCACGTCGTCGACGTCACGGGCGGCTACGAGGGCCGCGACGTCCTCGAGGACTACCGGACCATCAACGCCGAGCTCGCGGCCTACGCGAGCGAGCTTGCCGAGCGTCCCCAGATCGTGGTCGCGAACAAGTGCGACCTCCCCGGCTTCGAGGAGGACGTCGAGCGCCTCCGCGAGGCCGCCGAGGCCGACGGCCACGCCTTCTTCGCCGTCTCTGCCGCCACGGGCCTCGGCCTCGACGAGCTGGTGACCAAGGTGGCCGCAGAGGTCTCCGTCCTGCGCGAGGAGCTCAAGGCCGAGGAGCCTGGGCTCAACCTCACCGAGCGCTGGGAGCGGGACCGCCAGCGCCGCGACGCCGCCATCTCCATCACCCGCGAGGACGGGTGCGCCTGGCGCGTCACGGGCGGCGCCGTCGAGCGCATGGTCGTCCAGACCGACTGGGACAACGAGGACGCCGTCGCCTACCTGCAGCACCGTTTCAACCGCTGCGGCCTCGACGACAAGCTCCGTCGCGCCGGCGCCGTCAACGGGGACGAGGTCAGGATCCTCGGCTTCGCCTTCGAGTACGAGGGCGACGGACCCGATGAGTTCGCCGAGCTCTCCGAGGCCGAGCAGCCGCTCGCGGACGCCGTGGACGACGGCGAGGGGGGAGTGGCGTAGATGCCCGGCCGGCTCATCGTCTTCAAGATCGGCTCCTCCACGCTCGTCGACGAGAAGGGCTCGCTCGACCGCCCCTTCATCAGGAGCCTCTGCGACCAGGTGGCGGCGCTTCGCGAGGGCGGCGACCAGGTGGTCGTCGTCTCGTCGGGCGCGTCGGCCGCCGGCCGCGACGTCCTCGGGTTCGCCGAGCGCCCCGGCGACATCGCGACGCTCCAGGCCTGCGCCTCGGTCGGCCAGACGGCCCTCTCCGAGGCCTACGCCGAGGTCCTGCGCGAGCGCGGGATCATCTGCGGCCAGGTGCTTCTCACCAGGCGCGACGTCGTCGACCGCGACGGCTACCTGAACGCGCGCAACACCATCGCGCGCCTGCTCGAGCTCGGTGTCGTCCCCGTTGTCAACGAGAACGACACCGTGAGCGTCGCCGAGTTCACCTTCGGCGACAACGACATGCTCGGCGCCATCGTCTCGGGCCTCGTCGGCGCCGACCTCTACGTGATCATGTCCGACGTCGAGGGCCTCTACACCGCGAACCCCTCTGAGGACCCCGCGGCGGAGCTCATCCCCGTGGTCCGCGAGGTCGACCACAGCGTCTCGGCCATGGCCGGGGGCTCCTCGAGCTCCTTCGGCACCGGCGGCATGTCGTCCAAGGTCCGCGCCGCCCGCGCCATGATGGCCGCGGGCATCCCGACCGTCATCTGCGCGGGGAGAAGGCCGCGCGTCCTCGAGGAGGTGGCCGCCGGAGAGCCGGTGGGCACGCGCTTCGAGCCTCCCGCCTCGGGCGCCCACGAGACCGGCCGCAAGCTCTGGATCGGCCTCGCCGAGGTGGTCAAGGGAACGCTCGTGCTCGACGAGGGCGCCTCCCGCGCGGTCCTCGAGAGGGGCGCCTCGATCCTGCCGGTGGGCGTCGTCCGCGTGGAGGGCGACTTCGCCTCGGGCGAGGTCGTCAACGTGACGAGCACCGACGGCGACCTCATCGGCCGCGGCGTGGTGCGCTATTCTTCGGATGACATGCAGCGCGTGCGCGGCCTCAAGCTCGACGTCATCGCCAGGTTCCTGGGCGAGGACGCGGCCGTGCCAGCCGTCCACCGAGACGAGCTCCTCGTCTTCTAGCACTGCTTTGCACCCACTACCAGGGAGGTCTGCCATGGGAGAAGCGCTCGATAAGGCACGTCTTGCCCGCCGCGCCGCGCAGGCGTTGGCGTCGGCGTCCGCCGAGGCGCGCTCGAGGGCCATACGCCGGGCCGCCGCGCTGCTGCGCGAGAGGTCGGGGGCCATCGTGGAGGTGAACGCGCTCGACGTCGCGCGCGCCCGCGGCCGCGGCATGGCCGAGGGCCTCGTCGACCGGCTCATGCTCGACGAGGCGCGCGTCGCCTCCATCGCCGCCGCCATGGACGAGGTCGCCTCCCAGGCCGACCCGCTCGGGAACGTTGTCGGCGGCCACACCAACGCGGACGGCCTGCGCATCGAGAAGGTCGTCGTGCCGCTGGGCGTCGTCGCCATGATCTACGAGGCGCGGCCCAACGTTACCGCCGACGCGTTCGCCCTCTGCATGCGCTCGGGCAACGCGTGCCTGCTCAAGGGCGGCAGCGCCGCAAATGCCAGCTGCCGCGCCATAGCGGCGGCCTGCCGCGACGCCTGCGAGCAGGAGGGCCTTCCCGCCGACGCCGTCGCCTACATCGAGGACGACGAGGGGCACACGCAGACCTCCGAGCTGCTGGGCGCGACGGGGCTCGTCGACGTCCTCATCCCCCGCGGCGGGGCCGGCCTCATCCAGGCCTGCGTCCAGAACGCGAAGGTTCCCACGATCGAGACCGGCACGGGCAACTGCCACGTCTACGTCCACGAGGACGCCGACTTCGACAAGGCCCGCGCCATCGTCATGAACGCGAAGACCCAGCGCGTCGGCGTCTGCAACGCCGCGGAGTCGCTCCTTGTCGACGAGTCCGTCGCCGAGGCCTTCCTGCCCGCCATGCTCGACGAGCTCGCGGGGGCCGGCGTCCTTCTCCACGCCGACGCGCGCGCACGTTCCTGCGCGGGCGAGGCCGCGCTCGCGCATATGGTCGACGCCGTCGAGGACGACTGGGGCCGCGAGTACCTCGCGCTCGAGATGAGCGTCAAGTGCGTCTCGGGCATCGATGAGGCGATCGAGCACATCAACCGCTACGGGACAAGGCATTCCGAGGCCATCGTCACGCGCTCCTACGAGGCGTCCGAGAAGTTCCTCTCGCTCGTCGACGCCTCCTGCGTCTACGTGAACGCCTCCACGCGCTTTACCGACGGCGGCGTCTTCGGGCTCGGCGGCGAGATCGGCATCTCGACCCAGAAGCTCCATGCTCGCGGGCCCATGGGCGCGGGCGCCCTCACCACCACGAAGTACCAGATCCGCGGGGACGGGCAGACCCGATGAGCGGCAACGCCGATTGGCGAGACCGGCTCGTCGAGCTCGGGCTCCCCGTTCTCGGGGTTACCGAGGGGAAGACCTATCGCCTGGGCATCATGGGCGGGACCTTCGACCCTATCCACAACGGGCACCTCGTCGCGGCCGAGCAGGCCTTCTTCGACCTCTCGCTGGACGTCGTCGTGTTCATGCCGGCCGGCCGGCCCGCCTTCAAGCTCGACAAGCAGGTGACCTCGGGGGAGGACCGCTTCGCCATGACGCTGCTGGCCACGGCCGACAACCCGCACTTCCTCGCCTCCCGCTTCGAGATCGACCGCGAGGGCGTCACCTACACGGCGGACACCCTCCGCAGCCTGCGCGAGCTCTACCCGGCGAACGTCGAGTTCTACTTCATCACCGGCGCCGACGCCATAGCCGAGATCGTCGCGTGGCACGACGCCGACGCCATCGCGCGGACCGCGCACCTGGTCGCCGCCACGAGGCCGGGCTACAACCTCGACCACGCCATGGAGGCCATCGAGGCATCGGGCATCGACTTCGACGTCACGTACCTCTCGGTCCCCGCGCTCGCCATCTCGTCTTCCTCGCTGAGGGAGCGCGTCGCGGCCGGGCAGGGGCTGCGCTACCTCACGCCCGACGCGGTCACGGGGTACCTGCACAAGCATCGGCTCTACGGCGCCTCGGCGCGCCACTTCGGACAGACGGGGGATGTGTTCGCCTAAGCCATGGGATCTGGCAAGAAGACCAACAAAGAAGAGAAGAGGCGACCGACCGCCTGCTACACGCCGGCTCAGCTCGCCTACATCGCGCAGGTGGAGGCCGACGTGGCCGTCCAGCTCTCGAGCAAGCCCAAGCGGCTCGCCCATTCGCTCTCGGTGGCCGCGACCGCCGAGTCCATGGCGCTCATGTACGGCGTCGACCCCTTCCTCGCCCGCGTCGCGGGGCTTCTCCACGACTGGGACAAGGTCGTCCCCGACGACGAGCTCATCGAGCGCGCGCGTGCCCTCGAGCTCGACTTCGAGGGCGCCGACTACGCCGACGTGCGCCCGCTCCTGCACGGCTGCGTCGCCGCCCGCGAGCTTCCCGAGCGCTATCCCGAGCTGCCCGACGAGGTGTGGCACGCCGTCAGCGTCCACACGACCGGCGGGTACGAGATGAGCCCCCTCGACAAGGTCCTCTTCGTCGCCGACGGCATCGAGCCGCTGCGCCCCGCGAGCAAGGGCATTGAGGAGACGCGAGCCCTCGTCGGGCGGGCGCCCCTGGACGACGTCTTCTGGAATTCCTTTGTGGGCGGCATCGTCTACGTGCTGCAGTCGGGACGCCGCCTCTACGAGGGAACCATAAGGATTTATAATGCTCTGGCCGCCGAGCGCTCGGGAAGCGGCCGCTAGACCCACGAGTTTTCATAGAGGAGAACCACGTTATGGCAGTAACCTCCCTGGACATCGCCAACGTCGCCGCCGTCGCGGCGGACGCGAAGAAGGCCTCGGACATCGTCTTGATCAACCTTATCGGGACGACCGACGTCTGCGACTATTTCCTTATCTGCACCGGCTCGAACAACCGTCAGGTCGACGCCATCGTCGACGAGGTCAGGGAGAAGGTCAACGCCAACTGCGGGCTGCGGCCGATCTCCTGCGAGGGCCGCGAGAGCCTGTCGTGGGTCCTTGTGGACTACGGCTCGGTCTGCGTCCACGTGTTCACGCCCGAGACCCGCGACTACTACCGCCTCGAGCGGCTCTGGGGCGACGCCCCGCGCGTGCCGCTCGACCTCGAGGGCGCCCTTCCCCTGGAGGGCTAGCCTCTCCCGGATTCGGTTTTGCGCGCGCCCCGGTGCGCACAGGCAAGAAAAGGCGCCCTGCTTCGCGCGGGGCGCCTTTTCTTGTCCGGGCCTTCAGTAGCGCTGTTTTCCCATCGGCTGCGTGTCGGAGGTGCGGCCGTCGAAGCGCAGGTCGCGGCCATAGCGCACGGCGGCGTCGCCGAAGCGCTCGCGCAGCTCGTCGCGCACCCGGGAGAGCTCGGCTTCCTCCGCCCGCGCCTGCCCGCCCTCGTCGCCGAAGAGCCCGAGCTGCACGGGGGCCTCGTCGGAAAAGCCCGACACCGCCACGCCGAGCAGCCGCGCGCGCATCCCGGGGGACCACACCTCGCCCAGCAGCGCGACCGCGCGCCTTCCGAAGACGCCCTCCTGGTCGGTCGGCGCGTCGAGCCTGGCCTGGGCGCTTCTCCCGGTGCAGGCGTCGTACTTGATCTTGAGGGTGACCGTGCCCCCCTTGAGGCCGTGCTTTCGGAGCCTCGTGCCGACGATGCCCGCGATGTGCATGATCGCCGCCTCGATCTCCTCCCGCTCGAGGAGGTCTTCGGCGAAGGTCCGCTCGTTCGACACGCTCTTGGGCTGCTCGGTGTCCGCGGCCCGCGCCACCCGCGAGCGCTCGAGCCCCGCCGCCCGCTCGACCATGCGCGGCCCGGCGACGCCGAAGGCCGACGCCGCAGCCGAGGGTTCGAGCCTGGAGAGCTGCCCCAAGGTGCGTATCCCCATCTGCCCGAGGCGCGCTTGGGTCGCCTTGCCGACGCCGCTCATGGCCGAGACCGGCAACGGGGCGAGAAACGCGCGCTCGGTCCCCGGAAGGACGGCGGTGAGGCCTCGCGGCTTCTCGCGCTCGGAAGCGATCTTCGCCACGGTCTTGTTCACGCCGATGCCGATGGAGCAGGTGACGCCCAGCTCGGCCACGCGCGCCTGGACGCGGCGGCAGATGTCGACGGGGCTCTCGTTGCTGTAGCGGCCCGGCGTCACGTCGAAGAAGGCCTCGTCGATGGAGACCTGCTCGACGTAGGGGGTCTCGTCGAGGAGAAGCGCCATGACCTTCTCGCTCATCTCGCGGTAGCGTCCGTAGCGGCCCTGCGTCCAGATGGCCTGCGGGCAGAGGCGCTCCGCCGTCGCCGCGGGCATGGCCGAGTGCACGCCGAAGCGCCGCGCCTCGTAGGAGGCCGTCGAGACGACCCCGCGCTTCTTCGACGAGCCTCCGACTATAAGCGGCTTTCCGCGCCACTCCGGGTGGTCGAGCTGCTCGACCGAGGCGAAGAACGCGTCGAGGTCGAGCAGGCCGACGGCAGGCCCCTCCCAGGGGACCCCGAGGCCCCCGGTGCCCTTCTCGCCGCGTGTCCTTTGAGCTTCCATGCCTCGATTATAGGGTCACATGGAAGGTGGTCCCGGCATCCGCCGTGCTCTCGGCCCAGATCTTTCCTCCGTGCGCCTCGACGATGCTCTTCGCGATGGCGAGGCCGAGCCCGAACCCCCCGCGCTCCTGGCGCTCGCGCGCCTCGTCGGTGCGGTAGAAGCGGTCGAAGAGATGCCCCAGGTCCTTGGGGTCGATGGGGTCGCCGCCGTTGTTGACAAGGACCGCGCACTTCTTGCCCTCGCGGCGCGCCTCGACCCTGACCGCGCTCTGCGCCGGGGCGTACTTGGTCGCGTTGTCCAGCAGCGTGTTGACCACGCGAGAGAGCTGGGCCTTGTCGCCCTTTACGGTGAGCCCCGGCTCGACGGCGCACTCGATGGTGCACCCGCGCTCGAAGGCGACGGCGTCGAACTCGAGCGCCGCCTCCTCGACCACCTCGGAAAGGTCCAGGTCGACCATGGGCCCCGTCGCCCCCACCGACCCCGCCTTCGCCTCGTCGGCGCGCGCCAAGGTGAGAAGGTCCTCGACGAGGCCTTTCATGTGGCCCGCCTCGTCGGCGGTCCGGTCGACCCAGCGCCGGTCCTCCTCGCCGATGCTCCTCGACTTCTGCAGGATCTGGACGTTGGCGAGGATGACGGCGAGCGGCGTCTTGAGCTCGTGCGAGGCGTCGGATATGAAGCGTCGCTGCGCGTCCCAGGCCTCCTCGACCGGCTTGACGGCCCAAGCGGCGAGCCCGCGGGCGAGGAGGAAGAGCGCTGCGAGGGCGACGGCCAGGATGGCGGCGCTCGAGGCGCCCTGCTTGACGAGGAAGGAGTCGCGCGAATAGGTGTCGCAGATGGCCACCTTGAAGCCGTAGCTCGTGCGCTTGGAGGCCCATGCCAGGTGGTAGTCCCAGTCGTAGCCCTCGGAGGAGCTCGACTTGACGGCCTCCTCGATGATCGTGGCCAAGGCGTCCTCGTCGACCGTGACGGGGGAGTCCGATCCGCTGAGCATCACGCCGCCGTACGTCACGTTCACCGTGATGGTGAGCATCGAGTCGGCGCCGACGGTGCCCTCGCGGTCCTTGGACCCCATCTGCGGGCTCTCGGCGTAGCCCCTCTCCAGGCTTCGCTTGAGAAGCGTGCTCGTTACGCTCGTCTGCGTGGACCAGTTCGAGTAGAACGTCATGGCAAGGGCGATGAGAAGCACGGCGCCCGAGAGGGCCACCGCGATGAGCGTGAACTCCCGTTTGAGCTTGTCGAGCATGCGCGTCCTTTCGCTCCGCCCGCCTCCCCGCCGGGCCGGGGCCCCGGAATTGCCTCCTGGGCTCGGGCAGTCCTCTTCGCACGGGCGTGACATTAAGTCACGCCCGGCTCATGCGGAACTCGCCATGAGGCAAAACCGGGGCCCCGGCCCGGCGGGGAGGCTCCTTCGCTGTTCTCGCGGCCTTCCTAGAGGACCTCGAGGCGGTAGCCGAGCATGCGCAGGGTCGTCACCTGGACCTTGGACCCGACGTGGCTGAGCTTCTTGCGCAGGAAGCTCACGTAGGCCTCGACGGAGTTCTCGGACGCCTCGCCGTCGGTGCCCCACACGCGGGTGAGGAGGTCCTGCTTGGAGACGACGCGCGAGTTCGAGCCCATGAGGATGCTCATGACCTCGAACTCCTTGCCGGAGAGGTGCACGGACTTCTCGCCGCACCTGAGGTCGTGGGTGTTCAGGTCGAGGACGACGTCGGCGAACTTGATCTCGTCGATGAGGACGTCGCCGCGGCGGCGGGTAAGGGCGCGCAGGCGCGCCAGGAGCTCGGCCGCCTCGAAGGGCTTGGTCATGTAGTCGTCGGCGCCGGAGTCGAGGCCGGCGACCTTGTCGGCCGTCGAGGTCTTCGCGGTGAGCATGAGCACCGGCGTCGAGACCTCCTCGCGGCGCATGTTGTGCACGACGTCGTAGCCGCTCATTCCGGGAAGCATCACGTCGAGGACGATGGCGTCGTACAGCCCGCTCTTCGCGCAGGTGAGGCCCGCCTTGCCGTCGTAGGTGGCCTCGGCGTTGTAGCCCTCGTCCTCCAGGATCTTCACGATGGCGTCGGCGAGGTTCCTCTCGTCCTCAACAACCAGCACGTTCATGGGAGCTCCTCCTCAAGGATTTTCAGACAGCTGATTTCCGATTCCGGGCTATCCTACCCATGGGGACTTAAAAACCCCTGAACCGGGCGACTTCGCGCTGGTCGAGGGGTTGATGTTCACAAAAACTGCACCTTGCGCTCAGAAACATCTGTCGTAAGATTAGAAACTGCTTTGTGGCCCTGCGGCGCGGGCCCACCTTATCTACTTCGCGCGCCGCCCGTATCAGAGGAGTTTTACCTTGGCAGTTAAGATTCGCCTGGCCCGTCACGGTGCCAAGAAGCGCCCGTACTACCGCGTCGTCGTCGCCGACAGCCGCATGCCGCGCGACGGCCGCTACATCGAGCAGGTCGGCCGCTACAACCCGCTGACCAACCCGAAGACCATCGAGATCAACCTCGAGAAGGTCGACGAGTGGACCGCCAAGGGCGCCCAGATGTCCAACGCCGTCGAGCACCTCGTCGCCATCGTGCGCGAGGGCGAGCCCGTCAAGCAGGACAAGAAGAAGATCTCCAAGAAGGCCGCTGCCAAGGCCGCCGCTGCCGCTGAGGCCGCCGCCGACGCCGAGTAGCACCTATGGAGACCACCGAAAGCGTCGAGCTCTCGGGCACGGACTCCGAGGAGATGCCCTCCGACAAGGTCGCTGACCTTGTGGAGTACATCGTTTGCGGCCTGGTCGACGACGAGGGCTCCGTTTCCCTCGACGTCACCGACTCCGAGAACGGGTCCCTTATCGAGGTGTCCTGCTCAGCCGAGGACGCGGGTCGCGTCATCGGCCGTAAAGGTCGCACCATCAAGGCTATTCGCACGCTCGCGCGCGCCCTTGGGCAGCGCGTGGGCACCGAGGTCGAGGTTGAGGTCCTAGGTTAGGTTCATGCGAGAGCGTTATAGATGCATAGCCCGTGTGGAGAAGTCCCACGGTAAACGAGGGGAGGTCGTGGCGGTTCCCGTCCACGGCCTTCCCGCCGTATTGAGCGAGGGCATGGAGGTCTGCGTCGTGCCGCCCACGCTCAAGGGCGAGCGCCGGCACGTGGTCGAGTCCTGCGAGACGGACGGCCGCGAGGGCGCGCTCGTCTCGTTGTCGGGCGTCGAAGGAATCGACGCGGCGAAGAAGCTCTGCGGCCGCTATTTCCTGGTAAGGGAGTCCGAGCTGCCCGAGGGGTTCGACCTGCACGACGGCGTCCGCCTGCTCGGGCGCGAGGTCGTCGACGAGGCCCGCGGCCTCAGGGGCCGCGTGGACGAGGTCATGACCGGGCCCGCCAACGACGTCTGGGTCGTCGCGCTCGAGGACGGGGGAGAGGTGCTTCTTCCCGTCATCGACCAGGTCGTGTCCGACGTCCCCGACGACGGCCCCATCGCCGTGGACGCGACCGGTTTCTATTCCGCGGAGGAGCGATGAGCGTGGTTTTCGAGACCGTCTCGGTCTTCCCCGGGGTCTTCGACGCGTATCTGGGCTCCTCCATCATGGGGCGCGCGCAGAAGGCGGGGATCGCGAGCTTCGTGCACCACGACCTGCGCGACTGGACCCACGACCGGCACCGCACCGTGGACGACGCCCCCTTCGGGGGCGGCCAGGGCATGCTCATGAAGCCGGCCCCCATCTTCGAGGCCGTCGACGAGGTCGTCGCCGCGCGCCCCGAGAAGGCCCACGTCGTGTTCTTCTCGCCGGTCGGCGCGCCTTACACGCAGCGCTGCGCCGAGAGGCTCGCCGAGAAGGAGCGCCTCGTCTTCGTCTGCGGGCGCTACGAGGGCATGGACGAGCGCTGCTACAGCCTCGCCGACGACGTCTTCTCGCTCGGCGACTATGTCCTCACCGGGGGCGAGCTCGCCGCCATGGTCGTCATCGACTCGGTCGTGCGGCTGCTGCCGGGCGCGCTCGGCGACTCCATGAGCGCGGTCGACGAGTCCTTCTCGCCCTCCGGGCTGCTCGAGTACGCGCAGTACACGAGGCCCGCCTCTTATAGGGGCATGGACGTCCCCGAGGTGCTTCTTTCCGGCGACCACGCCAAGGTCGACGCGTGGCGGCGCCGCAACGCCATCGAGCGGACGGCCGAGTGGCGCCCCGACCTCCTCGGTTCCGCCGAGCTCGACGACGAGGAGCGCGCCTTCGCCGACGGGCTCCTCGCTTCAGAAGGGAGGGGCTCGCTATGAGCGAAGATCGCCCCGGCGTCCTGCGCTCCGTCCTCGACGTCGCCCTCACGGTCCTCGTGGCGGTTGTCGCCGCGTTCCTGCTGCGCACCTTCGTGATCGGCGTCTACATCGTCCCCACCGGGTCGATGCTCGACACGATCCAGGAAGGCGACATGCTCGTCGGCGAGAAGGTCTCGCTGCGCTGGTCGGCGCCGCAGGCGGGCGACGTCGTCACCTTCGACGACCCCATGAGCGAGGGCACCGTGCTCATCAAGCGCGTGGTGGCCGTCGCGGGCCAGACCGTCGACCTCCAGGACGGCAGGCTCGTCGTCGACGGGGTCGTCCAGGACGAGCCCTACACCGAGGGCAAGGCGACCGAGTCCCTCTCGGGGCTGTCGGGCTCGGCCGGCGTCGAGTACCCCTACACCGTCCCCGAGGGGACGATCTTCTGCATGGGGGACAACCGCACCAATTCCCTGGATTCCCGTTATTTCGGCCCGGTATCGGTCGATGCCGTATCATCAAAGGGCCTGTTCATCTACTGGCCGCTCACCGACGCCAAGCTCCTCTAGGCGCCTGCGGGCCCGGCACAACAGAAGGAAGCGACGATATGAACGAATCCGCGCTTACGTTCCAGGACATGATCCTCGAGCTCGAGCGGTACTGGGCCGATAAGGGCTGCACCGTCATGCAGCCCTACGACTCCGAGGTCGGTGCCGGCACCTTCCACACCGCCACCACCCTGCGCAGCCTCGGCCCCAACGCCTGGCGCACCTGCTACCCGCAGCCGTGCCGCCGCCCGGCCGACGGCCGCTACGGCGAGAACCCCAACCGCATGCAGCACTACTACCAGTTCCAGGTCATCCTGAAGCCCTGCCCGGTTGACTCGCAGGACCTCTACCTGGGCTCTCTCAAGGCTATCGGCCTGGACCCCGATGAGCACGACGTGCGCTTTGTCGAGGACGACTGGGAGAGCCCCACGCTGGGTGCCTGGGGCCTTGGCTGGGAGGTCTGGATGGACGGCATGGAGGTCACCCAGTACACCTACTTCCAGCAGGTGGGCGGCATTGAGGTCGACCCCGTTCCCGTCGAGATCACCTACGGCCTCGAGCGCATTGCCATGTATGCCCAGGGTGTCGACTCGGTCTATGACCTTGTGTGGAGCTACCTGCCCGACGGCACGCCCATGACCTACGGCGACGTTTTCCACGAGAACGAGTTCGAGTTCTCGACCTATAACTTCGAGGTTGCCGACGTCGACATGATGCGCCGCAAGTTCGACGAGTACGAGGCCGAGTGCCACTCCTGCCTCGACCACAAGCTGCCGCTTCCCGCCTACGACTGCGTCATGAAGTGCAGCCACGCGTTCAACATCCTCGACGCCCGCGGCGCCATCTCGGCGACCGAGCGCGCCAACTACATCCTGCGCGTGCGCGCGGTGGCCAAGGCCTGCTGCGAGAGCTACCTCGCCGAGGTCGCCGGCAAGAAGGACACGTACTCCACGAAGGGCGAGGTGGCCTAAATGGCTCAGACCAAGGATTTCCTGCTCGAGATCGGGTGCGAGGAGATGCCCTCCGCCCCTCTCATCAACGCTTCCAAGCAGCTCCCCAAGCTCGTCGAGCGCGCCCTCGACGCCGCCGGGCTCTCCCACGGCGCCGTGCGCGTCGTCTCGAGCCCGCGCCGCCTGGCCGCCCTCGTGGCGGACGTCGCCTGCGAGACCGAGGCCGTCCACGAGTCGCTCCGCGGCCCCAAGTGCCAGATCGCCTTCGACGCCGACGGCAACCCGACCAAGGCCGCCCAGGGCTTCGCCCGCAAGTGCGGCGTCGACGCCGCCGACCTCGAGCGCCGCGTGGCCGAGGACGGCAACGAGTACGTCTTCGCCGAGAAGAACATCCCGTCCGCGCCCGCGCTGCCCATCCTCTCCGCCCTGGGCCACGACGTGATCGCCGCCGTCGAGTGGCCGAACTACCGCTCCCAGCGCTGGGGCTCCGAGCACGAGACCTTCGTTCGCCCCATCCGCTGGATCTGCGCCCTTCTCGGCGAGGAGGTCGTGCCGGTGTCCTACGCCGACGTGACGAGCGGCAACACGACCCGCGGCCACCGCGTCCTCGCCCCCGGCGAGCACGTCGTCAGCGAGCCCTCCGCCTACGAGAAGGTCCTCGAGGACGCCTTCGTGCTCGGCTCCGAGCGCCGAGAGCAGGCCATCCGCGAGGGCATCTCGGCCATCGAGGCCGAGCGCCCCGGCAGCCGCGTCGACACGCCCAAGCGCGTCTTCGACGAGGTCGTGAACCTCTGCGAGTGGCCGACGGTGCTCGTCGGCACCTTCGACGAGGAGTTCCTCGAGGTCCCGCAGGAGATCATCTGCGAGTCCATGCTCTCCAACCAGCGCTATTTCCCGATCTTCGACGCCGAGGGCAAGCTCACCCGCGAGTTCGTCATCGTGTCCAACGCCGACCCGAAGGTCTCGGCGACCGTGGTCGCCGGCAACGAGCGCGTCGTGCGCCCGCGCCTCGACGACGCAAAGTTCTTCTTCGACGAGGACCTCAAGCACCCGATGGAGGACTTCGTCGAGCGCCTCGGCATCGTCACCTTCCAGGAGAAGCTGGGCACCACCCTGCAGAAGGTCCATCGCATGGAGAAGCTCGCCGGCGCCGTCGCCCAGGCCGCGGGCGCGGGCGAGCAGGGCACGGCCGACGCCGTTCGCGCCGCCCATCTCTCCAAGGCCGACCTCGTCTCCCAGGCCGTCGTCGAGTTCACCAACCAGCAGGGCGTCATGGGCGGCTACTACGCCGCGGCCGCCGGCGAGAACGCCGACGTGTCCACCGCGATCCGCGAGCACTACCGCCCGCGCTTCGCCGGCGACGAGCTGCCCTCCAACACCTGCGGCAAGTGCGTCGCCATCGCCGACAAGCTCGACACGACCTGCGGCCTCTTCGCCATCGACGAGCCCCCCACCGGCTCCTCCGACCCCTACGCCGTGCGCCGCTCGGTCATCGGCATCATCGCCATGCTGCGCGAGCTGCCCTCCGTCGAGCTGAGGCCGCTCATCGCGGCGTCCCTCGACGCCTATCTGGAGCAGGGGCTCGAGTTCGACCGCGACGCGGTGGCCGAGAAGGTGGCCCAGTTCTTCGCAGGCCGCCTCAAGTCCATCGCCAAGGACGAGGGCATCAGGCTCGACTCCATCGAGGCGGTCTCCGCCGTGGGCGTCATCGACCCGGCCGAGTTCATCGCCCGTGCCCGCGCGCTCGACACCGCCCGCGCCGAGCAGCCCGAGCTCTTCGACGACCTCGCCGGCGCGTTCACCCGTGCCCACAACCTCGCCGACCCCGCGCTGGGCAGCGACGTGGACGAGAGCATGCTCGGCGACGCCGAGGCCGCGCTTCTCCGCGCTTGTGAAGATGGCGAGGAGAAAGTCTCCCGCGCGCTCGCCGAGAAGGACTTCGACGCCGCTTGCGGCGCTCTCGCGGCCCTGAAGGAGCCCATCGACCGATTCTTCGACGACGTTCTGGTTATGGACGAGCATGATGATGTAAGGGAGAACAGGCTGCGCCTGCTCAACCGCTTCGCCGGCGTCTTCGCGGGCGTCGCGGACGTGAGCGCGCTCTCCCGCAAGAAGTAAGGTACGAAACCAGGCGCCCCGGCGCCCTCCCGGAAAATCCGGGGGTTCATTTGGGGGTAAGACATGACTAAGCTCGACATCGACGACGACCTGTTCGGCGAGGTTGTCCCGAAGATCTACGTCCTCTCCGACTCGCGCGGCGAGACCGCCAACACCGTCGTCATGGCCGCGGCCGCTCAGTTCGGCGACGACTCGGTTGAGATCGAGCGCCTTTCCAACGTGAGCGACGTCGAGACGGTGCGCGACTACTTTGACAAGAACTTCGAGCCCGACCGCCCGTGCGCGGTGTTCCACACCTTCGCCGACGGCGGCCTGCGCCGCGAGATCCGCCGCGAGCTCGACCGCAGGGGCATCCCCTCGATCGACCTTCTCGGCCCCGCCGTCACGGTCCTCTCCACGCTCACGGGCGAGGAGCCGACCCACGCCATCGGCGCGCTCTACAAGAACTAGGCCGTAACGCCAGAAGGCCCGCTCCCGAAAAAGGGCGCGGGCCTTCTTTATGCGCCTCTTGGCGTCAAAAGCAAAAATCGTATCTAACGTACCACTGAATCGGCTTTCGCGCATGCGGGGGCCGATTTTCGCGTTTCTTTGCCGCTCACCCGCGCCTGGCTACCGAATATCAAATAAAGCGCAGCGTATCGCGGGTGCGTTGTTAGTATGACGAAGTCACGCGGGGAGCCTTCCCGCCACGGCAATCGTAGTAAGTGCGCGCCGGGCCCGCCGGCGCGTCAAGCACTCAAGAAGCAAGGGGTAACCATGGCTGAAAAGCACGTGTACCGCTTCGGCGCCGGCATCGACGGCGTCAACGCCACCGAGCCCGCCGGCGAGACCGTCGACCAGGCCAAGTGGATCGTCGGCGGCAAGGGCGCGAACCTCGCCGAGATGGCCAAGATCGGCCTTCCCGTCCCTCCGGGATTCTCCATCACCTGCCAGACCTGCGTTAAGTACGCCAACTCCAACAACACCTGGGAGGACGGCGTCCTCGACGAGATCGACGCCGCCCGCGAGGACCTCGAGCAGCGTATGGGCAAGAAGCTCGGCGACGCCGAGGACCCGCTGCTCGTCTCCGTCCGCTCCGGCGCGCCCTTCTCCATGCCCGGCATGATGGACACCGTCCTTAACCTCGGTCTCAACGACGTCTCCGTCCAGGGCCTCATCAAGCAGACGGGCAACGAGCGCTTCGCCTACGACTCCTACCGCCGCTTCATCCAGATGTTCTCCAACGTCGTCATGGGCGTCGACGGAGACCTCTTCGAGGACGCCATCAACGCGAAGAAGGCCGAGAAGGGCGTGAAGCTCGACACCGAGCTCGACGCGAACGACCTCAAGGACCTCGTCGAGACCTTCAAGCAGCTCTTCGCCGTCAACGTCGACTCCCAGGCCCACCCCGAGGTCGCTCCCGATGGCCGCGCCTCCTTCCCGCAGGACCCGCTGCTCCAGCTCCGCCTCGCCATCGAGGCCGTCTTCGGCTCCTGGATGAACGAGCGCGCCATCATCTACCGTAAGCAGAACAAGATCTCCGACGACCTCGGCACCGCCGTCAACGTCCAGGTCATGG
>CAVJHQ010000003.1:0-53713 GCA_963649365.1 Alloprevotella sp.
CCGACGAGCGCAAGAAGAAGTACGACTTCTCCGACGGCTACTACGAGACCTACGTCTCCATCGCGGCCAAGGCCGGCGGCGACATCAAGTCTCTCGACGACATCAAGGGCAAGACGGTCGCCGCCAAGACCGCGACCATCGGTGCCTCCTGCGCCGAGAGCATGAAGGACGAGTACGGTTTGACCATCACGTACTTCGATACCACCGACCTTATGTTCCAGGACGTCCTTACCGGCAACTCCGTCGTGTGCTTCGAGGATTACCCGGTCATGGCGTACGGCATCACGCAGGGCAACGGCTTCGAGATCATCGACACCGTCAAGGGCGAGTTCTCCGCGCAGTACGGCTTTGCCGTCAAGAAGGGCGAGAACGCCGACCTTCTTGCCGCCTTCGACGCCGGCCTGGCCAACATCAAGAGCTCCGGCAAGTATGACGAGATCTGCGCCAAGTACCTGGGCGAGTAGCAAGTATCGATGGCGGGGCGTCCCGTGCGCGGGGCGCCCGTCTTTTATGTTTACGCATAGATGGGATTTCAAATGGGTCTAGCAGAACTCGTCCAGACGTTCGAGGAGGCGGGGCCGCTGCTGCTGGGCGGCCTGCAGATGACGGCTTTCGTGACCGTCCTCTCGCTGTTCCTCGCGCTATTCCTGGGCATCTTCACCTGCCTCATGAACATGTCGAAGATCGCGCCCCTGCGCGGCATCGCGAAGTTCTACATCTGGATCATCCGCGGCACGCCGATGCTCGTGCAGGGCTTCTACGTGTACTTCGCCATGCCGCAGCTCATCCAGCTCATTACGGGCACGAACTTCCGCATCGACGTCGTCACGGCGACGGTCTTTACCATGACGCTCAACGCGGGCGCGTACATGTCCGAGATTTTCCGCGGCTCTATCCAGTCGGTCGATAAGGGCCAGATGGAGGCCGCCCGCAGCCTCGGCGTCGGGTATGCGCCCTCGATGACTAAGATTATTATTCCTCAGGCGATTCGAATCTGCCTGCCGAGCCTGGTCAACCAGGTGATCATCACCCTCAAGGACTCCACGATCATGTACGCTATCGGCCTGCCCGAGATCATGAACCAGGCCAAGGTCTACGTGGGCCGCACGTTCAACTCGTTCTCGACCTACACGCTGGTCGCGCTTATCTTCCTCGTGGTCACGAGCCTGCTGATGGTCGCGTCGTCCGCCCTCGAGAAAAGGATCCGCAAATAATGGCTGAGACAAAGATCAAGGTCACGGGCCTCAAGAAGAACTTCGGCGCGAACGAGGTGCTCAAGGGCATCGACCTCGAGGTCGCGCAGGGCGAGGTCATGTGCATCATCGGGCCGTCCGGCTCCGGCAAGTCGACGCTTCTGCGTTGCCTGAACCGCCTGGAGGAGGCGACCTCCGGCGAGATCCTGGTCGACGGCGAGTCGATTACCGGCGAGAACGCCAACGTCGACAGCATTCGCCAGCACATGGGCATGGTGTTCCAGCAGTTCAACCTCTTCCCGCACATGAGCGTGCTCGAGAACCTGACCTGGGCCCCCGTGCAGCTCAAGCTCAAGACGCCCGACGAGGCCAAGGAGAAAGCGATGCAGCTCCTCGGGCGTGTGGGCCTTGCGGAGAAGGCCGACGCCATGCCGAGGTCTCTTTCCGGCGGCCAGCAGCAGCGCGTGGCCATCGCCCGCGCGCTCTGCATGGACCCGGACATCATGCTCTTCGACGAGCCGACCTCCGCGCTCGACCCCGAGATGGTCTGCGAGGTGCTCGACGTTATGCGCGAGCTTGCGAACGAGGGCATGACGATGGTCTGTGTGACGCACGAGATGGGTTTCGCGCACGACGTGGCGGACCGCGTGGTGTTCGTCGACGGCGGCGTGATCTGCGAGCAGGGCACGCCCGCCGAGGTCCTGGACAACCCGAAGAACGAGCGCACGAAGAGCTTCTTGTCCAAGGTGCTTTAAGGGGAGAGACGGACGGCGTCTGCGCTTCCTAAGCCGTTGGCTGCAAGGTTTGGAGCACGTCGGTGTGGTCGCCGGCGTGCTCTTTTCTGTAGGCGGCCGGCGAGGTGCCGATCCTCTCGCGGAACTTGGTGATGAAGTAGCTCGAGCTGGAGAAACCGCAGCTCGCGGCCACCGTGGCCACGCTCGCGTCGCTGGAAAGAAGGAGCCGCGACGCCTCCAGGAGGCGCGCGTTCAGCACGTACTCCGTGAGCGTGCAGCCGAGCTGCCGCTTGAACTCGCGGCAGCAGGTGGATTTGGCAAAGCCGATGTGGGCGGCGACGTCGTCGAGGGAGATCGGCTCGCAGAGGTGCTCGCCGATGTATTCGAGCGCGGCGCGCATCTGGGGGCGGATGCTTTGGCCGGTCGCCGCGGCCTCGAGCGGGCCGTTCGTTATGAGGGTGTGCCAGGCGCTCGCGAGCCAGATAGCGATCTGGAGCTCGTCGGGGGTGTCGGAGCTGTAGTCGCGGTAGACCTTGAACAGAAGCGCGAGAAGCTCTTCTTGCCAGGGGATGGAGGGAGAGAAGCGCAGGTAGGGGAGGGCGCCGGGGCGGATGAACGGCTCGATGTGCTTTGACTGGACCACGCTTCCCTCGAAGCCGGCGATAAGGCGTGGGTGGAAGTCGAGGCAGATGTAGGTGGCGTCTGAGCCGGGGGCGTTCGCGATGGAGTGGAGCCGCCGGGAGTTGACGAAGAAGCCCTCGCCTTCGCCGAGCGTGAAGGTGTCGCCCTCGACGGAAACGCGGATGGAATCCTTAATGACGAGACAGAACTGCAGCTCATCGTGCCAGTGCCAGTCGATGAAGCCGAGGATGTTCTTCGACACGGTTGTTGTGTAGACGGCGAGGGGGAAGGCGAACGAGCCGTGGCGCGTGAGCTCGTGGCCCTTGCGGTCGATGCGGATGTCGTAGGTCTGCATGGGCGGCTACTGGACGAGGCGGACGGTCGCTTCGCAGCCGAAGATCGCGCGAAGGTGCCGCGCGAGGTCCTCGCATGCGGCCATGACCTGGTCGTCGTTGACGCCGAGGAAGCCGTCGATGGGGAAGAGGAGGTCGAGGCCGGCCGTCGTCTCGACCTTGCCGTTCTCGCTTTGGCGCCAGGTCCAGCGACGGGTGTGGACGAGGTTGCCGGCGGCGTAGACGAGCTCGCCGGGTGCGAGCGTCGGGTCGTCTTCGGCTGCGCCGAGCTCCACGAAGCGGTCGCCCTCGCGAGAAAATCGCAGCTCAAGGTGCTTATCGGGCCCCATGGCGTGCGCGCCGAGGGGCAGGCCGTAGCTGATGGAGATGGCGTTGCCCAGGTCGACGACGGGGTTGACGCGCCAGAGCCCCTTGCCCTTGGCGATGCGGCGAAGCAGCGCGATGTTGCTGGAGGGGTATCGGCTGGGGCTCATGCCGAGCGCGTGGAACGCCTCGCGATACGGCTGGACGCGCGGGTCGTCGCTTGCCTTCGTGTCGACCAAGGCCTTCTCGGCCTCGCGAACGGCATCGTCCAGGAGCGCGTCGACGTCCGCGCGCTCCGGCAGCGAGTTGTCCACGCCGCGCGCCTCCACGACTCCGACGCAGATGCCGGGCAGCGCTTCTTGCACGGAGGGGTCGATGGTGAAGGGGATGGCGCTTGTCACGGTTTTCTCCTCGAGCAAGGGCTGATATTTGCGCGAACAGCAAGATAGCTAAATCATGCGTCAAGCTAGTTATATAAATACAGCGAAAAGAGCAATAACGTAACATCATCGAAAGGAGCGGGGCGATGAATCCGCCTTGTCCGGCCTATCCCCGGCGCAGCGCTCCTTTCGTGTAGGGAAACCAGCATGGAAGGAGCATAGCCGCCATGAAGAAAGACCTGATCGCGTTTTTGCAGAAGGCTGTCCAGACCCGCAGTTATTCCGATGAGGAGGGGCCGATGGCCGAGCTTGTCGTCGCCGAGATGCGCAGGCTCGGCTACGACGAGGCGTACATCGACGAGACGGGCAACGCCGTGGGGCGCATCGGCGACGGCCCCAAGGTCATCCACTTCGACGGGCATATGGACACGGTGCAGGTCAACGACCCGCAGGACTGGGAGCACGATCCCTTCGGCGGCGAGATCGTCGACGGCGAGCTGTGGGGCCGCGGCTCGGTCGACATGAAGGGCGGCCTGTGCGCCGCGATTCACGCCGCGGCCGCCGCTCGCGACGCCGGGCTTCTTGCCGGCAAGACGGTCTACGTGACGGGCACCGTCTGCGAGGAGTACTGCGACGGCGTCAACCTTGAGCTCTTCTACGGCGACACTGGCTTGAAGCCTGACTTCTGCGTGATCTGCGAGCCCAGCGGCAACCTGATCACGCTCGGCCACAAGGGCAAGGCGCAGGTGCGCATCACGGCCCACGGCGTGTCGGCCCACGGGTCGGCTCCCGAGAAGGGCAAGAACGCCGTTTACGAGATGGCGGAGATTATCCAGCGCGTCGAGGCGCTGAACGCGCGCCTGTTCAAGGCCGACGCCCCGCACGGAACCATCGTGCTGTCGGATATCTCGTGCGTCTCGGCGTCGTTGAACGCCGTGCCGTCCGAGTGCTCGATCTACCTGGACCGCCGCCTCGCACTGGGCGAGACGCTCGACCAGGTCCGCGCCGAGATGGACGAGCTCGTGGCTGGCAAGGACGCCACCTGGGAGGTCGGCTGCCTCGACCACGTGAGCTGGAAAGGCCGCGGCCTGCATTACGTCCCCATGCACGACCCTTGGAAGACCGCGGAGGACGCGCCTATCGCTCAGGCGCTTATCGACGCCTACGCTGAGGTGTACGGCCACGCGCCCGAGGAGTTCGACTTCTGGGACTTCGGCACCAACGGCATCACGCCGATCGCCCACGGCGTGCCGACGATCGGCTTCGGCCCTGGCCCCTACAAGCTTGCGCACATGACCAACGAGCACACCCCCGTGGCCGACGTCGAGCGCGCCTTCGAGGTCTACAAGCGGCTCATCGCCAACCTATGACCAGTTTGGGGACGTTGGTTGCAGCTCTCAAATGAGAGTTTTGGGGACACAGGTTGTCTGCCATGCGCTGTGCGGCGGGCAACCTGTGTCCCCGTTTTACTCAAATGAGAGCTGCGACCAACGTCCCCAAAGTGGTCATTCGCTGGTAGAATGCCTTGCGTCAATGAGTGGCCCATCGCGGCGTAAGTCCAATTGATGGGCCGCTCGACGTGAATCGCCTCTTTTCGGGTGGCCGGATTCTGTTGCCGTCCGAAAGGAAGACCCCATGGCGAAGACGAAGACCTCCTCGATCCCGGCCCCGACCGCGCGTCCGCGCTTGTGGACCCGCGACCTTGTGCTCATCATCCTCGTGAACCTTTGTGTGTTCACGAACCACATCATGAGCCTCTCGACCTTCCCGTTCTATATTCAGGAGCTTGGCGGCAGCGAGGCGGTGTCCGGCGCCTGCGCCGCGCTCTTCTCGCTGGTGGCGGTGCTTGTTCGTCCCTTTGTCGGCTGGTGGCTGGACAACGGCGCGCGCCGCGTCGTGCTTATCGTCGGGCTGCTCGGCCTCGCCCTTGCGCCTGCCGGATACGTCGCGGTGCCTGTGCTCTCGGTGGCGCTGACGTTTCGCATGGTGCACGGCGCGGCGCTGAGCTTCTCGAACTCGACCACGGCGACCGTTGCCTCGGATGTGATCTGCAAGGAGCGCTTCGCCGAGGGCATGGGCTTCTTCGGCATGGCAACGGCGCTGGCTTCTGCCGTCGCGCCCGCGCTTGGCCTCGAGCTCATGGGGTTCGGCTTCAATGTGCTTTATGGCGCGGCGGCCGTCATCTCGCTTGCGGCCCTCGCGCTGTTCTCGTTTGTTCGCTCGTCGCATCCGGCGGTCGAGAGACGCCCGCTTTCGCTGAAGGCGTTGATAAACCGAGACTCCCTGCCTGCGACGGTCACCATGCTCGTCTTTATGTTCACGTTCGGCGCGCTCGAGAACTTCGTCGCCATCTACGCGAGCGCAAATGATCTGCCTTCTGCATCAATGTTCTTTGTGATTATGGCTGTTATGCTGCTGCTTGTCCGAGTCTTTCTGGGGCGCTTGGTCGATAAGAAGGGCGAGGCGGTCTTTGTTTACACGGGCAATCTGGCAATGCTCGCGGCGCTTCTCCTGCTCGCCTTCGTTCCGTGCTCGGCGACGTTTTATCTTGCGGCCGCTCTTGCCGGGTACGGTTTCGGCGGCTTGGAGCCTGCCTTGCAGTCGATGGCCGTCCACACCGCCTCGGACGAGACGCGCGGCTCGGCGAACTCGACGTTTCTTTGCGGCTATGACATCGGGTATGGACTTGGCGGCGGCGTCGCGGGCGCGCTGATCACCGCGGTCGGGTATGCCCGCATGTGGGCGATCGTCTCGCTCGCCTGCGTCGCATCCATGGCCGTCTACTACTTCTGGGCTCGCCACAGCAAGACGAGCTTCTCGCTCAACCTCACCTGATGAGAGCTTTGGGGACGTTGGTTCTAGCTCTCAAATGAGAGCTTTGGGGACACAGGTTGTCTGCCGTACGCTGCGCGGCGGGCAACCTGTGTCCCCGTTTTACTCAAATGAGAGCTGCAACCAACGTCCCCAAACTAGTCAAATGAGGACTGCAACCAACGTCCCCAAAACGGTCAGGGGGCGAGGGGGAGCGCGGGTATACTGGAACGTCAGCAAACAGACACGCCCGGAGGCCGCATGGAATCGCTGTACACAAAGTATCGCCCGCAGACGTTTGAGCAGGTCGTCGGCCAGAAGCACGTGGTCGAGACCCTCATGCGCGCCGTGTCTGAGCACAAGACGAGCCACGCGTATCTTTTCTGCGGACCCCGCGGCACGGGCAAGACGACCATGGCGCGCCTGCTCGCAAAGGCCCTCATGTGCGAGAAGGGCGAGGGCGAGATGCCGGACGGCACCTGCGAGCAGTGCCGCCTGATCGCCGCCGGCGAGCACCCCGACGTCGCCGAGCTCGACGCCGCCTCCCGCACCGGCGTGGACAACGTCCGCGACGAGATCATCAGCCGCGTCAACTACGCCCCGACGATGGGACGTTACAAGGTTTATATCATCGACGAGGTCCACATGCTCACAACGGCGGCGTTCAACGCGCTGCTCAAGACCCTCGAGGAGCCTCCCGAGCACGTCGTCTTCATCATGTGCACGACCGACCCGCAAAAGGTCCTGCCCACGATTCTCTCGCGCGTCCAGCGCTTCGATTTCCACTCCATCGCGCCCGACGAGATGCAGGCGCACCTGGCCTACGTCTGCGGCCGAGAGGGCTTCACCTACGACGACGCGGCCCTCGACCTCATCGTCCGCCACGCGCGCGGCGGCATGCGCGACGCGCTGACCTCGCTCGAGCAGCTCTCGGTCTTCGGCAACGGCAACATCGGCGTCAAGGCGGCGCAGGACTTCCTGGGCGAGGTCTCGGGCTCCGTCCTCGGCACCACTTCGACGGCCCTGGCCCAGCGAGACGTGCCGACCCTCTTTGCCGAGGTCGAGAAGCTCGTCGGCTCCGGTCGCGACCTGCTGCAGTTTACGCGTGAGCTTGCCGCCCACGTGCGCGACGTCTACGTGTGCGCCATAGCGCCCGAGGCCACGGGCGTCGTGAGCGCGACCGGCGACGCACTCGAGGCCTTGCGCGCCGAGGCCGCGGCGTTCGGCTCGGCCGACCGCGTGGCTCGCGCGTTGACCGTGCTCGGCGACGCGTCGAGCGAGATGCGCACCGCCACCAACCAGCGGCTCGTTCTGGAGATTGCCTTCACAAGAATCGCGCGCCCCGAGACGGACCTTACCCTGGAGTCGCTCGCGGACCGGCTCGCGATCCTCGAGCAGAAGGTCGCGAGCGGGCAGGTCGCGGCAGCATCGCCTGCGGCTCCGGCGCCCCAGCCCGCCGCCCCCGCGGACCCGCGCCCGACCGCCGCCGCGCAGGCGCCCGCCCCGACCCAGGCGCCCGCCCCGACTCAGACACCCGTGCGCACGGCCCCTGCGCCCTCCGCCGCCCAGCCCGCGCCTGCCCAGGCCGTCGCCCAGCCCACCACCACGCCCGCCGCCGCAACGGCCCCGCGCACGGCCCCCGTGGCGCCCGCCGCCCTGCAGCGCGCCTGGAAGCAGGTCGTCGACACCCTGGTAAAGACGGCGCCCGCGAAGGGGTCGCTGGTCCTGAACGCCTCGCCCGTCTCCGACGACGGCGAGACCCTGACCATCGGCCTTCCCGCCGGCTCTCGCTTCGCGCTGAGAATGCTGGAAAGAAGCGACGTCCGCGCCGCCGTCGAGCCGGTCGTTCAGTCGGTCTTCGGCGCCCGCAAGCTGGCCGTCGTCGAGCAGGGCGCCTCGGCTGCGCCGTCCCGTCCCGCGGCCCCCGCCCCCTCGCGGACCGCACCTGCACAGGCGCCTGCCCCGGCGCCTCGCCAGCCGATCTCGTCTCCCGGCCCGCAGGCCTCCCCTGCGCCTCGACCCGCGGCCCCGGCCCAGCAGCCGGTGGCCCGGACCGCGCCGCAGCCGGCCTCGGCCGTGCCGCCCGAGCCCGAGTACGCGCCGGCATCCGCCTATGCGGACGTCGCCCCGGCGGAGGAGTACCCGATGCCTTGGGACGCTCCCGCACAGGCCCCCGCCGCAGCCACCGCCCCTGCCCAGCAGCCCGTCTCGTCGCAACCCGCCGCAGGCCAGGCGGATCAGGGCGGCTCAGCGGCGCCAACGACCGCGCCGGCCCCCGCCCCCTCGCCGGTCGCGGACGCATCCGCGGCCCCGCAGGTCGAGAACATCACCCCGGAGTTCAGCGACATCCTGAGCGACCTCACCGCGGTCTTCGGGGCCCCGACCAAGGTTTCTGTAGAGGCGGCGAACCCCGGCCCCGACGACGCCGACCTCCCGTATGATGACGAGGGCGCCGGCGCTCCCGACGCGGCGGACCCCACCGCCGAGTTCGCCGACGAGCCCGTCGACGACGCGGACGCGGACGACTAGCCCCGCGCCCCGCCGGCGGCCGAGCACGTCTCGCCCGCCGACCCGCGCACGCCCCGTCCGCCGAGCGGCGCACGCCCGCGCCGACCCGCGCCCCGCGCGCGGCCCGCACCAACCGCAAGCGCTTCTTTCCAGCGAAGCCGAACCGAGAGGAACGAACAGCATGGCCAAGGGATTCAACATGGGCGGCATGAACCGCAACCAGATGATGCAGCAGGCGCGCAAGATGCAGGAGCAGCTGCTCGCCGCCCAGCAGAAGGCCGCCGAGACCGAGGTCACCGCCAGCACCGGCGGCGGCATGGTCAAGGTCACCGCCACCGGCGACATGCGCCTTACCAACGTGGCCATCGACCCCGAGGCCGTCGACCCCGAGGACGTCGAGATGCTGCAGGACATGGTCCTCGCCGCCGTCAACGACGCCCTCGAGCAGGCCGAGCAGATGGCCAGCCAGCAGATGAGCGCCGTCACCGGCGGCCTCAACATCCCGGGCCTCTTCTAGTCCCGCCGCGCTCCCACGCGAATCACCCGAATGGACTATCAGCCAAACGACGGCCACGCGCTCCAGCGCCTCCTGGACGAGCTGGGTCGGCTTCCGGGCATCGGCCCGAAGTCGGCCCAGCGCATCGCGTACCACCTGCTCGAGGCCGACGCCGAGGAGGCCCGCCGCCTTGCCCGCGCGATTCTGGACGTCAAGCAGCAGGTGCACTTCTGCCCGGTGTGCTTCTCCTACGCCACGCGCGAGAGGTGCGACGTCTGCGACGACTCCTCGCGCGACCGCACGACCATCTGCGTCGTCTCCGAGCCCCGCGACGTGCAGGCCATCGAGCGCACCGGCGCCTACCGCGGGCTCTACCACGTGCTCGGCGGCGTCATCAGCCCCATGGACAAGATCGGCCCCGACCAGCTCCATGTGCGCGAGCTTCTTTCCCGCCTTGCCGACCAGGAGGTGGGCGAGGTGCTTCTTGCCACGAACCCGGACGTCGAGGGCGAGACGACCGCGACCTACCTCGCGCGCCAGATCCGCCCGCTCGGCGTGCGCGTGACCCGGCTGGCGAGCGGCCTGCCCGTCGGTGGAGACCTTGAGTATGCCGACGAGGTCACGCTCGGCCGCGCCATCGAGGCCCGCCGCGAACTATAATCTCTCCCATAAACGCAGCTCAAACACAGCGCGCCGACGGCGCGACGAGAGGAACCAAAATGGCCAACGGCGAGAACGGCGCCCGACCCAGCCACGTCGACCCGAACAGGCTCACCACGCTCCACGCGGGGCAGGGCGCCGAGGTCACCACCCGCAAGAACGCCGCGCACGCGGCCAATATCGCGCGGTCCAACGCCGAGAAGCGCTTCCGCAAGCGCCACTCCTCTGAGCGTCTCTCCGCGGCCGCAAGCAGCGCGAGCCGCCGCCTCGGGCAGAAGGAAGTGCAGGTGGACGCTGGTCCCGAGCGCACGAACAAGAACATCCTCATCATCGTCGGCGGCGCGATCCTGGTGCTGGCCGTGCTCTTCTTCCTGGTTCGGTGCGTCACCGGCGTGCTGACGCCGACCGCGGAGGTGCCCGAGCAGGGGCAAGAGGAGCAGCCGGTCGAGGCGGCGCAGTCGCAGGCGGACACGAGCGGCTCCGTGACGCTCAGCGGCGTGTCGTACGCGCTCAGGCAGGCCGAGGACGGGACCTGGACGGTCACGTCCGCCGACGGCGCCAACGAGCTCTTTGCCCTCGACGGCACGCCCTCGGGGATCGTCCTCTATAACGGCGTGATCGTGGTGCCCGAGAGCCTGGCCGACGGCTGGGACATCGTCGCCTACATGCCGGCCGGCGGCTCGCTGCCCACCAAGGTCATGGGCAGCGACGGAAACGCTGTGGGCGGGTCCGGGTCGATCGTCTCGGCGACTCTGAGCGGCTCCTCCATCACCGTTGTCGACTCGACGGGGGCAACGACCAGCGTCGCGTTGTAACGAGGGGGCGCTTCCGTGCGGTTGTATGGGCCGCGCGGTCGTGCGGCCCGCCAAGCCAGCTCAGCTCGACAAGAAAAGCGGGGACGGTCGATTGACCGTCCCCGCAGTGCTGTGACTACAGTTGGATGTTTGCCGGGTTTACCGGATGCAGGCCGAAGGCTCGTCTGCGAGGGTCGACGCGAGATTGGCCGCGCTCGCTTCGGAGGCCAGGGCGGCCTCGGCCTCGCCGGACGCGGACGCCGTGTCCACGCTCATGATCAGGGGCGGGATCCTGTTCCTGCCGCCGGTGACGTCGTTCAGCTGCTCGTCGGAAAGGGTCTTCTTCTCGTCTGCCATGACGACCTCCTAAGGTTAGGAGCGGGGCCCCATTGCCCCGGGCTTCAAATCCTACCCGGCCATCCGAGGAAAATATCGCCTCGCACAGAGAAAAGAAAAATCGCTTGTGGGGTCGCAGGCTGCGTCTGTATGAGGAAATTTGGACTGCAAAAGACCAGGTAGAAGCCGAATTTGCTATATCGAGAAACTTTTTTCAAATTCTCGCTAGACATTGCCGCGCAATCCATGTAATAATACTCCTCGCGCAAGGCGCACGGGGTGTTAGCTCAGCTGGTTAGAGCGCCGGCCTGTCACGTCGGAGGTCGAGGGTTCGAGTCCCTTACATCCCGCCATTGCACAGATGAGGGCCCTCTTCGGAGGGCCCTTTTTCGTATCGCAGATTGTGACGCCATGAGGACCGATTGAGCCGTCCTTACGGTGTCAGGCATGTCGCGCGCTATAGTTACTTCTACCTGTTCCCAATCAGACGAGGCGTCCCATGGAGTCGAGCCCGACCACAACCAAGATCGCCGTCTTCGATTACGACGGCACGTCCATGGACGGTCAGTCCGGCTCGCTCTTTACCACCTACCTTCTGCGCAACGGCATCATGTCGCTTCCGCGGGCCCTGCGCCTGGGATGGTGGGGCGTCCGCTATAAGCTGCATCTCCCGTATCGGCAAGACGAGGCCCGCGAGCTCGTCTTCGGCGCCCTTGCCGAGATGGATGCCGACTCCGTCGCCCGTGTGATGAACGCCTTCCATGACGAGGTGCTCGGCCCGCGCTACCGCGGCAAGGCGGTCGAGGAGGTCGCTCGCCGCCGCGCGGAGGGCTGCGTGACGCTGCTCGTCTCGGCGACGTTCGACATCATCGCCGACGCGGCGGCCGAGATCCTCGGCGTCGACGGCGTCATCGCGACGCGCATGGAGCGCGACGCGAACGGCGGCTATACCGGGCGCGTGGCCGGCCAGGTCGTTGCAGGCGAGAATAAATACCGCAGCGTCGTCGAGTGGTGCGATAGCCATATCGGCGCTGGTACATGGCGTCTTGCGTATGCCTACGGCGACCATCACAGCGACGAGGACCTTCTTTCCCGCGCCGACGAGGCGTTCGCCGTGTGCCCCGGCCAGACGCTCAAGTCCGCTGCGAAGAAGAACGGCTGGAAGATTCTCGATTGGGACGAGTAGTGCAAGGTGCCGCCGGTTCCGGCGCGCCTACGGCAAGTTCCGGGCTCATCGTTCCCGGCGCGCCCGCGCCATCCGGCGCGTCCCTGGCTGAAGGCCCGGCCGTCCCGGCCCCCGACGACCTCGCGGCGTTCCGCGCGAAGGTGCGCGAGCAGGGCAGGGAGCTGTATCGCGACCTGCCGTGGCGGCGCACGACCGACCCGTACGAGATCTGGATCAGCGAGGTCATGCTGCAGCAGACCCAGGTGAGCCGCGTGGACGGCCGCTGGCAGCGCTGGCTCGCCCGTTTCGGTGACGTGGAGGCCCTGGCCGCGGCCGATTCGGCCGACGTCCTCGACGAGTGGCAGGGCCTCGGCTACAACCGGCGCGCGCTCGGCGTCCATCGCGCGGCGCGCGCGATCGTCGAGGCGGGGGAGGGGTTTCCTCGCGAGGCCTCCGCGCTCACGGCGCTTCCCGGCATCGGCCCGGCGACGGCTGCCGGAATCCGCGCCTTTGCCTTTGACCTGCACGGCGTTTATCTCGAGACGAACGTGCGCGCGGTCATGCTCCATGAGCTGTTCGCCGGCCGCGAGGGCGTGGCGGACCGGGAGCTCGTTCCCGTGGTCGAGGCGACGTGCCCTCCGGACGGCGGCTTCGCCGACGACCCCGCAGACGACCCGCGCGGCTGGTACTACGCGCTTCTTGACTACGGCGCCTACCTCAAGCGGACGGTGCCCAACCCCTCGCGGCGCTCGAAGGCGCACGCGAGGCAGTCGCGCTTCGAGGGGTCGCGGCGGCAGAAGCGGGCCGCCCTCGTGCGGGCGCTTCTTGCCAGGAAGGCGGGCGCGGCCGAAGAGCTTGCGGCCGACGTCGCCGCCGAGGGGATCGAGCTGGGGCCGGCGCTCGCGGCCGAGCTTCTTGCCGAGCTCGCCTCGGAGGGGTTCTGCCGCTTCGAGGGCGGCGTTTGGCTCATATAGTCCTATCTAGCAGCACGGCACCTGGGTTATCGGCTTAAGCGATAACAAATCCTCGGAATCGCAGGACTACGCGTGTCGCTCTTGGCGGCCTAGTATTCATAGCCGTCAACGCACAACGCGAAGCACGTAAACCTCGCCGCCCACCGCGGCGGCTCACCGAAAGGAAACCCAAAATGCCGTTCCAGCTTGATCCCACCTTCGCTCAGGACCCCGCCAAGCACTTCGACACCCTTCAGATCCACGCGGGCCTTGCCCCCGATCCCGTCACCGGCGCCGCGGCGCTGCCCATCTACGCCTCCGCCGCGTTCCAGTTCGACTCCGCCGAGGACGGCGCCGCCAAGTTCGCCCTGGCCAAGCCCGGCAACGTCTACGGCCGCCTGACCAACACCACCACCGACTCCATCGCGGCCCGCGTCGCCGCGCTCGAGGGCGCCACCGGCGCCGTCGCGGTCGCCTCCGGCCACGCCGCCGAGATCCTCGCCCTCACCAACATCGTGGGCGCCGGCGACCACATCGTCGCCTCCGACTCGCTCTACGGCGGCACCTGGAACATCTTCCTGCACACCCTCGGCGACCTCGGCGTCGAGACCACCTTCGTCGAGAACAACAACATCGACGCGTTCGTGGCCGCCACCAAGGAGAACACCAAGCTCTGGTACGTCGAGACCATCGGCAACCCGCTGGTCGACGTGGCCGACGTCCCCGCCATCGTCGAGGCCGCCAACTCCCTGCCCGAGCCCGTCCCCGTGTTCGTGGACAACACCTTCGCGACCCCGTACCTCTACCGTCCGGCCGACGACGGCGCCGCCGTCGTCATCGAGTCGCTGACCAAGTGGATCGCCGGCCACGGCGTCACCCTCGGCGGCGCGGTCGTGGACACGGGCAAGTTCGACTGGAAGAAGACCCCCGGCAAGTTCCCGACCATCACCGAGCCCGACCCGTCCTACCACGGCGCCGTCTTCGCCGACGCCGCCCCCGCCGCGCCCTTCTCGACCCGTGTCCTGGCCAACAAGCTCCGCGACTTCGGCCCGACCCTCTCCCCGTACGCGGCGCAGCTCATCGGCCTCGGCATCGAGACCCTCTCCCTGCGCGTCCAGCGCCACTGCGACAACGCCCTGGCCGTGGCCAAGTTCCTCGAGAGCCACCCGAAGGTCAGCTGGGTCCGCTACTCCGGCCTGGAGAACGACCCGAGCCACGAGGTCGCGTCCCGCGTCCTCAAGAACGGTTTCGGCGGCGTCGTGGTCTTCGGCGTCAAGGGCGGCCGTGACGCCGGCCTGAAGGTCGTCGACAACGTCAAGCTCTTCACCCACCTTGCCAACGTGGGCGACGCCAAGTCCCTGATCATCCACCCGGCCTCCACCACGCACTCCCAGCTCACCGCCGAGCAGCTCGAGGCCGCGCACCTCTCCGAGGACCTTATCCGCCTCTCCGTGGGCATCGAGAACGCCGACGACATCATCGCCGACCTCGACCAGGCCCTCGCCAGCGCCTAGGCCCCGGCAAACATCGGCCGCATCCGGCCGCCGGCCAGGCGAAAGAGCCTTCTTAAGCCCCTCCGGGCGCGTGACCAGCGCGCCCGGAGGGGCTTTTTGTGTGCCTCAGGCCGTCCATCGCCGCGCCCGCCCGGAACACCCGCGCGCTTACGGATTCGTGTGGACGAAACATGGAACGAACTGGTAAAACTGACTATGTGTCAAAACGCGTTGGAAGCCGTGGCCGCCGGACGGCCCGCGGCAAGGGATAACCGTTAGGAGCGCCTCGATGGACACCCTCGACAGCAGCCTCTACCTTAGCAACGACGACCTTTACCTGCTCGGCAACGGAAACTGGAACCGCAGCTACGAGAAGCTCGGCGCGCACGCCGCCGTCGACGCCGACGGCAACGCCGGCTACCACTTTGCCGTTTGGGCGCCTCATGTCCAGTCCGTCAGCGTCATCGGCGACTTCAACGACTGGGACGAGAACGCCAACCACCTCTCCAAGTCCGAGTCCGGCGACGTCTGGCAGGGCTTCATTCCCGGCGTCGTCTCGGGCCAGCTCTATAAGTTCCTCCTCACCGCCCATGACGGCGAGAAGCTCTACAAGGCGGACCCCTATGCTTTTGCCGCCGAGCTTCCCCCGGGAACCGCCTCCCGCACGTGCGAGCTCTCGGGCTACGCCTGGAAGGACGACGACTGGATGTCCGAGCGCGCCGCCCGCCCCATGCTCAAGAGCCCGCTCAACATCTTCGAGGTGCACCTGGGAAGCTGGAAGCGCCACGGCGACGAGCCGCAGGGCGAGCCCCGCGAGGACGGCACCTGGCCCGGCCCCGGCGATCCGTTCCCGGCGCAGCGCGGCACCTTCTACACCTATGACGACCTCTCGAAGGAGCTCGTCGCCTACGTGAAGAAGATGGGCTACACCCACATCGAGGTCCTGCCCCTCTCCGAGCACCCCTTCGACGGCTCGTGGGGCTACCAGCCCACCGGCTACTACGCGCCGACCTCCCGCTACGGCAACCCGCAGCAGCTCATGCACTTCGTCGACGCCTGCCACAAGGCCGGCATCGGCGTGATCATGGACTGGGTCCCCGGCGGCTTCTGCGCCGATGCACACGGCCTCGCCACCTTCAACGGCGAGATGCTCTATGAGCACGAGATCCACCCCAACTGGGGCACCCACAAGTTCGACTTCGCGCGCGGCCAGGTCCGCAGCTTCCTCGTCTCCAACGCCCTCTATTGGATCGAGACCTACCACATCGACGGCATCCGCATGGACGGGGTCTCGTCGATGCTGTACATGAACTTCGGCATCGACGACCCCTCCCAGAAGCGCTTCAACAAGAAGGGCACCGAGGAGGACCTCGACGCCTCGGCCTTCATCCGCCAGACGAACGCCACGATGGGCCAGCTCCACCCCGACGTCATGATGATCGCCGAGGAGTCCACCGCATGGCCGCTCGTGACCTACCCGCCCGAGAACGGCGGCCTGGGCTTCCACTTCAAGTGGGACATGGGCTGGATGAACGACACCCTGCACTACATGCAGACCGATTTCCCGTGGCGCCCCGGCAACCACCGCATGCTCACGTTCTCGACCATGTACCAGTTCAACGAGAACTTCGTTCTGCCGCTCTCCCACGACGAGGTCGTCAACGGCAAGTGCTCGCTCGTCACGCGCATGCCGGGCGACCAGTGGCGTCAGTTCGCGGGCCTGCGCTCGCTCGCCTTCTACCAGATGATGCACGCCGGCGGCAAGCTCAACTTCATGGGCAACGAGATCGGCCAGTACATCGAGTGGCGCTACTACGAGGGCATCGAGTACTTCCTCGCCGACAACTACGAGACCCACCGCAAGCAGCAGGTCTTTGTCGAGGCGCTGAACAAGTTCTATAAGAAGAACCCGGCCCTCTGGCAGCGCGGCTACGAGTCCTCGGGCTTCGAGTGGCTCGACGCCGATAACTCCGACCAGTCCATCATCAGCTTCATCCGCCGCGGCGACGACCCCAAGGACGACCTGGTCATCCTGATCAACTTCGACGTCAACGCGCGCGAGGACTTCCGCCTCGGCGTCCCCGAGTGGGGCGTCTACGCCGAGAAGTTCAACTCCGACGCCTCCGAGTACGGCGGCTCCGGCGTGCTCAACGAGGGCCGGCTGCGCTGCGAGGACGTGGCGTGGAACGGCCGCGCGCAATCCGTCGTCCTGCGCATCCCGCCGCTGGCCGGCATCGTCCTGAAGAAGGTCGCGACGCAGGCCCGCCCGAAGGCCCACGGCGAGAAGGCCGTCTCCGAGAAGGCCGCGCCGGCGAAGAAGTCCGACGCCAAGCCCGCGGCGAAGAAGCCCGCGGCCCAGGCGGCTGAGCCAAAGCCCAAGCCGGCGGCAAAGGCCGCTGCCAAGCCGGAGACGGCGTCGGCGAAGAAGGCCCCCGCGAAGCCGAAGGCGTCCTCGAAGGCGCCGGCCAAGTCGAAGGCCTCCGACGCGCCTAAGGCGCCCGCCAAGGCCCCCTCCAAGGCCACGACGGGTAAGAAGACCGTCAAGGGCTCCGCAAAAACCAAGTAACCGATGTAAAATCACAAGGGTCGTCCTTTTATAAGGGCGGCCCTTATCACCCGCGCACCACGCGACGGGTTCCTTTTTTGGTGGGTAACCGCCGCCCGCCGACCGTACCGTCAGCACGACCGCAAAAAGGGGAGAACATGGCAGACTACCAGCAGATCTTCAAAGACAAGAAGGACTTCGAGGCCCAGTACCGCGCAGCCTTCCAGTCTGAGCTCGGCAAGACCTTCGAGCAGAGCGACAGGCTCGAGCAGTTCCAGGTCCTCGCCAAGCTGATCGCTTCGAAGGGCAACGCCCAGCAGGCCGTTTCCCACACCGTCGACGAGAAGAAGGTCTATTACTTCTCCCTCGAGTTCCTCATCGGCCCGCTCCTGGACAACTACCTCATCAACTACGGCGTCCGCGACCTCGTGGCCGACGCCATGAAGGACATGGGCACCGACCTCGACGACGTCTGCCGCCAGGAGGTCGACCCCGGCCTCGGCAACGGCGGCCTCGGCCGTCTGGCCGCGTGCTTCCTCGCCTCGATGGCCCACAACGGCATGGCCGGCTACGGCAACGGCATGCGCTACCGCTACGGCCTCTTCCACCAGGACATCGAGGGCGGCCGTCAGGTCGAGCGCACCGACAACTGGCTCGCCAACGGCTTCCCCTGGGAGACCCGCAAGGACGCCTCTTCCGTCGTGGTCCGCTTCGGCGGCCACGTCGTCCGCCACGAGGACGGCGACAAGTACTGGTTCACCGAGGAGGGCGGCGAGCTCGTCCGCGCGGTGCCCTACGACGTGCCCGTCATCGGCTTCGGCGGCAAGGTCGTCAACAAGCTGCGCCTCTGGTCGGCCGAGCCCGCGACCGAGGACTTCGACCTCGACGCCTTCAACGACGGCGACTACGCCAAGGCCAACAAGTTCCGCTCCGACGTCGAGGCCATCTCGACCATCCTCTACCCGAACGACGCCGGCGAGCACGGCCGCATGCTGCGCCTGAAGCAGGAGTACCTCTTCGTCTCCGCCGGCCTGCAGACCATCCTGCGCTCCTACGAGAAGGACTTCGGCCCCGACTGGAAGAACCTCGGCAAGCGCGTGAGCGTCCACACCAACGACACCCACCCCGCCATGTGCGGCCCTGAGCTGCTCCGCATTCTGGTCGACGACAAGGGCGTCGACTTCGACGAGGCCTTCAAGATCGTCCACGAGACCGTCTCGTTCACCAACCACACCGTCATGCCCGAGGCCCTGGAGAAGTGGCCCATCAACACCTTCCGCAGCCTCCTGCCGCGCCTCTACATGTTCATCGAGGAGATCGACCGCCGCTGGCGCGACGGCCTTGCCGAGAAGCTCGGCGCCGACCACGGCTCCTGGACCGACGTCCTGCGCAACACCGCCATCCTGTGGGACGGCCAGGTCCGCATGGCGAACCTCTCGATCATCTTCTCCCACTCCGTCAACGGCGTCTCGGCGCTGCACTCCGCGATCCTTCAGCGCGAGACCTTCCGCGACTTCGCCAAGCTCGAGCCGGAGCTCTTTAACAACAAGACCAACGGCGTCACGCACCGCCGCTTCCTGCGCGAGGCCAACCCCGCCTACTCCAAGCTGATCACCGACGCCATCGGCGACGGCTGGCTCAACGACGCCGACGAGCTCGAGAAGCTCGTGCCCTTCGAGTCCGACGTCAACTTCCTCGACGCCATGGACAAGGCCAAGAAGCAGAACAAGGAGCGCCTGGCCGCCTACGTCAAGGAGACCTCCGGCGTCGAGCTCGACACCGACATGATCTTCGACGTCCAGGTCAAGCGCTTCCACGCCTACAAGCGCCAGCTCCTCTCGGTCTTCAAGATCCTCGACCTGCGCAACCGCATCCTCGACGACCCGAGCTTCTCGCCGGCGCCGACCGCGTTCATCTTCTCGGGCAAGGCGGCCCAGAGCTACGCCTTCGCCAAGGAGGTCATCCGCCTTATCAACTCGCTGGCCGAGGTCGTCAACAACGACCCGCGCCTGAACGACAAGATGCGCGTGGCCTTCGTCCCGAACTTCGCCGTCTCCAACGCCCAGTACATCTACTCCGCCGCCGACATCTCCGAGCAGATCTCGCTCGCCGGCACCGAGGCCTCCGGCACCTCCAACATGAAGCTCATGATGAACGGCGCCCTGACCCTCGGCACCCTCGACGGCTCCAACGTCGAGATCTCCGAGCTCGTCGGCCCCGAGAACATCAAGATCTTCGGCATGAAGACCGAGGAGGTCGAAGAGCTCCAGGCTTCCGGCCGCTACTACGCGTGGGACTGCTACAACAACGACCGCGGCCGCACCGGCCGCATCGTCGACCAGCTCACCGACGGCACGCTCGCCGGCCTCTCGGGCAACTTCGAGAGCGTCCGCGACCACCTTATGGTCGAGAACGACCCGTACCTGGTCATGGGCGACTTCCACGCCTACGTCCAGGCCTGGGAGGAGCTCACGAACGGCTACGCCGACCGTCGCGCGTGGAACAAGGCGGCGCTGCACAATACCGCTAAGGCCGGGTTCTTCTCCAGTGACAGAACTATCGCTGAATATGAGGCCGATATCTGGCACATTGGAGCTTAGTTAGCAAGCCGGGGGGTGAGACCCTCACCCCCCGGTTGAAGTTAGGCCGAAAGGAGTGGGGGAATGAGCAAGAAGGAGTGCATTGCAATGCTCCTTGCCGGAGGGCAAGGAAGCAGGCTCGGTGCGCTGACAAGCAACGTGGCAAAGCCCGCGGTGTCGTTTGGCGGCAAGTTCCGCATTATCGACTTCGCGCTTTCTAACTGCGCGAATTCCAATGTGAACACGGTGGGCGTCCTCACGCAGTACCGCCCGTACCTGCTGCACAGCTACATCGGAACCGGCGAGGCCTGGAACCTCGACGAGCGCGACGGCGGCGTCTCGATCCTGCCGCCGTACGCCACGCAGACAGGCGGCGCCTGGTATGAGGGCACCGCTGACGCCGTGACGCAGAACATCGGCTACATCGAGCAGAACGACCCCGAGTACGTGCTCATCCTTTCGGGCGACCAGCTCTACCGCATGGACTATGCGGACATGCTCGCCACCCACAAGAAGAACAACGCGGACCTGACCATCGCCGTCATGCCCGTGCCTTGGGAGGAGGCTTCCCGCTTCGGCATCATCACCGCCGACGAGGAGGGCCGCATCACCAAGTTCACCGAGAAGCCCAAGAAGCCCGATTCAAACCTCGCCTCCATGGGCATCTACATCTTCAGCACCGACCTGCTGCTCGAGACCCTGCGCGAGGACGCGGTCGACCAGACCTCCGAGCACGACTTCGGCAACAACATCATCCCGAAGCTGCTCGGCGACGGCAAGCGCCTCTTCACCTACGAGTTCAACGGCTTCTGGCGCGACGTCGGCACCATCTCCTCTTACCACGAGACGAGCATGGACCTGCTGGGCCCGAACCCCGCCTTCGACATCTACGACGAGAACTTCCCGATCATGTCGAACGCGTCGACCCGTCCGCCCTCGTTCGTGGGCCGCAACGGCGAGGTCGAGGACTGCCTCGTCTCCAACGGCGTCACCATCCTCGGCAAGGCCAAGCACTCCATCCTCTCGACCGACGCCTACATCGGCGAGCGCGCGACCGTCGTCGACTCCGTGCTGCTGCCCGGCGCCGTGGTCAAGGACGGCGCGCACGTCGTCCGCGCGATTCTCGGCGAGAACGCCGTGGTCGAGGAGAACGTAAACCTCGGCTCCGTCGACGCGACGAAGGACACTGCCGTCATCGGCAACGACGTCGTTGTCGGAAAGGGGGAGAACTAATCATGCAGAAGGTCATTGGCCTCATCACTTGCAACTACTCTGCCAAGGCCACCGGCCCCCTGACCGAGTACCGCCCGATCTCGTCCATGCCGTTCCTCGGCCGTTACCGCCTGGTCGACTTCGCGCTGTCCAACCTCGTCAACGCCGGGGCGCGCACCGTTGGCATGATCATGCCGTACAACTACCGCTCCATCATCGACCACGTCGAGTCCGGTAAGGACTGGGGCCTGGATCGCAAGAACGGCGGCCTGTTCATCCTGCCCGGCAGCGCTTTCGGCACCTCCCGCACCGGCGCGCGCTTCCTGCTGCGTGACCTCGTGCACAACAAGGTCTTCTTCACGCGCTCGAACGCCGACTACGTGATCCTCTCGTCGGCCAACTTCGTGTACAACATGGACCTGAACGACCTGTACAACGCGCACGTCGAGTCCGGCGCGGACATCACCGTCCTTACCGCCAGCGCCCCGCGCGTCAACGACGACGTCGTCGGCTTCAACGTCGACGGCGGCCGCGTCAACGGCGTCCACAACGGCGTCAACTTCGGCGACGCGGCGTTCCTCGACTGCTTCATCATCAGCCGCCAGCTGCTCCTGGACATGTTCGACTGGTACGCCCCCACCGACTACCTCGACCTGTTCGAGGCCATGGCGGGCGACTTCGGCCGCGTGAACGTCCAGACCTACAACTACGACGGCTACGTCGCTCCTATCTTCAACAAGAAGGACTACTTCACCGCGAACATGGACTTCCTTGATCCCAAGGTGTCCGAGGAGGTCTTCCCGGCCGACCGCTTCGTCAAGACGAAGGCCCACGACACGCCCCCGGCGAAGTTCGAGATCGGCTCGCGCGTCCAGAACTCCCGCATCTCGTCCGGCTGCCGTATCTACGGCCGCGTCTGCGACTCCATCCTCGGCCGCGGCGTCATCGTCGAGGCCGGCGCGACCGTGCGCAACTCCATCGTCATGCAGGGCTGCATCGTCAAGAGCGGCGCCCGCGTGGAGAACGCCATCGTCGACCGCGGCAACACCGTTCCCGCCGGAACCGAGCTGCGCGGCACTCCCGACGACGTCCTCATCAAGGAGAAGAGCCGCGACTAGCGGGCTCTGCACGTAGGCACTACACAGAAAGCGAACAGAACATGACTGCTTCCGCCAAGCGCAGAAAGATCAGGGTGCTGTTCGCGGGCTCCGAGGCCGTCCCGTTCTCCAAGACGGGCGGCCTCGGAGATGTCGCGGGCTCCCTCCCGCGTGCCCTCAAGCACGCGGGCGCCCGCGCCGCCGTGATCACCCCGCTCTACGCTTCTATCCCGCAGGAGTACAAGGACCGCATGAAGCACGTGGCAGATTTCTACGTGCCTCTTGCCTGGCGCAGCATCTACTGCGGCATCGAGAAGATCACCCTCCAGGACCTGGACTTCTACTTCATCGACAACAAGGACTACTTCGGCCGCGACGGCCTGTACGGTTACTTCGACGACGGCGAGCGCTTCGCGTTCTTCTCGAAGGCCATCTGCGAGGCCATCGCCAAGGTCCCCGAGCTCGAGTGCGACGTGCTGCACTGCAACGACTGGCAGACCGCGCTGTGCCCGGTGTTCCTGCGCGAGTTCTACCGCGAGGTCCCGCAGTGCAACAACGTGAAGACCGTCTTCACCGTGCACAACGTCAAGTTCCAGGGTCAGTACGGCGATAAGGTCATCGACGAGATCCTGGGCCTCGGCCACATCCCGGCCGCCCGCGACCAGCTCCGTTGCGACAAGGACTCCATCAACTACATGAAGGGCGCCCTCTGCTACACGGACTGGATCACCACCGTCTCGCCGAGCTACGCCAACGAGCTCAAGATGCCGTTCTACGGCGAGGGCATGGACGGCATCTTCCGCCGTCGCTCGAACATCCTCTCCGGCATCCTCAACGGCATCGACCAGACCATCTGGAACCCGGCCTCCGACTCGATGATCCCGGCCAACTACTCCAAGGACGACCTGGCCAACAAGGCCGAGTGCAAGCGCGCCCTCCAGGAGGAGCTGGGCCTTGACCAGGACCCGACGCGCCCGCTCATCGTGAGCATCGGCCGCCTGACCGACCAGAAGGGCCTCGGCCTCGTCCGTTACTCGATGGACCACCTCATGCAGCGCGGCGTCCAGGTTGCCATCCTCGGTACCGGCGACCACGACCACGAGGAGGCCTTCAAGTACTTCCAGTCCAAGTACCCCGGCAAGATGTGCGCCCGCATCGCGTTCGACAACGCGCTCAGCCACCGCATGTACGCCGGCGGCGACCTTCTTCTCATGCCGTCCGAGTTCGAGCCGTGCGGCCTTTCCCAGATGATCGCCATGCGCTACGGCACCCTGCCCGTGGTCCGCGAGACCGGCGGCCTGCGCGACTCCGTTACCCCGTACAACAAGTTCACCGGCGAGGGCACGGGCTTCTCGTTCGCGAACATGAACGCCGACGAGATGTCCGACACGCTCCTTGGCGCATGTGAGATTTTCTGGACGGACAAGCAAGCCTGGGATAAGCTCGTAGACAACGCGATGACGGCCGATTTCAGCTGGCGCCGCGCCGCAAACGACTACATGGACATATACCACTGGCTCCACCCGGAGATCATTCGGTATAACAAGAGAAGAGACAGGTAATTCTTTGAGAGCAAGGCACGTCACCTCAGAGAAGGAGTACAGGACTCCATTCGGCGCCGCCCAGTTGGGCGGCGTCGTCACGCTTGGCATCGATGTTTGGGACGACGACGTCACCTTCTGCACGCTGAGGGTGTGGACCGATGCCCACGGGGAGCAGCTCATCGAGATGCACGGCTCCGAGCACAGCGCCCACCTGCACTTCTCGGTGGACTATAAGCCCGCCGAGACCGGCATCGTGTGGTACAGCTTCGACATCGAGGCGTCCGACGGGGCCGTCTGGCGCTACGGCGCGCGCCCCGGCTGGACCACCGGCGAGGGCGCCTTTGCGTACGGCGACCCGCCTTCTTTCCAGCTCACCGTGTACGAGCCGCGCGCGACGCAGCCGGATTGGTACAAGAACGGCATCGTCTACCAGATCTTCCCCGACCGCTTTGCCCGCGGCGAGGGCTGGCACGAGCTCGCCGACGCGGCGCTCGAGGAGCACAAGAACGGCATCGAGCGCGCGCTCGTCGAGGATTGGGACACCCCCGTCACGTACAAGCGCGTCTCCGAGTCCGACCAGAGCATCGCGCGCTGGGACTTCTACGGCGGCACGCTCGACGGCATCCGCCAGAAGCTCGGCTACCTCAAGGGCCTGGGCATCACGGTCATCTACCTCAACCCGATCTTCGAGGCGGCGAGCAACCACCGCTACGACACGGCCGACTACCTGCGCATCGATCCGATGCTCGGCGACGAGGCCGCGTTCGGTCGCCTGTGCGACGAGGCCGCCGAGATGGGCATCTCCGTTATTCTCGACGGCGTGTGGAACCACTGCGGCCGCGACTCCGTCTACTTCAACCGCGACGAGAACTTCGAGGAGCCGGGCGCGTGGCAGGCCCACGAGAACGGCGAGAAGAGCGAGTACGAGGACTGGTTCACCTTCAACGACGACGGCACCTACGCCGGCTGGTGGGGCAACCAGGACATGCCGACGTTCCGCGCGGACGCCGAGAAGTACCACGAGCTGATCTGCGGTAAGGACGGCGTGGTCCGCAAGTGGCTGCGCGCCGGCGCGGCAGGTTGGCGCATGGACGTGGCCGACGAGCTCACCGACGAGTTCATCGTCCAGATCAAGGAAGCCATGCTTGCCGAGAAGGACGACGCCGTGCTTATCGGCGAGGTCTGGGAGGACGCGTCGAACAAGACCGCCTACGGGGTGCTGCGCCAGTACTTCGAGGGCAAGGAGCTCGACGGCGTCATGAACTACCCCATGCGCACCGGGCTTCTCGACTTCGTGTGCAACCGCATCGGCGCCTCCGAGCTGGTCGCCCGCCTGGAGCAGCTGCACGAGAACTACCCGCGCGAGGCGTTCTACAGCTGCCTCAACCTGCTGGGCAGCCACGACCGCGAGCGTCTCTTTACCATGCTGGGCAACGCGCCCGACCCCGACTCCATGAGCGAGGCGGACCGCGCGGCGTATAAGCTGCCCGAGGGCCAGGCCGGCTTGGCGATGAGCCGCCTGTGGCTCACCGTGCTGCTGCAGATGACGCTGCCGGGCGTGCCGTGCGTGTACTACGGAGACGAGCTGGGCCTCGAGGGCCTGCGCGACCCCTTTAACCGCGGGACCTTCCCGTGGGGCGGCGGGCGCCGCGACTGCTTCAACATCGTGCGCAACTCCATCGCCATCCGAAAGACGCTGCCGGTGCTTACCGACGGGGACTTCAAGCCGTTTAGCAGCGGCGACGACGTCTTCGGCTTCACGCGCCGCGGCGAGGACGGCAGCTGCGTGTGCGTGCTGGCCAACGCAAGCCTCTCGAACGCGCACACCGTGACGGTGCCCATGGTCGACGAGGCCGTGAGCGACGTCGTGTCCGGCATGGGCCCCAAGGTCAAGAACGGCCGTGCGGAGGTCTTCCTCTGGCCGCTCGGCACCGCCATCCTGCACTTCCACAAGAAGCAGCGCCTCCAGCAGCCGCTCGAGCGCGGCATGGGCGTGCTCTGCCACGTGACCTCGGTGCCCAACGGCGGCAAGCCCGGCACCATGGGCGCTCCGGCCAAGGCCTTCGTCGACTGGCTGGCCGCCGCGGGCGTTCGCTACTGGCAGGTGCTCCCGGTCACGCCGCCGGACAGCTTCGGCTCCCCGTACGCGGGCCTGGGCGCGTTTGCGGGCTCGACGGCGCTTCTTGCCAAGGACGAGGCGGCCACGCTCGCCGAGCTCAAGGGCTGCGAGCAGACGCGCGAGTACCGCGTGTTCTGCGACAAGAACGAGTACTGGCTCACGAGCTATGCGTGCTTTATGGCCATCAAGGACCTGCTCGGGCCCGTCGAGTGGCAGAAATGGCCGGCCAAGTACCGCAGCTTCTCGCCCGACCTGGCCAACGACCCCAAGCTCAAGGCCGGTGTCCGGAAGCACATGAAGCTGCAGTTCGCGTTCGACCAGCAGTGGAGCGAGCTTCGCGCCTACGCCAACGAGCGCGGCATCAAGATCATCGGCGACATGCCCATGTACGTGTGCGGCGACTCCGCCGACACCTGGGCCGAGCCGGACATCTTCCAGCTCGACGAGGACGGCTACGCGGGGGCTCAGGCCGGCGCCCCGGGCGACGCCTTCGCGCCGGAGGGCCAGATGTGGGGCAACCCGACGTACAACTGGGACGTTCTGCGCGATCAGGGCTACGGCTGGTGGCTCTGCCGCTTTAGCCGCGCGTTCGACGTGTACGACTACGTGCGCCTCGACCACTTCATCGGGTTCTCTTCTTACTACTCGATCCCGAAGGGCAAGAAGGCCTCCGAGGGCGAGTTCAACTTCGGGCCCGGCGCCGAGCTCTTCAAGGCGGCGTACAAGCAGTTCGGCCCGCTGCGCTTTATCGCCGAGGACCTGGGCGCCATTACCCCGGCGGTCCGCGCGCTCGTGGCCGAGACCGGCATCCCGGGTATGGACGTCGTGCAGTTCAACGACGGCGACGTGCGCGAGGGCTACGAGCCCAAGCCCGGCACCATCGTGTACGCCGGCACGCACGACAACCAGACCCTGCTCGGGTGGGTCAAGTCGCGCTTCGGCGTGGACGGGGACGAGGCCCGCGAGCTCGCGGCGAAGCTTTCGCGCGACGTGCTCGCGACGGACGCCGACGTGGCCGTCATGCAGCTGCAGGACGTGCTTGGCCTCGACGACGACGCCCGCATGAACGTCCCCGGCGTGGCCGAGGGCAACTGGAGCTGGCGCGCCGACGCCGACGAGGTCGCCGCGGCGGCCGATCGCCTGGCCGAGCTCGTGCGCGAGAGCGGGCGATAAGGCGCGGGGGTTCGCCGCGCCGCGCGTGAGGTAAATTGCGTCGAGGTGGCGTTGCCGTCGAGGTGGCGCCACCTCGAGGCGTTTCTTGCCCAGGTGGTGCGAAACTGCAAAGAAAACCGCCCGAGGTGGTGCGCTGAACACCACCTCGGGCGGTTTTTGCTGCCCTACAGCAGCGAGGCCATGTAAAGGGGCAGGTAGAGCACCTCTCCGTCTTCGATCCTCCGCCAGGCCCTAGGTAAGTGTGAAAAGCGGGTCTATTGCTCGGGCTCGCTGCTATTCGAGGAGAGCTCCTCGCTCCGGCTTCGGCGTGCCCTCAGCTCGTCGCGGACAGCCTTGCGCGTGGCGAGATATGCCACGAGCCCGATAAGGGCGAGCATAACGATTGCCGGCAAGATATATCTGGTGCAAATCGCCCGTACCACGACGTAAATCTCGGAACTCGACATATCGATCGCCCCCGGTTCTACAACCAGCCGCCGTTTACCCTTCTGCTGGTTGAGGCCAAGTATCTAGTTTTGACATTACGGCTGCGCTCAATATCGGAGTCTTCAACCGTAATAATTGGTTCGCCCGCAGCGGTTGCCTCGTTGACCGCCTCTTCCCAGCACCGCATTGCCTCAAGCGCACCATCTGTGGCGGCGGGGCTCACGGTCTCCGCAAGAGCCGGCAAAGGAACCGCCGTTGCCCCAGCAATGAGGGCTGTTGTCATAAGCAGTTCTCTTCTCGTCAAAATCGGATTGCTCATCAGTCATCTGCTCCAATCCATTCGGGTTGCGAGGCCCTCGCAACTGGCTTTCCGCGGCTTGCGGTCTGTGTTTTGAGCATGCGATCGCGAACTGTGGATGGCTATAGACAACGCTTATGAAGGTAAGAATCTTGGGTGTCTAACGTGCGAGGCAGGCTACGCGCGTTTCTTTCCCATGGCGGCGTCAATGGCGGCGAGCAGTTCGGCCCTGGTGTGGACACTGAAACATTTGTAGACAGCGGCTCGCGCAGAGTTGACGCTTCCCATCGAGAGATGCAGCTTGCGAGCAATGCTTCGCCTGGGGAAGCCGTCCAGGGTCATCATCGCGACCTGGCACTGCGTCTCGTTTAGGCTGCGCGAAGCGAGAAGGAGACGTAAGCGTTTGGCTGTCTTTGTGGGGAGCGCCTGGGAGGCGTCGCTCGCCGCCGCCTCTTGGACGCTTTCGATTGTGGACGCAGCGTAAAGACCGGAGATTGCGAGCGCGACAATTACGATAAGCAGGCAGATTGCCGTTGAATAGGTCGCTACGGCGACTAAGCTCCCCGTGTAAAACGCGCCGATGCCGCTTGAGCCGCATGCCTCTCCGACAACAAGCCCCACAAGGATGCCTGCGGCGAACAAGTTTGGAAGGCCCTCGTTCGCGTTCCCGCGCTGAAGGCAGAAACTGGCAATCCCCGCCATCACCGACCCCGCTTGATATGCCGGCGCATTGCCGGCGGGAAGAACCATGGCGACGAGTGAGATGCCGCATATGAGCGCGGAGGTCCGCCGCTTGCCGATCCGCCTTGAGTGCCAGATATGAATTCCGGCGCACGTTACCAGCGGGGTTGCAAGGTAAGGCAGCACGGAATGCCCGGAATAGGTCGCTCTCCAGCACTCCTCGAACGCCATGCCAAGAAGGGTGGCCATGGCCATGGTCGCGGCCGGCAGTGCTGCCCGGGCGTCGCTGGCAGGCGCTTTACCGGGACGGCCCGAGCGAATTCCATCGGCCAAGCCTGCGGCGTAGATCAGCTGGGCTGCGACACACAGTACCGGCGCGTCTCTTAGCGCAAAGAATCTGGCGGCGCAGACAATAACCGCAACCGCCGTTGCTGCAAACCGGGTTCTGCGCGGGTCGGCGTTCCTCTCGGTGTTCGAAATGCTCCCCAGGAGAAGCCCGCAGACGGTTGCGAGAACGGCGCCCCTCCAGAAGTCGATCGGCACGGTCGCCGTGCCGGATTGCGTGCCGATCGGGAGTAGGGCGAAGCAGGCGGCAAGGACGACCCGGACGTCCGGTAGCGCGTCGTCCGATGGCGCGTCGTCCGATGGCGCGTCGTCCCGCTTGGCTTCGACTGTGTGGGCCTGCTTCTTGTCAGGGGAATTCTCCTGCTGCGAGGCCGCGCACCGCGAGGCTGCACAGTGCTCCTTGAGCTTCGTGGCCGACGAGAAACCGAGCTTGCGATAGGCGCGCGCCTGGGTGTTTCTGATGGTGGAGGGGCTTCTTCCCGTCAAGGCGGCGATTTCTGCGGACGTGAGGCCCTCGAGCATGAGGGCGATGCTCCTCGCCTCGATCTCGGTGAGGGTGGATAGGTCAAGGCCAAGGTCCCTAGCGCCTGGCGCAGCGTCGCCGCGAGCGTCGTTTCCGCCGGGCGATTCGGATTCGGCGGAATGACCGCGCCTTCGCCTAAGGCAGATCGCCGGTAAGAGGACGACAACGGCAACGGCCGCCGCCAAGAACCAATTGCTGTAGCCGCACAAGATGCGAGTGAAGCTGGGGTCCGCCCACGAGAAGGACCAGGTCGAGGCCAAGCCGAGCAGAAAACTCGTTGTGAGCAACGAACCGCCGACGCTCCGCGCTGCGATAAGAGGGGCGAAATAGAACAGTGCCGGGACGAGCGTCGGGGCGCCGCCGTCGACGCCAAAGCGGGTCGGGCTTTCTGCGGCCGGCGCAGCCCAAGGCGGCGCCGGCGATTCCGTCACCGCGCTGATGAGCTGCTGAATGGTTGACCCCCATGCCGCCGAGGGGCTCCCCACAACATAAAGGCAGCGGTTTGGGTAGAAGCCCGCCATCGCAAGAGGGGCCATCATGCCCGCCAAGAAGCACAATATGCGGCCTGTTCCGGATTTATCCGGCAAAGACTCCCGAGACGCGTTTCCCGAGAAAGCAATGACGGCGGTAAACGCTGCCGCGCAGGGTAGCGCTACTCCGAAAGCGGCCCTGAGGAAGAATCCGGTCGCGGGCGTCATGTCGAGCGCCGATGAGGCTGGAAAGAGTTCGTAAAGGGCAGCTGCGCCATATCCAAGCGCAGCATAGAGAGCGACAAGGGCTACCGCCAGGGATTTCTTGCCGGTTGCATGGCGGCTTGGCGGGTTGTGACGAAAGAACTCGCCGGCAACGGCTCCGGCGGCGACAAAAACGATGCTTATGGAGAGCGCGAGCGTGGTCGAGTCGAGCAGCATGCCGGCCTTGGGGGTAAAGAAGGGCGGCGTGCCAAGAAGGGTCCCGATAAGCAGGCAGACGAGGGTGTCTGCCTTGGCATGCTGCCGTTCGTGGAATCGAACCCTAGTCACGATGACCGCTTCCGTTCGTCTTGCTGGGTAACGGGAGGATTCCAAACCACTCTACTCCTGGCGCAAGCCGTTTGAACGGGCAAAGCGTCCTGCGTTTGGAGTTGGCTTTGAGGAAAAGGAGGGCTCCAAACGCAAGGTGGCGCTTGTGGACGCGTCGGTGGCGTGGCGTACCGGCCTTGGGTGCGTCAATCTGCAACATCTCTGCGTCTTAATTTGGATTCAGCAAGTAGCGGGCGCAGATTTGACTCGGTCTTCTGTGATTTTGCTGCTGCGGGATGCCGGTCTACTCACATGGTTTGAATTAAGGCGCAGAGATGTTGTACATGAGCGGCCGAGCGCCCCGATTAGGGCTACAGGTCGCGGTAGTCGACGAGGCGCAGGTCGGGCTGGGCCTCGAGCCATGCGCGCAGGTCGGGGTCGATGAGGGCGTCGACCTCCTGGACGCGCGGTGTGGTCAGGGACGAGTTCCGAAGGATGAAGTTGTCCAGGTAGCCGGGGTGGCAGACGAAGACGACCGTCTCGCTGAAGCCGATGCCCTCGCCGGTGGCGATGAGCCCGCGCCCCACGCCGACGCCGGCAGGGCGGCCAGCGGGTCGCGGGCGCGGCTTGCAGGTACAATGTGGCAAGAAGATAGATTTTCGTAGCCGGGGTTTTGCTGAAACCCCGGCTACGTTGCATGCCGAGGAGCTGCCTACATGCTGATCAACCGGGTTTCTCGCCAGGTCATGAACACGCCGGAGCTGGAGCCGCTGGTGCGCGCGCTGCGCGCGGGCGAGGACGCCACGCTGGCCGTCGCGCAGTCGGCCCGACCGCTCATGCTGGCCTCCATCTGGGCTGACGACCCGCGGCCGTGCCTGTTCATCGTGTCCGGCGAGGAGGCGGCCGACCGAGCCGCCCGTGCGCTTGCGGCGTGGCTCGGCCAGGACGTGGTGTGCCGCTACCCCGATCGCCGCGACTATCCCTGGAGCGAGAAGGCCCCGGATGACGCTGTGGTCGGCGCCCGTTGCCGGGCCGTCGCGCGCCTGGCCGCCGGCGAGAAGTGCGTCGTGGTGGCCTCCGCCCGCGCGCTGTTGCGCCGCGTGCCGCCGGTGGGCTCCGGCTACTACGCGAGCTCGACCTTCTCGGTGGGCGACGAGGTGCCTTTCGAGGAGGTGCCGGCCCTGCTCGTGGGCATGGGCTATGCGGACAACGGCGAGGTCGACGCCCCTGGCAGCTTCCGTGTGCACGGCGACGCGGTGGACGTCTTTCCCGCGCAGGCGTCGTCCCCGGTGCGCATCGAGTTCTTCGGCGACGAGATCGACCGCGTGCGGCGCATGGTGGCGGCGACCGGCCAGACCATCGGCGAGCTCGAGAGCGTGACCGTCTCTCCGTGCCGCGAGATGGCCCTGACCGACGAGACCGTGGCCCGCGCCGAGGAGGCGCTCTACAAGCGTGCGCAGAACGACAACGCCCTGGCCGCTGACCTGGAGCTTATTTGCGCACGCGCCGACCAGCCGACGCTCGAGCGCTACCTGCCCGAGCTGTACGGCGCGACCGCCACGCCCATCGACCACGCGAGCGACCGTACGCTCGTCGTGCTCGCCGAGCCGCGCGCCCTCTTTGACGACTGCATGCGCGCCGCCGACGAGATCTCGCAGGCCGCGAGCGCGGCGCGCGTCTCTACCCAAGGGCTCTACACCAACCCGCGACAGCTCGACTTCGGTCGCCAGCAGCGCCTGAGCTTCGCGTCGATGCTGCGCGCCGGCGCCGGCGCCTCGACGGCCGCGCTCGAGGTCCGCCAGCCGGGCGTCAACGGCTCGGAGTCGAAGCTCCTCGGCCGTGTGCGCCAACTCATCGCCGATCGCTCCGCCGTGATCTTCGCCGTGCCCGACCGCGCCGCGCGCGAGGCCCTTGAGCTGCGCTTTAACGACGAGGGCATCCCCTTCGCCGAGTCGCTCGGCGCCGCGCCCGAGAACGCGCACGACGTCAGCGATCCGGACGCGCGCTTCGACGCGCCGGCCCTGCCGCGCGACCGCGTGACCTTCGTCGACGCGCCCGTGCCCGCGGGCGTCGTCATGCCGGAGGCCCGCCTGGGCATCCTCTCGGTCGACGACCTCACCTCGCGCACGGCCAAGGCCCGCCGCCGCGCCAAGCGCGTCGACCCCACGAGCGTGACCTTCCCCTTCAAGCCGGGCGACTACGTGGTCCACGCCACGCACGGCATCGCGCTCTTCTCCGAGATTGTCCGCCAAGAGGTGGGCGGCAAGGAGCGCGACTACTTCCTTCTTTCTTACGCCGGCGGCGACAAGCTCTTCGTCCCGCTCGAGCAGGTCGACCGCCTGACGCGCTACGTCGGCCCCGACGGCGACTCCCCGCGCCTGACCCGCCTGAACACCGCCGACTGGTCGCGCGCCACGGGCAAGGCCCGCAAATCTGCGAAGAAGCTCGCCTTCGACCTCGTGGACCTGTATACCCGCCGCAGCTCGGTAGCCGGTTTCGCTTTCTCTCCTGATACTCCCGCGCAGGCCGACATGGAGTCGTCCTTCTCCTACGAGCTCACCCCCGACCAGGCGAGCGCCGTGGCGGACATCAAGGCCGACATGGAGGCCAAGAAGCCCATGGACCGCCTGCTGTGCGGCGACGTCGGCTTCGGCAAGACCGAGGTCGCCCTGCGAGCCGCCTTCAAGTGCTGCCAGGACAACCGCCAGGTCATGATCTTGTGCCCCACGACGATCCTCGCGCAGCAGCACTACGAGACGTTCTTTGAGCGCTTCAGCCCGTTCGACCTCAAGGTCGCGGTGCTCTCGCGCTTTATCACGCCCGCCCAGCAGCGCCGCGCGCTCGCCGGCTTCGCTGACGGCTCGGTCGACGTCCTCGTGGGCACGCACCGGCTTCTTTCCGCCGACGTTAACCCGTATGACCTGGGGCTCGTTATCATCGACGAGGAGCAGCGCTTCGGCGTGCAGCACAAGGAACAGCTTAAGAACATGCGCGAGCAGGTCGATGTGCTCACCCTCTCGGCCACGCCGATCCCGCGCACCATGCAGATGGCCATGAGCGGCGTGCGCGACATGAGCCTGATCATGACGCCGCCGCCCGGCCGTCTGCCCGTTAAGGTGACGGTGGGGGAGTACGACCCCGACGTGGTCTCAGCCGCGATCCGCGAGGAGCTCGCGCGCAAGGGCCAGGTCTACTACGTGAGCAACCGCGTGCACACCATCGACGACGCCGTGGCGCGCGTGACGGAGGCCGCGCCCGAGGCCCGCGTGGGCGTCGCGCACGGAAAGATGAGCGCCAAGCAGGTCGAGGACGTGATGCTGCAGTTCAACGAGCACGAGATCGACGTGCTCGTGGCGACGACCATCATCGAGTCCGGCATCGACAACTCGCACACGAACACGCTGATCATCGAGGACTCGCAGCGCCTCGGCCTGGCGCAGCTCTACCAGCTCAAGGGCCGCGTGGGCCGCAGCCGCCTGCAGGCCTACGCCTACTTCATGTTCCCCGGCGAGACGCCCCTCACGCCCGAGGCGACCGACCGCCTGACGGCCATCAACGAGTACCAGGACCTGGGCAGCGGCATGAAGATCGCCATGCGCGACCTGGAGATCCGCGGCGCCGGCTCGCTCATGGGCGCCGAGCAGCACGGCAACCTGTCGAGCGTGGGCTTCGACCTGTTTACGCAGATGCTCGGCGAGGCGGTGGCCGAGGCCCGCGGCGAGACCCGCGACGTCGAGCTCGCCGAGGTCAACATCAACCTGCCGGCGGACTTCTTCCTGGCGGAGGAGTACCTGCCCGAGGTCGACCGGCGCGTGCTCGTGTACCGCAAGCTCGCCGCCGCGGTGGACCTGGCCGAGGTCGACGAGCTGCAGGCCGAGACCGAGGAGCGCTTCGGCGCCCTGCCGCTGGCCGGCAAGAACCTCTTCGACCGGGCGCGCATCCGCATCCGCGCGCAGCGCCTGGGCTGCGACTCCGTGAGCCTGGCCAACGGGCGCGTGATCTTCCAGGGCGTCGACGTGCCGCGCGCGGTCGCGCTCAAGCTCAAGGGCGAGGGCGCGCTCAACTACCCCAAGTCGAAGAAGCTCGCCTATCCGTTCCGCCGCAAGGACTCCGAGCTCATGCCTGTTGCGCTTGGGGTGCTCGCGGCCATCGGCGGCGACGACGAGGTCGACGAGTAAGGGCTGGCAAGAAGCGCCGCCCGGCCCCGTCGGGGAGCCGGGCGCCCTTCTTGCCAGGCGCTTCGCCGCCTCGCGGCGGCGCTTCTTGCCACATTTCAGCAAGCCAAGAAATCTCGCGGGACTGTGACAGCCGTTATGGCCCGATTTTCGGCCCGAAACGGCTGTCACAGTCCCGTGAGATTTTTCAGGTTTCCAAAACGATTCGAGCGCTCAATTTCGAGCGATTTCAAGTAACCCTCAACTAACTTTGTGATAGGTTTGTTCACCAATGCTAACTATTTGCGGAGAAAGGGCCGTATGGAAGAACAGGAGAAGGTGTGGCGCCACCTGACGGCGCTCGGGGGCAAGGCGGCAAGAGGCGCCGTCGTCGCAGCGCTGACGGTCTCGATGATGCCGATAAGCGCCTTTGCCTACGAAGGAACGGAGGCCGGCTCCACTGCTACCAACACTGTGCCGACCTCCGTCCAAGCCGAGGGACAAACGCCCTCTAACGGGGATTATACCGCCGTGTCTCCCGCCTCCGAGGGCGATAAGGGCAGCTCAATGTACGATTTGAGCAAGATCGCCGACGGTCTGTATGCGGCCACTGTCACGGTCTCCGACGACGGCGCGACGATCGACGGCGTGAGCACCGGCGTCGAGGACGACGAGTTCGCCGGCTACACCCTGACCGTCAACGTGACCGTGGCCGACCACAAAATCACCAAGGTCGAGGTATTCTCGACCGCCTCCTCCGAGTCGACGTCCTATGTCGACAAGGCCACAAACGGCAAGAAGAACGCCTCGGGCGTCCCGGCGAAGATCGTCGACGCCCAGTCCGTCGACGTCGATAACGTCTCCAGCGCCACCGTCTCGAGCCTGGCCATCAAGGCCGCCACGGCCAAGGCTCTCGCCAACGCCTCGACGGGCACCGACCCCGTCGAGGACGAGTACATCTATGGCTACGCGGCCCTGACCTGGGCCGAGTACTGGGCCGCGGAGGGCGTCCAGAACGCCGGCTCCACCGAGACCTCCGACGTCATCGACGCCCACGGCGAGACCGACAAGGGCGCCTTCGACGTGGTGACCCGCGCGACCGCCAACCACGGCCTGCACCGCGGCAGCTACCAGTGCACGGCGACCATCAAGTGCACCGACGGCACCGAGTTCAGCCTCGCCACCTGGGCCGAGGACGGCAAGTCCTTCACCACCACCGACGGCAAGACCGTCGAGTGGAACCGCGGCCAGATGACCTGCGACGGCCAGTCCTACACGATGGCCGAGTACGACGTCGAGGGCCTCAAGTACGTCCCCGTCAAGGTCAAGAGCGCAGACCTGGACGCCTTTAAGGCCGCTTATTCCTTCGTCGAGAACGGCGGCACCCTCGCCGGCGGCTACGGCGAGAAGAACCTCTCGGCCTACTCCGTCACGGCCGAGGTCGACGCCGACACCAACGGCCTCAAGACCGCGACCAAGAATGCCGACGGCACCTTCACCTTCGGCGCCGCCGCGGCCGGCACCGGCTCCGGCATCCAGGGGCAGGCCCTCAAGGCCGCCACGGGCATCGAGCCGACCGTCCGCCGCAACTCCGTCGCGGGCCCGGACGACGACTTCAACACCGGCGGCTTCGGCGAGTTCCTGCGCGTTGACCTCAACGGCGACTACGGCGACCTTGCCGCGAACATGCAGTCCGTGACCTGGACCTACTACGGAAACGACTCAACCTACAGCAGCGCGGTCGCCACCTACGGCACCAAGTTCGCGGCTGACAACTGGATGCACAAGATGTTCGGCATCCAGCTCGGCCTCACCGAGTCGGAGCGCTGCCAGCTGCCGAGCGGCTACGACGGCACCGGCTATTGGAAGATCACGGTTCACGCCCTCGGCTACGAGGACTACACCTACACCTTCCAGGCCACCTCGGAGAACATCGCCGATCACACGAAGGTGTCCGACGAGACCAGGCAGAAGCTGCAGGACCTCTACGACAAGGCTGCCGCCCTCAAGAAGGACGACTACACCGCCGAGTCCTGGGAGGCGTCCGGCATCGAGACCGAGCTCGGCGAGGCCAAGGAGCTCCTGGAGTCCGAGAACCTCGAGGAGGTCGAGGCCTCCGAGCAGGTCACGCACCTCCAGGCCGCCATCGACGCGCTCGTTGCGGTCACGCCTGTCGAGGATGAGTACACCTACGGCTACGCGGCCCTGACCTGGGCCGAGTACTGGGCCGCGGAGGGCGTCCAGAACGCCGGCTCCACCGAGACCTCCGACGTCATCGACGCCCACGGCGAGACCGACAAGGGCGCCTTCGACGTGGTGACCCGCGCGACCGCCAACCACGGCCTGCACCGCGGCAGCTACCAGTGCACGGCGACCATCAAGTGCACCGACGGCACCGAGTTCAGCCTCGCCACCTGGGCCGAGGACGGCAAGTCCTTCACCACCACCGACGGCAAGACCGTCGAGTGGAACCGCGGCCAGATGACCTGCGACGGCCAGTCCTACACGATGGCCGAGTACGACGTCGAGGGCCTCAAGTACGTCCCCGTCAAGGTCAAGAGCGCAGACCTGGACGCCTTTAAGGCCGCTTATTCCTTCGTCGAGAACGGCGGCACCCTCGCCGGCGGCTACGGCGAGAAGAACCTCTCGGCCTACTCCGTCACGGCCGAGGTCGACGCCGACACCAACGGCCTCAAGACCGCGACCAAGAATGCCGACGGCACCTTCACCTTCGGCGCCGCCGCGGCCGGCACCGGCTCCGGCATCCAGGGGCAGGACCAGAAGGTCGCCACGGGCATCGAGCCCACGGTCAAGACGGGCGACGGCTCCTACGGCGAGTTCCTGCGCGTGGACCTCAACGGCGACTACGGCGACCTGGGCGCGAACATGCAGGCCGTGACCTGGACCTACTACGGCTCCGACTCGACCCGCACGAACGCGCTCGCCACCTACGGCACCAAGTTCGCCGCGGACAACTGGATGCACAAGTCCATGGGCATCCAGCTCGGCCTCACCGAGTCCGCACGCTGCCAGCTGCCCGAGGGCACCGACGGCACCGGCTACTGGACCCTCACCGTCCACGCCCTGGGCTACGCCGACTACACCTACGACTTTGAGGCCACGTCGGAGAACATCGCCGCGCCCAAGGCGGTAAGTGACTCCACCAAGGCTTCTCTCCGGGCGCTTGCCGAAACCGCCAACGCCAAGGTCGAGGGCAACTACACCGCCGAGACCTGGGCTTCGTTCGCGACCGAGCTCGACGAGACGAACGAGCTTCTTGCCAAGGAGAATCTGACCGAGTCCGAGGCCCGCACGCAGATCTCGCACCTCACCGAGGCCATGAACGCGCTCGTCCGCACGGCGCCCGAGGCCGGCAGCTACGTCCTCATGAACATCCCGTACAGCGACTTCTACGCCGCCGAGACGGCCAACAACGACACCAAGGTCGACGTCTTTACCTCCGCGACCAAGAACAAGCCCAAGAACACCGGCCTCGCGGGCGGCACCTACCACACCGAGGACGGCTCCGAGATCTCCGGCATCACGTTCGCGGTCAAGGTCTCCGACGACGCTGCCGAGAAGATCGACTGGTCGAAGCTCGCCCGCGCCGAGGGCGCCGATGCCCTGGCCGAGGCCGGCTCCTACTCCTACGCGATTCTTGGCGAGGACGAGGCGCCTGCCACGTACAAGCAGCTCTCCGTTGCCGCGGACGGCAGCCTCGCCTTCGGCGTCGTCGAGGGCGCCGAGGCCACGAAGCTCGACGGCTCCGCCGAGGCCAAGTTCACCACCGAGTCCAACTACGGCGACTACGAGCTCGACTTCAAGGCCGACAGCACCGTCTATGCCGCCCTCAAGGACGCCACCATCTACGGCGCCGTCCTGAACACGACCGACGGCACCGGCTACGGCCTGCGCCACCTGGAGAACATCTGGAAGACCGGCAAGCACGGCGTCGAGTTCGCCTGGTGCACCGGCTTCACGGACACGGTCCACGGCTGCCCGACGAGCTCCGAGCACTACGCCTCCATCATGGGCAAGACGCTCAGCGGCGTGACCGTCTACACCTCCGCCGGGACCTACGAGATCTCCCTGGGCGAGGACGGCGTCTACGTGCCGGTCAAGACGGCCGACGCGACTATCGACGCCGCCGACGTCCTTCTCGACGACGGCACTGAGCTGGCCGTCGAGGTCAACCTCCCCGAGGGCTTCGACCCCGAGTACTCCATCGACGGCACCGTCGTCGAGCCGAGCCAGGGCCGCGCGTCTCTCTCCTTCGACGTGAGCTCGCTCAAGCCGGGCTCCCACACCATCAAGGCGACGGACAAGTCCGGCAAGTACGCGGCCATCAGCGACGCCTTCGTCGCCTCGACCTCCAAGGTCGTGGCCCAGTACCAGGACGGGAAGCTCGTCAAGGCCGAGGGCGCGTCCGCCGAGGAGTTCGCCAACTTCCTGGCCAACGTCACCAGCGTCAAGGTCGGCGACACCTCGTACTCCGCCTCCGGCCGCGGCTCCGTCAAGATCGTCGACTCCGACGGCACGATCCTGACCTCCGCCGCCTCCGGCCAGGGCGACGCCGCCAAGAAGGTCTTTGACGGCTACGGCAGCTACGACGTCTCCGTGAGCTCCACGGGCTACGGCGCGCTCGACTTCACCTTCGACTACGAGGCCGAGAAGGGCGAGCTCAAGCAGGCCATCGCCGACGCCGCCAAGCTCGAGGAGTCCAACTACTCCACCGCCACGTGGTCCGCGTACCGGCAGGCCATTGCCGGCGGCCAGGCGGTCGTCGACAACGTCTCCGCCACCGACGACGAGGTCTCCGCCGCCGTCAAGGCCATCGCGGACGCCAAGGCCGCCCTTGCCCCCAGCCCGCGCATCTCGCTGAACGAGGCCATCTCCAACGCGCAGAAGCTGAGCGAGGCCGACTACACCAAGGCCTCCTGGAAGACCTTCCAGGCCGCCCTCGACGCCGCGAAGAAGGTCGCCGCGGACGCTACCGCGACCGACGCCCAGGTGCAGGCCGCCCGCGACGCGCTCGTCAACGCCCAGACCGCCCTGGCCACCGCCGCGACGAGCGACCAGAAGACCAACCTTAAGGTCGAGATCGGCCGCGCCGACGTCCTGAGCGAGTCCGACTACACCGCCGACTCGTGGAAGGCCTACCAGGCCGCCCTCGCCGCGGCAAAGAAGGTCGCCGCCTCCGACGACGCCTCCGCCGCCGAGGTTGCCCAGGCCAACGACGCCCTGGCGGCCGCCCGCAAGGCCCTGACGAAGAAGTCGGCTGAGCAGGCTTCTTCCGAGACCCAGCAGGCCGGCGCCTCCAACGGCGACGCCGCGACCACCAGCGGCAACGACAGCGGCAAGAAGACCCCGAAGACCTCTGACGCCTCGCTCGCTGTGAGCGGTGTCGCCGGTCTCGGCGCCGCGCTGACCGGAATCGCCGCGGCTATCCGTCGTCGCTTCAGGCGCTAAGCGCGTGCACGTGAGCCCCCTCCCGTGCGGAGGGGGCGCCTCGGCCCGTGGCGGCAAGTTGTCCGCCGCGGGCCGCCTTTGCGTAAAGAACGGGCAGCACAGGAGAGGGTTATGAGCTCGTTGGATAATCAAGAAACAAAGCAGGCTGGCGCCGCGCCGCAGCCGGGCGCCGCGCCGCAGCCGGGCACCTCGAAGTCGGGTGCGTCGCCCGCCGGCGTCGAGCCGGCGCCGCAAAAGGAAGGGCTTCTTCGCAAGGCTGCGCCGTCGGTCTTCCTCGCCCCCGCGCTCATCGCGGGCGTGGCCATCGCGGCCGCCGTCGGCGAGTACGCGCCGCTCGTGTACGAGGCGCCGGCGCAGGCCGAGGCCGTGCAGAGCGCCAACGCCGTCGAGCTCGCGACCGTGGACACCTCCGACGCCGAGAAGGAATCGGCCACGGGCCTCGCGACCGAGACCGACTTCGGCATCGACCTCTCGAACGTCAAGGACGGCACCTACACCGGCTCCGGCACGGGCTTCTCGGGCGTCATCACCGTCCAGGTGACCATCCAGGGCGGCAAGATCACGGCCATCGAGATCGTCTCGAGCGGGGACGACGAGTCCTACTTCGGCCAGGTCCGCGGCCTCGTGGACACCGTGATCGAGCAGCAGTCGCTCTCCGTCGACACCGTGAGCGGCGCGACGTACTCATCGCGCGGGCTTCTCTCCGCCATCAAGAACGCCCTGCTCCAGGCCACGGGCCAGGCGACCGAGGCGCTTTCCGACCCGGTGGGCGTCGGCTCGTCGAACAAGGCGCTCGCCGCCGTGGCCGAGAAGGTCGACGCGCCCAACGGCTACGCCGACGGCGTGTACACGGGCGAGGGCGAGGGCTTCAACGACACGATCCGCGTGAGCGTGACCATTCAGGGCGGAAAGATCGCCGCCATCGACCTGCTCGAGCAGTCCGACACCGCCGATTACTTCTTCCGCGCGTGGCCGAGCATCCCGGACGCCATGATCGCGTCGCAGTCCTCCAAGGTCGACGCCGTGTCCGGGGCGACGTACTCGTCGAACGGCATCATCTCGGCGGTGCAGTCCGCGTTGAGAAAGGCCGCCGCCGCGGCCGGCAACTCCGCGAAGGACCCGTCGGAGGACGTCGACCCGGACCCGACGCCGACGCCCGACCCCACGCCGGACCCGACGCCCGACCCCGACCCGGACCCGGCGCCCGACCCGGACAACCCCGACGCCGGCGATGACGAGGCCAAGTACGAGGACGGCTCCTTTACCGGCTACGCGCTGTGCGAGGACGCCGACGAGGAATCCTTCGACCGCTACTACGTGGCCGTGACCGTGGTGATCAAGGACGGCAAGGTCGCCGAGGTCAAGGACGTCCGCGGCACGAACCAGGCCGCGACCCTGGCCGAGATCCTCGACCCCTTCAACGAGGACAACCAGCCCTACCTCGACTACGCCGCCAACGGCCGCACGGTAAAGAAGGTCTGGTACGAGGGCGTCGTCGCCCAGCTCCTGGCCGGCAAGAAGCCCACGGCCATCGACGTCGTCAGCCGCTCGACCTTCTCGTCGCGCGCAATCGCGACGGCGTACGGCAACGCGCTCGAGCTCTCGGCCCAGGCGTACAAGAAGGCGCACCCCGAGTCGGGCGACGGCTCCGAGGGCGGCTCTGGTTCCGCGGGCGGCTCGGAGGCCGGAGGCGGCTCGGGCGCCGAGTCCGGGTCTGCGGGCGGCTCGGGCTCCGGGGACGCCTCCGGTTCGGGCGCCGACGCCGGCAAGAAGGACGACGCATCGGGCTCCGATGACGGCGAATCCGCCGCAGGTGGTGAGGCTGGCGCGTCCGGCGGCTCATCTGACGGAGCCGCCGCGGCGCCGGCCGTGCCCGCGTCCGACGGAAGCGAGGCCGCCCATGCGTAGTACCTTCCGCGAGCGCTTCCTGCGTCGCCGCGTCTGGCACGCCAAGCTCGTCAGCGCCGCCTGCGTGGCGGCGGCCGTGTGCGCGTATGCGTCGTGGGCGGCCGGCGCGGCGGGCGCCGACGCCGCCGTCCGCGCCCGCATGAAGGCCGACGAGGAGGCTGCCCGCGCGACGTCCTCCGAGCGCGGCCCGTATGCGACCGACGGCGTGTTCACGGGCACGGCGCAGGGCTACGACGGCCCCGTGACCACGCAGGTCACCGTCGAGAACGGCTACATCACGGCCGTCGAGGTCATAGATCACTCCGGCGAGACCGAGGCGTACTTCTCGCAGGCCGAGTCCCTGACGGACGCCGTTGTGGAGGCGCAGACCACCGCCGTGGACACCGTGAGCGGCGCGACCTTCTCGTCCGCCGGTATCCTCAACGGCGCCACCGAGGCGCTCCGGCAAAGCAACGCCGGCCAGGGAGGCGAGTAGCATGGCAAAGAATAAATCCCTGGTCAACGACATCAAGAAGGACCTCGGTATCCTGCGGGCGCCCAAGGGCCGCGCCCAGGAGCGCCGCCGCGCCGAGCTGGCGCACCGCGGCCTGCGCTGGGCCGTGCAGATCGTGTTCTTCGCCGCGTTCCCGGGCGTGTGGAGCGCGACCTTCAGCGGCGTCAAATACCTGTGCCAGCAGGTGGGCGCGACCCAGCCGCTCGAGCTCTCGGGCTTCTTCGCGCTGCTGCTGGTCATCCTGGGCTACACCTGCGTGTTCGGCCGCTTCTTCTGCGGCTACGCCTGCTCGTTCGGCTTCCTCGGCGACGCGGTCTATGCGCTGGCCGCGCCGCTGCGCCGTGCCCTCGGCCTCGACGGCAAGAAGCTCTCCGTGCGTGCGCGTCACCTGCTGCGCCTGGTCAAGTACTTCGTGCTGCTGGGGATCTGCGCCGCGTGCTTCTTGGGCGTGTGGTCGAGCGTCTCGGGCTACTCGCCGTGGGGAGCCTTCGCGGGGCTGCGCGCCGGCTCCGTGGGCGGCATCGACGCGCTCGCCTTCGTCCTTCTCGGCGTCGTCGTGGTCGGCATGGCCTTCGAAGAGCGGTTCTTCTGCCAGTTCCTCTGCCCGCTGGGGGCGCTGTTCGCGCTGCTTCCCGTCCTGCCGGCGTCGCTCTTTCGCCGCAACCGCGCAACCTGCGTTCCGCGCTGCAACCGCTGCCAGGACCGCTGTCCTGTGGGGATCCATCCCGACCGCCATGCCCTCGACGCCGGGGAATGCGTGGCGTGCGGCCGCTGCGCCGACGGCTGCCCGGTGGCCAACGTGAGCCTGCTGCGCATCGAGCAGGCGGTGGGGGAGAAGGGCGCCGGGGTTTCCGCCGAGCCGCGCCCGGGCCGTCCTGTCGAGCCCCGCCCGGGCCGTCCCGCCGAGCCGCGTTTCTGTATTCGCGGTACAGAAGTTACCCTTGTGCTACTTAAGGCCGCTTTGCTGCTCGCCCTCTGCTACGCTTTTGCGTAGACGAAAGGAAACAGCTTTGCTCACCTGCAACAACGCTCTTTCGCGCCGGTCGTTCACGCGGCTGGCGCTCTCTTCTTTGCCGGCGCTCGGGATGCTCGGCCTTGCCGGTTGCGGCTCGGGCGGCGGCTCCGACGCGGCCGACAAGGCGGGCTCCGGCGCCGACGCTTCCGCGAGCACCTCGACGGCCTCCGAGGCCGAGGTCGTCTCGACGACCCTCTTTGCCTTCGACACCGTGGTGCAGATCAGCGCCCAGTGCGAGCAGGCGCTTCTCGACAAGGTCGCCGAGCGCTGCACCTACTTCGAGAACAAGTTCTCGCGCACCGTCGAGGGGTCCGACATCTGGAACGTCAACAACGCGCACGGGGCGCCGGTCGAGGTCTGCGAGGAGACCGCCGCCTGCATCCAGGCCGCGCTCGAGTGCGCGCAGGCGTCGGGCGGCCTCTTCGACATCACCATCGGCGCGGTGTCGAGCCTGTGGGACTTCGTCGAGGGCGTGAAGCCCACCGACGAGCAGATCGCCGCGGCGCTTCCCCACGTGGGCTACGGCTGCGTTGAGCTCGACGGGACCACCGTCACGCTTTCGGACCCGGACGCCATGCTTGACCTGGGCGGCATTGCCAAGGGCTACATCTGCGACGACCTTGTTCGCCTCCTGCGCGAGGGCGGATGCGCCAACGCGTCGATCTCGCTGGGCGGCAACGTCTACGTCATGGGGATGAGCTTCGACGGCGACGAGTGGACCGTCGGCGTGCAGGACCCCAACGGCGCGGCCAACGACGTCATCGCCACCATCCCGGCCACGGACGTCTCGCTCGTCACGAGCGGCCTCTACGAGCGCGGCTTCGAGCAGGACGGCGTCTTCTACTACCACATCCTCGACCCGAAGACGGGCTATCCGGTTGTCACGGACCTGGAGAGCGCCTCGATCCGCTGCGAGAGCTCGACCACGGCCGACGCCTACTCCACGATCCTCTTCCTGCTCGGGCACGACGCGGCGGTGAGCCTGGTCGAGTCCGACGACCGCTTCGAGGCCGTTTTCGTGGACGACGAGGGCAACGTGACCAAGTCAGCCGGCTCCGAGTTCACCATTCTCTAGGGGGCTCACGTGGCAAGAAACGCATCCGGCGCGGCCGATTCCGGCCGCAAGCCCGCGAACCCCATGCTCAACGCCGCGCTGGTCGCGGCCATCGTCCTTCTTGCCGTGGGCGCCTTTGCCGCCACGCGCGTGCTCGCCGGCGGGCAGTCGGCCGCTACGGGCGCCCAGGTTGTCGTCCGCGACGCCGACGGCGGCGAGCAGCGCATGGCCCTGGACGAGGACGGCGAGCTGATCGTGACCTCGAGCGTCGGCACCAACATCGTGCAGGTGGAGAACGGCCGCGTGCGCGTGCGCGAGGCCGACTGCCCCAACCAGGACTGCGTGAACCAGGGCTGGATCGACGACGCGAGCCAGCAGATCGTCTGCCTGCCGCACAAGCTCTACGTGAGCATCGAGGGCACGGAGTCGTCGACGGGCGTCGACGTCGTGGGCCGATAGGTCGGCGTTTGCGCGCCGCGGGCCCGAACATAGAGCGCCTGGCGCGGGTGTCGCTGCTCTCGGCGGTGGCGCTCGTTTTGTCGTATCTGGAGACGATGATCCCGCTGCCGGTGGCGCTGCCCGGCGTCAAGCTCGGGCTCGCGAACGTGGCCGTGGCGGTCGCGCTTTTCTCGCTCGACGTGCGGAGCGCCGCCGCGGTGGCGGCCGCCAAGGTGTTCGCGTCCGGGCTTCTTTTCGGGTCGCCGATGATGCTCGCCTACAGCCTCGGCGGCACGGCGCTCGCCTTCGCGGGCATGGCGGCGATGGCCGCGGTCCCGGGCATCGGGCTCGTTCCTGTGAGCATGGTCGCCGCGATCCTGCACAACGCGGGCCAGCTCGCGGTGGCCGCGCTCGTGCTGCAGACGCCGTCGGTCTTCGTTAACCTGCCGGTGCTCGCGGTGGCCGCCTGCGTGACGGGCGGCATCACGGGAGCGGTGGGGGAGGCGGCCCTCTCGAGCTTGGCTGGCGCCGGCGGCGAGAAGGGCCGCCCGGTCGTCGACTGCTCCCCGCTGGGGACGATCGCGCCCGGCGAGCTCGTCGCGTTCGTCGGCGCCAACGGCAGCGGAAAGACGTCCTGCGCGCTGCAGCTCGCGGGGCTGGTTGCGGGCGCGGGTGCGGCGGGCGCGGGCGCGGGCTCGGGCTCAGGCGACGGGGACGCTTGCGGCGGCGCGGCCGTCGCCGCGGGCGGGCGCCGGGTGGGCGTCTCTTTCCAGGATCCGGACAGCCAGATCGTGGCGCCCGTGGTGCGCGACGACGTGGCGTTCGGGCCGGAGAACCTGGGGACGCCGCGCGAGCAGATGATTCGCGTCGTGAACGAGGCGCTGGTGGAGGCCGGTATCCGGGAGCTCTCGGCGCGGGAGGTCGACTCGCTTTCCGGCGGTCAGAAGCAGCGTGTGGCCGTGGCGGGTCTTCTGGCGTTGGCGCCGGGCCTCGTGGTCTTCGACGAGGCCACGGCCATGCTCGACCCGCGGGCGCGCGAGGCTTTCGTGAGGATGGTCCGGCGCCTGCGCGAGGGCGGGACGGCGGTCGTCCAGATCACGCAGATCATGGACGAGGCGCTGGCGGCCGACCGCGTGGCCGTGTTCTCCGAGGGGCGTATCGTGCGCGTGGGCGTGCCCGGCGAGGTGCTGACCGACGCCGCGTTTCTTGCGGGCTGCGGGCTTGAGCAGCCGAGCGTATATCGGCTGGCATCCGCCGTCGACGCCGTCTCTGGCCGCGCCGCAACCGGCTCCGCCGCCGATGCCGTCTCTGGCCGTGCCGCCGACGCCGTCTCTGGCCGCGCCGCCGATGCCGGCCGCGCCCCTCTTTCCATCGACGACCTCGAGGAGGCGATATGCCGCTGGTATGCCGAGGCATAGGCGTCTCTTACCCCGGACCCCTCGCCGCCGCCCTGCGCGACGTCTCGCTCTCGGTCGAGCGCGGCCGTGTGCTCGGCATCGCCGGCTGTTCCGGCTCCGGCAAGACGACCCTGCTGCGCTGCCTTGCCGGCGCGCTCGTTCCGGGCGAGGGCGCCGTCGAGAGCGATGGCCTCGTCGCGCTTGTGCAGCAGCTCCCCGAGGCGCAGCTCTTTGCCGCGACCGTCGCGGATGAGGTCGGTTTCGGGCCTCGCAACCAGGGGCTTACCGAGTCTGAGGTGTCCGAACGGGTCTCGTGGGCCCTCGGGCTTTTGGGCTTTGACGCGCCGGCGATGCTGGGCCGGAACCCTCTTTGCTGCTCGGGTGGCGAGAAGCGCCGCCTCGCGATCGCGGACATGGTCGCCATGCGGCCCTCCTACCTGCTGCTCGACGAGCCGACGGCGGGCCTTGACCCTGCGCAGGCGTCGCGCTTGGCCGGCGTGGTCCGTGAGCTGGCGGCCGGCGGGATGGGCGTGGCCGTGGTCTCGCACGACATGGAGCTGCTCGCCTCGTGCGCGGACGACGCGGCTTTGCTTGCGGGCGGCGAGGCGGTCGCGAGCGGCGCGGGTCGAGAAGTGCTCGGCGACGCGGCCGCGCTGAGGTCTGCGGGCCTCGAGCCGGCGGCGACGGTCGACCTTGCCGACCGCCTGCGCTCCCGCGGCGTGCCCCTGCCCGCCGGCATCCTGACGCCCGAGGAGCTCGCCGCCGCGCTCGCGGAGGCCAAGCGGGCCGCCGGCGTGGCCGCGCCGGGCAGGGCGGTCGCGCCGGACGGGGCGGCTTCGACGGTACTCGCCGACGGACCTGCGCAAACCAAGCGGGCGGCTGGCGAGAAGCCCTTCTTCCCACGGGAGGCGACGCGATGAGCTACGGCGCCTACACGCGCGCAGACACCCTCGCGCATTCCCTCGACCCGCGGGCCAAGGTCGTCTTCTCGTTGCTGCTCCTGGTTGCGGCGTTTCTTGCCAACGGAGCCGTTGGGCTGGGCTTGGTTGCCGTCTTGACGGCGGGCGCGCTCGCCGCCGCGGGCATCGGGCCCGCCCGCGCGGCCCGCTCGCTGCGGCCGTTCGCGTGGCTCATGGTCTTCGTGCTCGCGTTCAACGCGGTCTTCTCGGCGGGCGGGGCCGTCTACGCCGTTGAGTCCGTCGCCCGGTTCGCGCTCGTGCTCCTGGGCAGCTCGACCCTCATGGCCACGACCTCGCCGACCGAGCTCACCGACGCCGCCGCCCTGCTGCTGCGCCCGCTCGCGCGGCTGGGCGTGCGCGTGGACGACGCGGTGCTCTGCGTGAGCATGACCCTGCGCTTTGTGCCGTTGGTGCTGTCCGAGTTCAGGCGCGTAAAGGCTGCTCAGGAGGCCCGTCTTGCCAGGTTCGACCAGCCGTCGCCGATCGCGCGCGCCCGCGCCTACGTGAGCGTGATGGTTCCGCTGTTCGCCGGGGCCTTGCGGCGCTCCGATACCCTTGCCCTCGCCATCCGCAACCGCGAGTACGGCTCCGCGGGGGTTGGCCGCACCTGCGTTCGCGAGTACCGGCTCGTGGCGCGCGACTGGGCCGCGCTTGCCGTCGGGTCGGCCCTTCTCGCCGCGGTGATCGCGCTGTAGCCGGCCGGCGCCCGCGCCGAGCCCTTCTCGCCCCGCGCGCCGGCGTCCCTCTTGCCGCCGGCGCCGGCCCCTCTTGCCCGCACCGGCCCCTCTTGCCGCCCCTCTCCACACTTTCAGCAAGCCAAGAAATCTCGCGGGACTGTGACAGCCGTTTGAGGCCCAAAATCGCCCCATAACGGCTGTCACAATCCCGCGAGATTCATCAGACGTTTGAATTCTCGCCCGTGCGTTACTGCGACGCCTCAACGGGGAAGAATCTCCGCCACCTATGTCTGTGGACGGCGGCTGGGCGGGGGCGATGCTGTTGCGGCGTTATGTGGACGAGCAGGTGCGGATCACGTTCGAGGAGGAAGAGGCCCGCGGCGCGTGCGTGTACGCCTACTCCGACGCGGTGCGCAAGGACCTCGGCGTGAGGATGGCCGCCGGCGAGAAGATCCTCGCGCCCATGCCCGGCCTGTATGCCCGCGCCGAGTTCTGGGAGTCGCTCGACCCGGCCGAGCGCATGCTCGCGCAGATGAGGGCGCTGGCCCGCATGCACGGCGACTGGTACTTCTGCGGCTTCTCGGCGGCGGTGGCCTACGGGCTCTCGGTCTCGCACGCCCTGCTCGACGAGGTGGAGATCGCCTGCGCGACCGGCTCGCGGCGCTATCACGGCGGGAAGGTCCGCGCCCGGCACGTCGACATCGAGGGCGAGGTGGCCGGCTATGCGTCGGGCGTCTTTGTGACGTCCGTGCCGCGCACGGTGTTCGATTGCCTGCGTCGGGCGAGCTTCCGGGACGGGTGCGCGCTCGTCGATTCGGCGCTGCGCCTCGGGTTGACCAATAAAGACGAGCTCAAGGCCTATTTCGACCAGAAGACCACGGGGTACCGCGGCATTCGTCAGGCATACCGGACGCTGGAGTTCGCCGACGGCAGGTCCGGCAGCGGCGGGGAGTCGATCGCGCGCGCGGCCATGTGGGAGCTGGGGTTCGCCGCGCCGGAGCTGCAGGTTGAGTTTCGCGACCCTGTGGACGGGGGCGCCTTTTACGTCGATTTCTGTTGGCGTGCGGACGACGGCCGCGTGATCGTCGGCGAGCTCGACGGCGGCGAGAAGTACATAAACCCCGCGATGACACGCGGTCGCACGCCCGAGCGGGTGCGCCGCGCCGAGAGGATCCGCGAGTCGCGGCTTACGGCCGTGAGCTCGGCCGTGGTGCGCTTCTCGCCGGAGACGGTGGCGGACAACTATGAGTTCAGCCGGCTGCTCGATGCGTTCGGTGTGCCGAGGGACCATGAGCCGACCGTCGAGGTGGTTCCGCCCGCGGCGCGGCCGGCCGCGTTCGAGCCTCCGCCGGTTGAGCGCGTGCCGATAGAAGCGTACGGGCTGTGAGCTTCTTGCCAGCCGCGCGGATGGCTGCGCGCCGCGCTCGTCGCTGGGGCGGCCCTTCTTGCCGCTGGTTCGGTGCCGCATGCCGCGTGTCGCCGTGATTTGGCGACCTGAAAAATCTCACGGGACTGTGACAGCCGTTTGGGGCCAAAAATCGGGCCAAAACGGCTGTCACAGTCCCGTGAGATTTCTTGGCTTGCTTAAAGGCCGCGCCGGGCAGCGTGGAGATCGTTTCGCGTCGGGCGGCTGGCGTGCCGAGGCGGCGCCGGGCGGCTGGCGTGCCGAAGCGCCGCGCCGGGCGGCTTGCCGGCGCGTGGAGAGAAGCGCCTCGCGGCAGGTATGATAGCGGGGCAGTCGGCAATGGCGAGAGGAGCGCGGATGAGGTTCGTTGCAGGGAAGTTCGGGCAGCCGGAGTGCGTGGTGGACGGCGGCGCGGTCGACGGGCAGGGTGTTTCTTGCCGCCTGTCGGACCTGGTAGACGCCCAGAACGAGTCTCGCGCGGGCGCGCCGGCCGGCCACCCGGAGATGGACCGACTGATCCGCACGATTTGGCGCCTGCGCCAGCCCGACGGGTGCCCGTGGGACCGCGAGCAGACCCATGCGAGCATCACGAAGAACATGGTCGAGGAGGCGTATGAGGCCGTCGACGCCATCGACGCCCGCGAGACGGGCCATCTCTGCGAGGAGCTCGGCGACGTGCTTGAGCAGGTCGTTCTTCATGCGCAGATAGCCGCCGACGCCGGCGAGTTCGACATCGACGACGTGGCCCGCGGCTTGAACGAGAAGCTCGTCAGGCGTCACCCGCACGTGTTCGGGGACCTTGCGCGCGACGTCGAGGGCGCGGTGCCCGCGGGTTACGACGAGGCGCGGCCCGCGGCTGTTGCCGGGGCGGATGCACCCGCGGCGACCGCCCCCGTCGACGGGGCCGAGCCGAGCGCGCCCGCCGACGGGGCCGAGCCGGTGGCCTCCGCGGCCCCCGCCGACGGCGCGGCGGTCCTCGACATCTGGGACGACGTCAAGCGCCTCGAGCGCGCGGCCCGCGGCGAGCTCTCCGGCGCCGAGGCGGGTCTTCTCGACAGCGTGCCCGCCAGCCTGCCCGCCCTCATGCAGGCCCAGAAGATCTCCAAGCGAGCGGCCAAGGCCGGCTTCGAGTGGGAGACCACGGCCGATGTCTGGGCCAAGGTCGCCGAGGAGCGCGCGGAGTTCGAGGCCGAGGAGCCGGGCAGCGACGCGGCGGCCCTCGAGTTCGGGGACCTTCTCTTTGCGCTGGTAAACGTGGCACGCAAAGAAGGAATCGACGCCGAGGAGGCCCTTGCCGCGTCCAACCGCAAGTTCCGTCGCCGCTGGTCTCGCATGGAGTCGCTCGCCCGTGGCGAGGGGGCTGCCGTGGAGGAGCTGGACACCGACGCGCTGAACGTCCTTTGGGACCGTGCGAAGGCTGAGGAGAAGCCCGCGCGCTAGCCGCGGCCTCGCGCTCCTCTGCTATAACTGAATCCGCGCCGCCGACCTACGGCCGGCCGAACACACCTTAATCGAAGCGACGGCAATGCAGGTAGGCATGGCAAACACCACCGACACAAGGACGTCCCCGCGCCCGGCCCGCTTGAGCGGGGCCGACGCCCGCGCCGCCGCCGACGCGGCCCGCGCTGCCCGCGCCGCCGGTCGGCCCACCACCGGCAACGCGCGTCTTGCCAACCAAAACGCGTCTGCCGCCGGCGCCTATGGGACGCCTGCCTCCGGCGCCTATGGGACGCCTGCCGCCGGCGCCGCTCCGGCCTCTGGCGACCGCGCCTCTCGCCGCGCCTCGACGCGCCGGGAAAGAAGGGCCGCCCGCGTCCGCGACGCGCGCGTGGCTCCCGACCACGCGGCAGACGGCCGCGAGCCCGAGCCGCGTCGCGAGGCCGGCTCGCAGCGCTCGATCGACGTCGCGGCGGGCCTCTCGCGCATCGGCGATTTCGTCATCCACTTCCGCCGCGCCCTGCTGGTCGCGGCCATATTCGTGGCCTTTATCCTCACGTTCTACGGCCCGTGCAAGACCTACTACAAGGCTTGGCGCGCGGGGCTGGACCTGCAGGACCAGCTGACGGACCTGAACTCGAGCAACGACCAGTACAAGTCGGATATCCAGAGCCTTCAGACCCGCGAGGGCATCGAGGACGAGGCACGCCGTCGCGGCTACGTGAGCGAGGGCGAGACCAAGGTCGTGGTCGAGGGACTCTCCGACGATGCCGACGACTCCTCGTCGAGCACCGACGCCGAGCTGCCCTGGTATATCCAGCTTGGCGATAAGGTCTTTCACTATATCGGCAACTAACGCGGCAGCCGTCTGCGCCCATCGGGCGCCGCGTCGGTCGCCGGCAAGAAGAAAAGGGGCCTCATGAGGCGTGTTGCGTGCATCGATATCGGGACTGTGACGGCGCGGCTGGCCGTGGCCGACGTCGAGGGCGGGCGCGTCCAGCGCCTGGCAAAGACGTCCACCATCTGCAACCTGGGCCAGGACGTCGACCGCACGCGGATGCTCGCCAAGGACGCCATGAAGCGCGTTTTCCTGTGCTGCCACGAGTACGTGGCCAGCGCAGTGGCCGCGGGTGCCGAGGGAATCTGCTGCACGCTCACGAGCGCCGCCCGCGACGCCGGCAACGCGGCCGAGCTCGAGGAGGCGCTGCGCTCGCTCGGCCTCGAGCCCGAGGTCATTCCGGGCGAGGTCGAGGGCGCGCTGACCTTCCTGGGCGTCGCGCAGGACTTCGGCGGCAAGAAGATCCTCGTGGCCGACAACGGCGGCGGCTCGACCGAGCTTGCCTGCGGCGTGCTGCAGGACGGCGTGCTTGACCTGCGGTTCGTTGAGTCGACGAACGTCGGCTGCCGGCGCATCACGGATAAGTTCCTGAGCGGGTCGGAGCTGCCGAGTGCCCAGGACCTGAAGGCGGCGCACGAGTTCGCGGCGGGGCTTTTCTCGCCGGCGGTGGAGCGCGGCGGCTTGCACGTGGCGGGCGTGACCGCGGGCAGCGGCCGCGAGCCGACACCGCCGGTCCCGACCGGCGGCGAGCCCGATGCCCCTGAGTCCGACGCTTCTGAGCCCGACGCCCCCGAGGCGCTCGTCGTCTGCGGCGGCACCGTGACCACGCTCGTGGCCCTTGACCTCGCGCTCTCTCCGTACGACTCCGGCCGCGTCCACCTGGCGAGGCTTTCTCGCCAAAAGGTCGCTGGGCTGGAGAAGAAGCTCGCCGCCCTCACCGTCGAGCAGCGCGCGGAGCTCCCCGGCATCCAGCCGAAGCGTGCGCCCGTGATCCTTGGCGGCGTCGTGGCTATCGGCGAGCTTATGGACCAGACGGGCTTCGGTGAGCTCACGGTCAGCGAGTCCGACCTGCTCTTCGGCCTCTCGCTCGCGGCGGCGACGGCGCTGCCCGGCGCGGACGGCGAGAAGTCCCCGGTGGGTTGGAAGCCGACGATGCGCCCGGTCGGCAAAGTCGGCTAGACTAGGGGAGTTGCATCCGGGGGCGTGGCGGAATTGGCATACGCAGCGGCCTTAAAAGCCGCGGCCGAAAGGATTGTGGGTTCGAGTCCCACCGCCCCTACCAAATGAGCTGCGGCGTCTACCATGGCCGACGCGCCCGTTCGTGTTGCGCCCATGGACTCGAACCCCGTTGGGGGCGCGAGCGTAAAGCAAACGCAGAGCGTTTGTAGCGAGTGCGCGAGGGCCGCGTAAGCGGTCCCGAGCGGGCGTTTTCGCCGAAGGCGAAAACGGAGTCCCACCGCCCCTACCATTCGCGTCTATGGCACGGCGGCACTTCCTGTATACTGAGTCCCTGCGTCCCCATCGTCTAGCGGCCCAGGACGCCACCCTTTCAAGGTGGATATCGCGGGTTCGAATCCCGCTGGGGGCACCATCGCAAAGCAGCAGGTAGTTAGCCGTATTTGGTTAACTACCTGTTTTGCTATTCGGGACGTCTTCTCCCCAAGGGAACAAATTGGGGAACTAACGGCAGTTCGGCGGCAATCTCCCGTGTGACCTGGGAAAAGTTGTGGCGCGATTACGTCTTACCGAATTAAGACGTTCCCCCTCCCTGGGTGGTGCTAGACTTCGGCCACTTGTCTAGGTTTGGGCTTCTTTAGGGAGCCGCCCGTTCGTGCCCCGGGGGCGCGGGAAAGAAGGTTTGAATGAAACGAATTATGAGTCGGGGAGGGGTCTTCGCTGCGGCGCTTGCGCTGACGTTCTGCTTCGGCGTTGCCGTTCCCGCGCAGGCCGATACGATTAAGGCGAGCAACGACGAAGAGCTCGTAGCAGCCGTCAACCAGGCGCAGAGCGGCGACACCATTGAGCTCGCCGCCGGCAAGTATACGCTGTACAACAAGGGTGCCGACGTCCTGAACAAGGACCTCACGTTCGTGGGCGCGGGCACGGGCGAGACCACCTGGCTCATC
>CAVJHQ010000004.1:0-2312 GCA_963649365.1 Alloprevotella sp.
TAGCCATCAAAATCTCAATCGTGCACGCAGAATCTCGGAAAAGTGTGCAAGGTAAACGGGCGGTTGCCAGACGAACCTACTTCCGAGCCGAGCCGAGCCGAGCCGAGCCGAGCCGAGCCGAGCCGAGCCGAGCCGGAGCCGCGCCAAGCCGGATCTTGCTCGGCCCTAAGCCGATCCTTGGCGGAGCTTCCCCCAGGAGCGGCTTCGTTGCAGTGTTCTCCGGCGCACTACACCCTCAACAATGCTTCTGTCAAGAGCTTATAGCTGAACAAAACGCAGGTCAGCGCCGTGTATTTATGCGCCACTCGCGGATTCGGGGCATTGTTGTCACAACCGGACGTTACTATAAGGACTGCTGAAAGCATTGAGTGGGGGAGTCTTCGCATGACGCTAATAATCAGTATTTTGCTCCGGGGGGGGGTACCTCATAGCCCGCTTCTAGCGTGCGGCGGTACCCGTCCGAAGGCGGGTGCGTAGCCCATGCCTACCGACGCCCCCTACCGCGGTACCATAACGCGAGAGCAGTGGCTTTTGCGCGAGACCCGCGTCGTTGCCCGGCTTCGCACCGAGGCAGCCCGCTCTGGCGAGTCGCTCGATTGCGATGCCGCCGTCAAGCTCGTCTCTGAGCGCAACCTTTTCCAGTACCCCACCGAGCGCGAGGTCAAGTCCATCTCCCGCGCCTGCTGGCGGCGCCTTGACGCGCTGTCCGATGACGCGACCGTTCGAGACCGCCTTGTTGACCTCGCGGCCGACGGCACCCTTGACCAGGCGCGGCAGGTCAACCTCTATGCGATGGCCCGCGACAACCGCATTGTCTGGGACTTCCTTGCCGTCGTGGTCGCCCGTAAATTCCAAGCCCTTGACCAGTCGCTTCCCAAGCGCGAGATCGTCGCCTTTCTTGAGGGCCTGCGCGTTCAGGACGAGCGCGCCGCGCGCTGGTCTGACGCCACCCTTAACAAGATTCGCCAGGTCCTTACCGCATGCCTTGTGGACTGCGGCATGTACGATCGCCGCGCCGAGTCCCTGCTGCGCCCTATCCTGGACCTTACTTTAGAGCAGGCCATGCGCGCCAACGGCGACCAGGCCCTTCTTCCCGCCTTTGGCGTGACTGAATAGGGAGGGCAAGAATGAGCATTCTTAACACCCCCGTTCAGGACATCGCGGCGGACTTCGATCGCATTCGCAGCCGCTTTTGCGACGAGGACTTTCTGCGTAACCGCGGCTTGGGCAACGAGGTCGGTTTCTTTGTCTACCCCTACGACGCCACTCGTGAGCTTGACGTTCGCGCCCGTATGGCGGCCCTGGTGCAGGAATCCCAGGCGGGCCAGCTGGCGTGCCGCGTTATCTACCGCGACCTGTGGGACGTCTTCGAGTCCATCTGCGAGGAGCGTCGCATTCTGGATCGCATCCCCGACCTGGAGGCTCGGCGCGGCACCGACGCGCTTCTCGCCCGCCTGCAGAAGATAGCCACGCCCGAGGCCTTTGCCCGGGCGCTCGATTACGACTCGCACGAGCCCGGCCGCGACGTGCTCGTCATTGGCGGGGTGGGCAAGGTGTACCCCATCGTCCGTGCCCACGCGATCCTCGAGAACGCGCAGCACGTCTTTGAGGACATCCCCGTGGTCATGCTGTACCCCGGCCGCTACGACGGCCGCCAACTGCATCTCTTTGGCACTTTAAGCGATGGGAACTACTACCGCGCTTTTAACTTGCTCTAACCTTACGAATCCCGTCGCCCGGGGTTCGTTCGGGCGGGAAAGGTACGCCATGCGTATCCAGCAGATGTTCGAGCGCGACATCGACCGCGACATCAACGGCGTGGTCAAGGTCGCCCAAGAAGACGACTCCGCCGTCGAGCAGGAGCTTGCGGAGTACGTGATCACCCGCGAGCTCTCGGGCCACTTCACCTCGTTTTACGGCGCCTACGAGCGCGCCCTGGACGTCCCCACCGACAAGATCGGCGTTTGGATCAGCGGCTTCTTCGGCTCGGGTAAGTCGCACTTCCTCAAGATGCTCTCGTACCTGCTCACCAACCGCGAGGTCGGCGGCCGCCATGCCCTCGACTACTTTGACGGCAAGTTCGCAGACCCCATGGTGGCCGCGCAGGTGGCCCGCTGCGGCGCCGTGCCCACCCAGTCCATCCTCTTCAACGTGGACAACAAGGCCGTTGGCGAGAAGGACAAGGACGTCCTTAAGCGCACCTTCGCCCGCGTGTTCTACGACGCCCTGGGCTTCTACGGCGAGGACCTTAAGCTCGCCCGCCTGGAGAAGTTCGTCGACGACCGCGGCTGCACCCAGGCCTTCCGCGACGC
>CAVJHQ010000004.1:2547-39534 GCA_963649365.1 Alloprevotella sp.
ATGGCCGACGAGATCGGCCAGTTCATCGGCGGCGACGTCAACCTCATGCTCAACCTGCAGACCATCGTCGAGGAACTGGGCACCAAGTGCGCCGGCCGCGTGTGGGTCATGGTCACCTCGCAAGAAGACATCGACTCGGTGGTCAAGGTCGCGGGCAACGACTTCTCCAAGATCCAGGGCCGCTTCAACACGCGCCTCTCGCTTTCCAGCTCCAGCGCCGACGAGGTTATCAAGCGCCGCGTCCTGGCAAAGAACCCCGAGGCCACAGGTCTTCTCCGCGCCCAGTACGCCGAGACCGCGACCGTCCTGCGCAACCTCTTTACCTTCGAGAAGTCCACGGGCGACCTCATGGGCTACGACGACGCCGACGACTTCGCCCAGACCTTCCCCTTTGCCAACTACCAGTTCAAGCTCATGCAGAACGTCATGGGGCAGATCCGCCGCCACGGCAGCTCGGGCAAGCACCTCTCCAGCGGCGAGCGCTCCATGCTCAGCGGCTTCCAGGAGGCGGCCCAGCGCGTGGAGGACAAGGACGAGAACGCCATCGTCCCGTTCTGGATGTTCTACGACACGCTGCAGACCTTCCTTGAGGGGCACGTCCGCCGCGTGGTCGACCGCGCGGCGCAGGCGGCGGCCCACGGCGGCCAGGGCCTTGAGCCCCAGGACGTGAACGTGCTCAAGCTGCTCTTCCTCCTTAAGTGGGAGGACGGCGTGAAGACGACCGTGGGCAACGTGGCTACCCTGGTGTGCGACGACGCCCGCGCCGACCGCGTGGCCCTGCGCGAGCAGGTCCAGGCCTCGCTCGACCGCCTGGTGCACGAGAACTACGCGGGCCGCAACGGCGAGGAGTACGTCTTCCTTACCGACGACGAGCAGGAGGTGGCCCGCCAGATCTCCCGCACGGAGGTCGACGCCGCGCGCATAACCAGGAAGATCGGCGAGATCTTCTACGGCGACATCTTCGGCGGCGCCAAGCTCACGGTGGGGGAGAACAACTTCCCGGTGGGCGAGTGGGTCGACGAGAGCCGCGTGAACCAGGCCGCGGGCCTGACCCTGCGCGTTATGACGGCCCTCTCCGACGAGGCGGCCCTGGACCGCACGGCGCTTATCATGCGCTCGTCCAACGGGCCAGAGGCCATCGTCGTGCTGTGTGACGAGGTCGACTACTACGAGTGCCTGCACGAGGCCGCGCGTATCGAGGCCTACTGCAACACCGTCAACGCGGCGGCGCTGCCCAAGGCCATGCAGGACATCATCCGCGGCAAGGGCCAGGAGCGCGCCGAGCTCGAGAAGAGGGCCCGTGCTCTTATCGAGGAGGCCGTGCGCCGCGGCACGTTCTACGCGGCCGGCGGGGAGGTCCGCCCCGCATCCGGGCAATCGGCGCGCAAGCTCGTCGAGGAGTGCCTGGCCCGCTTGGTCGCGGGCGAGTACCCCAAACTTGATTACGTCGATCGCAACTATCACACAGACGCCGAGCTGCGCGCCATCCTCAACGGCACCGAGCAGGCCATTCCCGGCCAGCAGCCCAACGCCCGCGCCCTCGAGGCGGTCGAGCAGTGGCTGGACACCCAGGCCAGGCTGCACGTCAGCGTGACCATGGCGGCCGTTCTGGAGCACTTCCGCGACAAGCCCTTTGGCTGGCGAGAGATCGACATCGCGGCCGTTGTGGCCGAGCTGATCGCCCAGGGCCGCGTGAAGGCGCGCCTTGCGGGCACGACGCTCGACGCGCGGGCGCCCAGGCTCGTCGACTGCCTGCGCAAGGCCAACGAGGCAAAGAAGCTGCAGGTTGAGCGACGCGTTCGCGTGAGCGAGGGCGTGCGTGGACGTGCCCGCGAGGCCGTGATCGAGCTCTGCCGCGTCTCCGACGTGCCAGGCGAGGAAGATGCCCTCGCGCGCCGCGCGCATGAGCTTTTGACCCAGCGCGCCGAGGGGCTCCAGCACCTGCTTGACGTCGAGTACCGCGTGACCCGCTACCCCGGTCGTACCGAGGTGGAGTCTGCGCTCACCCTTGTGAAGAAGGTCCTGGCCGCGGGAACCGACCCCGCGGACCTGCTGCCCGCCGTCGCGGGCGCCCACGACGACATGCTCGACGCGGCCGAGGACCTCGAGGTCGTAGAAGGCTTCTTCCAGGGGCAGCGCCAGCTCTTCGACACCGCCTGGGAGCTGCGCGCCCGCCTGCAGGAAGAGCGCGACTACCTTGCCGGGGATTCCAAGGCCATGAACAACCTGCAGCTTATCCGCGACGTTTTGGGCTCCCTGCGCCCGTACAAGCGCATCAAAGAGCTCGGTGCCGCCTGCCAAGAGCTGCGCGAGGCCTACGACGCCCTTCTCAAGGCCCGCAGGCCCGAGATGCTTGACCGCGTGCGCGACATGTATACCGACATCAAGGCCTACGCGGAAGGCGAGAAGGTCAGCCTGCCGGAGATTGCCCAGCGCGAGCTCCAGCGCCGCGACGCCGTGAACAAAACCTCTTCCCTCAAGGACCTCGACGCCATCAAGGCCAAGCTCGACACCGACCAAGGCGAGTTCTACCGAAAGGTGGATGACGAGGTCGACCGCAGAAACGCCGCCAAGGCGCCCGCTAAGCACGTGGCGCCCGTCGTGGTCCCTCACGTGAACCCGGCGGCGACGAGCGGCTCTATTGGAATGGGCGTCTCGTCCAAGCCTGCGGTGCAGGCTGCTACGACTCCCGCGCCGCCCAAGCTCCGCGTAAAGACGATCGACCGCTCGACCTTCTGCAAGCCCAAGCGGCTGAGCAGCGAGACGGACATAGACGCCTACCTCGCCCAGATGAAGACCAAACTGCTCGCCGCCCTCGAGGGCAACGACGCTATTCGAATCAACTAGCGCGAAAGGGCAACCGCCATGGACACCAAAGCACTTGAGAAGTTCTGCCCCTGGGCCCGCGTGCGCCTTATCGAGGCCGTCGACCTGCGTTGCCACCTTTACGGCCTCGACGACGCCGGCCGCGCATCCGCGCCCGCCGGCTCCGACGTCGTTGCCGGCCGCGTCTTGACCGCCGCCGAGAAGTCCCAGCGCGACGCCCTTCTCGCCCGCGTGGACGCGACCGACGGCGGCTACGACGCCTTTGTGCAGGAAGCCGCCTACACCTGGTTCAACCGCTACATCGCTATCCGCTACATGGAGCTTCACGGCTACCTGGCCAGCAACGTCCGCATGCTCAGCTGCGCCGCCGACGGCTCCTTTGCGCCCGACTGCCTGCGCCAGGCGGCCGACCTGCCGCTGCCGGGGCTTGACCAGGCCGAGGTCCTGCGCCTTATGGGCGAGGGCGACGACGAGGCGGTCTTTCGTCTGGTGCTGGTGGCCCAGTGCAACGAGCTCGCGGCCGCCCTGCCGGATGTCTTTGGCCACGTGGGCGAGGCCGACGCGCTGCTTCTGCCCGGCAATCTCCTGCGCCAGGGCGCAGACGACGTTCTCTACCACCTGGTGGCCGACATTCCCCAGTCCACGTGGGAGAACGTCGAGGTCCTGGGCTGGATGTACCAGTTCTACAACGCCGAGCTCAAGGCCGACTTCTTCAACTCCAAGCGCAAGGCCGCCGCGGCCGACATCGCGCCTGCCACCCAGCTCTTCACGCCCGAGTGGATCGTGCGCTACATGGTGGAGAACTCGCTGGGCCGCCTGTGGATGCTCAACCACCCGCAGAGCGCCCTGCGCGAGCGCATGGCCTACTACATCGAGCCCGACGCCGAGCACGAGGACTTCCTGCGCGTGGCCAGCCCCGAGGACATCACCTTCTGCGACCCGGCCTGCGGGTCCGGCCACATCCTCTCCTATGCCTTCGAGCTGCTCTTTGCCATGTACGAGGAGTCCGGCTACCGCGAGCGCGAGATCCCCGAGCTCATCCTTACCAAGAACCTTGCCGGCATGGAGATCGACGAGCGCGCCGCCCAGATCGCGAGCCTGGTCTTGGCCCTGCGCGCCCGCGAGCACGACCGCCGCTTCTTCAGGCGCGACGTGCACGCCAACGTGTGCGTGCTGGAGTCCATCCCCTTCGAGGAGGGTGAGCTTGCCTATGCAAGCAAGGCACTGACCGAGGCCCTGAGTCACCTGGGCGAGGTGGGCAGCCTGCTGGCGCCCGGCGAGAAGGACCTGGCCGACCTGCGCGCCGACCTCGCCTCCTGCGCGGGCGACCTCTTTGCCAACGCCAAGGCACAGAAGCTAAAGCTGGCCATTGAGAGGTGCGAGGCCCTGTCCCGCCGCTTCGACGTGGTGGTGGCCAACCCGCCCTACATGGGCAGCGCCAAGTTCAACCCCTTCATGAGCGGCTGGGTGAAGAAGCACTACCCCGACGTGAAGAGCGACCTGTGCACGTGCTTTATCGAGCGCAACCTGACACTCATAAAGGACAACGGCATTACGTCGCTGGTCACCTCTGATACCTGCATGTACCTCTCCTCGTTCGCCGCGATGCGCGAGAAGCTCGTGAAACAGGACACCATCCTGGCCTTCGCCGACACGCGCGGCTCAAACGCGCACCCCGACGTGTTCGATGCCAATGCCATCTGGGTCCTACAGCGCGGCGCCAACCCTGGCTACATGGGCGCCTACGTGAAACTGAATCAGCGTATCGGCGAGAAGGGCGCTGCACTGGTGGAGGCCATCCAAAACCCCGCCTGCGGCTGGTTCTACCGCCGAGACGCCCAAACCTTCACCCAAATCCCCGGCACCCCCATCGCCTACTGGGCGAGCAATTCGCTACTGAACGCCTTTGGCTCTGCAAAACAACTATCGGAGTACGGCAAGCCAAGGCAAGGTCTCGCCACTGGCGAAAACGCGCGCTTCGTCCGCGAGTGGTGGGAAGTCACGCAAACCGCCAGCTGTTATGACTGCAGTTCAATTGCCCAGTCAGTCGAGAGTGGCTGCAAGTGGTTCCCATACAACAAGGGCGGAGATTTCCGCAAGTGGTATGGGAACAATGAGTGCGTTGTCGATTGGCAGAATGACGGAGCAGCTATTAAAGAGTTCTCCGGATCGGTTATCCGTAATCCTGATTGTTATTTCAAGCCTTCGATTACATGGTCGAAGATTTCTAGCGGTTCTATTGCCTTTCGCTATAAGCCATACGGCCATGTATTCGACGTAGCCGGTACGAGCATTTTTGCAGACGACGAAACGTTGAAATACCTACAGGGGGCATGCAATAGCTCAACGATCATGCTCGTCGCCAGCATGCTCTCCCCGACGCTTAATTTTGAAGTCGGTCAAATTGCTACCTACCCAATAATCGAGAGCGACGAGCTCAGGCCTAGTGCTGTAGAGCGCGTGGAGAGAGCTCGCAACCTATCCAAATCCGACTGGGACTCGTTTGAAACCTCCTGGGACTTCAAACGCCACCCCTTGCTGTAGGTGACTCACATGGAAGATAAGACACTGTTTATTGGCAATGGGCTCAACAGGACTCTAAAGACCTCCGTTAGCTGGGACGAGCTGATGATCAAGCTGGGATCGACTGAACCCGAGGGGTCCGGCGTTCCTTTTCCAATTGAGTTCGAACAGATTGCTGCTAGGAATGGCTGCTCGGTAGGTAGACGAAATATCGATCCCTACAAGGAGCTCCGCTCGAAGCTTGTGCAGATTATTCATGATGCCGATGTCGGGTATGGACTCATTCACAAGGCCTTTAGGGACCTTCCGTTCAAACATTTTGTTACGTCAAATTATGATGAGACGTTCGAGAAGATGTTCGAGGTCGAGAATTCTTTAATCAATCCGGGCTCATCTCGCAATATCCTTGAGGCGATTTACCGATCGGGTGGCCGTGATTTTTACCATGCGCATGGGCTGTGCAAATGGAAAAACACACTATGCCTTGGCCATGAGCACTATGCGACTTTGATTAGCAAAATCAGGTCGAAGTTTTATCCCGGAGAAAGCGACATCAAGGATAAGCGAAACTATCACCTTAAAGAGCTTATCTCTCGTAATGCTGCGCCCCTTGGAATCTGGCCAGAGCTGTTTCTGACTAGCGACGTAGCTATTGTTGGCTTTGGCCTTGACTATAGTGAGAGCGATATATGGTGGCTTTTGGCGCTTAGGGCATCGCTATTTGCTCCATGTAATCACCTCGACAATTTCGAGAATTCCGTCACGTATTACAAAGCTGAAATAGCCGCCAAGCCATTGCCGTTGCAAGAAATTTGTCGGTTAAACGCTTTGGAATCGCTGGGCGTTCAAGTTGAAAGAGTGCCGGCTCGGAATTATGAGCAAGCGTATCTCCGAATCGCAGACATGATTTCGTCGAATTGGGGCAATGGTTAATCAATCAGCTGATCAACTGGTTGGAATAGGCGCAGCAAAATAACTCAGATTAAGTAGAGGGGAGCGACGTGAGATGGCGTGCATAAATAAAATAACGGTTGGCCGTGGCTCGACGCGGTTTTCCACTGCCTTTGACATCACGAGCAATCCCTCGACGCCCCTCCCGAGTCAATCAATGCTAATCAAGCCTTTTGCGGCGAAGCTTTCGCAGGTAGTTCTTCTTAAAGGAGCCCCACTGGCCAAAGAAGGTCAGGTCGGTTCTGGTCGCAGCATTGTCGTGAAATTTGATGGCGGTCAGTTCCAGGGTGCAGATGTAGTCGGCAACCTGCAGAAACACGTAGTCGCTTGGTTTGGCGTCTCGGTAAATGATCGCATTCTTGGCAAGCACGTATTCGATGGCGTCGTGGATGGCCTTGGTCACTATCCTTTGCCCGTCGTCGTAGTAGACCTTGACGACCTCGAAGGTCTGAAGGTACTCGATGTTGTCAAAAAGGAAGGACGTGAGGTCTCTCCGCATCGTATTGAGGAGTTTCTCGTCACCGTCGAATCGCTTCTTCTCATATGCGAACGTTTTGTACCCGAATGGCAAGTGAGGAAGCATGATTCGAAAAGAGCTCAGGTAGCTTTTGCGGGCGGAGACATCGAGTCCCCTGTAGTCGTCATTCCCGTTGAGGAGCGGTCCAAGGTGCAGCGGGATGGGGACGAGCCCTCTGTTTGCAAGGTCGATCTTATAGGGCTCGAGGGCCTCTGCCATGCTCTCGCTCTGGCTGTGGAACACAAGCGTGATGAGGTAGTAGCGAGACGTTTCTCCGGCGTCCCCGGATTCGTCTATGAAGATGGAGAGCTCGCTCACGACATCGACCTCCTACAAATAAAAAGTGCCGGGGGAAACCCCCCGGCTCGTGGAGGCCGACCCTTGCGGGAGGACCACCTCTCTTATATCACGCGCAAAGGGCTACATTCAAGCAGAAATTATAACAAACACACGTTCGTTACACAAGCTAAAGCTGCAGGTAGACCAATTGAATTCATAGCTACGGAAACGCGAGGCGCATATGAACAACCCGATGGTCGCATACGAACAGGCTTTGCTCGCGGACATCGAGCTGCTGAAAAAGCGTGCCGCCCGCGGCGAGGCTGTACGTGCGGCGGACGTCACGGCGCTTCTGGCCAGGTACGGCACCTCGTTTAGCGCGCTGCCGCTCTATCTGCAAGAGGCAATCGACCGCATAGAGCTGGACGAGTGACCCAAGGACCCTTTGACCAACCCCGGGAACCGGCGCGTTCCCTCTCATAGAAAGGCAGCCCACCCATGGCAACCCTGATCGCAGACAAGTACGAGGCCCGCAAGGCCGAGGTGAACGAGCGTTTCGAGCAGCTCCGCGCCAACGAGGAGGAGCTCAACCGCATCTTCGCGCGCATCTACAACATGGAAGGCGAGGTGCCCGTCGAGGTCGAGGACAAGTACGTGAGCGTGGCGCGCATCTTCGACACGGCCGAAGAGATCCCCGAGAGCTACAAGGGCAACCGCTACGTGCGCACCAAGCACGACGAGGTGGTCTCGCTCATCAGCTACGCCGTGGGCTGCATGTTCGGGCGCTACTCGCTCGACGTCGACGGCCTGGTGCTGGCAGACGCCGGCGCCACCGCGGCAGACTACCTGGCTAAGATGCCCGACCCCGAGCACGTGACCTTTATGTGCGACGAGGACAACGTGCTGCCCATCACCGACGACGAGTACTTCGGCGATGACATCGTGCGCTACTTCGTGAACTTTATCCGCGCGGCCTACGGTGAGGAGACCCTGGAGGATAACCTGCGCTTTATTGCCGACTCGCTGGGCGGCAAGGGGTCTTCTCGCGAGGTAATTCGCTCGTACTTCCTTAAGGACTTCTACGCCGATCACTGCCAGACGTATAAGAAGCGCCCGATTTACTGGCTTTTTGACTCGGGCAAGAAGTGCGGCTTCAAGTGCCTGGTGTACATGCACCGCTACCGTCCCGACCTCATCGCGCGTATCCGCACCGAGTACGTGCTGCCGCAGCAGGACCGCTACCGTGCGCGCCTGGCCCGCATCGAGGACGCCGCGGCCATCGCCGAGGGGCGCCAGAAGGCGGCCCTGGCCAAGGAGAAGAAGCACGTGGCCGACCAGGCGGCGGAGCTTGCCGCCTACGAGGAGAAGATCCACCACCTGGCCGACCAGATGATCGCCATCGACCTGGACGACGGCGTGAAGGTCAACTACGCCAAGTTCTCCGACGTGCTGGCAAAGATCAAATAAACCGCACGTCATTGCTTGTGACAGTGCCACGTTTGAACAAGATTCGAGTAGGAAACCAATGAAGCTAAAAGACATACAGAGCGAGCTCGCGAGGCTCTTCGACGGGGCGGGGGAGGCCGGCGGCATCGTCGTGTGGCACGATCCCGAGGGCGAGTTCGCCGATTCGCTGGGCGAGCTCGAGCTGCCCGGCGTGGAGGTGCTCGAGGAGCGCGAGAACGAGGTGTTTGGCCTCAAGCGCATGCTCAACGCCGACCTTACGGGGCGCAAGGTCCTGCTCTACCGCCGCCGCGCGCGTAAGCTCGAGGGCGACTGGCTCGCCGACGTCGAGGTGCGCTCGCAGCGCTTCTCGGCAGATTACGCGTCCGTCCAGCTGCGCGAGCTTGGCTGCCCGGACAACGCCGACATGCGGGCGGCCCTGCGTGCGCGCAAGGCGTTTCTCTCGCGCAAGACGAGCGTGCGCAAGCTCGCGGCCCTGCGCGACGCCTACGAGACGCCGCAGCAGCTTGAGGTGGGCATCATGGCCGTGGCCCTGGGGGCTAGCGGCGCGGACGGGGCCTCGGTTCTGGTCTCGTTCCTCTCGCGCCCGGCCGAGGACGCGGCCGGCGCGGCGCACGCCCTTGAGGCCGCGGGCGTGCGCGGCTCCTTTGGCAACGCCGTCGCCGCCTGGACGGGATTTGCCGGCGACCCCTGCGACCAGGCCGCGCTTCGCAAGCACGTGCTGCTCACGGCCTTCTCGCGCACGGCGCCCGCAGGCGCGCTCACGGGGCTCGAGGCCTGCGTGAGCGCCGAGCACGCGAGCCTTTGCCACGATGTCTTTGCGGCTTGGGCCGCGCTCGACGATTCCGGGCTCGCCGCGGCCGTCCGCGAGGTCGAGGCCGAGGTTGGGCTGGAAGGCCGGCTCGAGGCTGCCGGGCTCTCCGAGCTCTCGCGAGCCGGGGTTTTCCCTTGCGTTGACGCGGTTCTTCTCCGTAAGCTCTTTGCCGCCGCGGCTGCCTCGGGCGACGGCGCCGACGAGCTTCTGGAGATCTGCGCCCGTCGCCGCGGCCTTACCTGGGCGCCTTTGTTTGCCGACTGCTATCGCGGCGTGGAGACCGCGGCGCACATGCTTGCCTTCCAGCGCGCCCACAGCGAGGGGATGGGGCCGCTTCCCGCCGCCCGCGTGTGGGAGGAGTACACGGGCGAGTGGTACCGCATGGACGCCTGGTACCGTGAGCTTCACATGGCATTCCAAGCGGCCCTCAAGAGCGCCGACTACGGCCTTGACGAGGATTTTCGCGCGCTGTGCGGCGCCGTCGAGAAGCTCTATAAGGGATGGTTCCTGCACGTGGTCAACGACCGTTGGTGTAAGGCCGCGGCCACAGATCTGGCCGAGCGCGGATCGGTGGCCGATGTGCCCCGCCAGCGCGACCTATACCTCAACGTTGTTGGGCCCACTGCCCGCGCCAAGAAGCGCGCCTGGGTCATCGTGTCGGACGCGCTGCGCTACGAGGTGGCTGCCGAGCTTTCGGGCGTGCTTGAGCGCGAGACCAAGGGCTCGTGCGAGCTTTCCTCTGTGCAGGCCGCGCTGCCGTCCGTGACCAAGTGCGGCATGGCGGCGGTGTTGCCGTCGGGCAGCTACGCCTTTGCCCCGCGCGCCGACGGCAAGGGTTTCTCGGTGCTTCTTGACGGGGAAGAGGCGTCGAGCACCGCCGCGCGGCAGGAGGCCATCCGTCGCACGCACCCGCAGGGCGTGGCCGTTTCCTACGACGACTTCATGGGCGAGATGGGCCGCGCCGAGCGCAAGCAGCTGGTGGACGCGGCGGACGTGGTCTACATCTTCCACAACACCATCGACGCCTTGGGCGACAAGCGCCCCACCGAGCGAAAGGTCTTCCAAGGCTGCGCGGACGCGATCGGGGAGCTTGCCGCGGCCGTCAAGCTGGTGGTCCGCGAGTTTGGCGCCTCGGACGTGTGCGTCACGGCCGACCACGGCTTCCTCTATACCGACCAGCCGCTGGCCGAGCCCGAGCACGCCTCGGCTGCCGACGTGACGGGCGAGGTCGTTGAGGCCGGCCGGCGCTACGTGGTGGCGCGCGAGGGCGCGAAGTCGGACCTCTTCCTGCGCGCGGCGCTGCCGGGCGCCGACGGCCTTGTGGGCCTCTTTCCCCGCGAGTGCGTGCGCATTCGCATGGCGGGCGGCGGCGAGAACTACGTCCACGGCGGCGTGAGCATCCAGGAGATGTGCGTGCCCGTGCTGCGCTTCTCCAACCACCGCGCCGGCTCCAAGGGCTACGTGGAGGCCATGCCCGCCACGATCTCGCTCGTCTCGACCCTCGAGGTCATATCGAACTCGCTCTTTACCCTGGAGTTTTTGCAGGACGAGCCTGTGGGCGGCAAGGTCTTGCCGCGCGAGTACGACGTCTTTGTGGCCGACGCCGCCCATGCCCCCGTTTCCGACGTCGTGCGCGTTGTGGCTACAAGCGCCTCGCCCGAGGCGCGCGAGCGAACCACGAGCGCGAGCTTCGGCCTGCGCGCGGGCTTCCAGCCGGCGTCCGACGCCACGTACCTGCTTCTTGCCAAGGACACGCAGACCGGCCAGGCGGCTGTGCTGCGCGAGCTTAGGATCCAGATCGCATTTACCGCCCCCGTTGACTTTGGATGGTGATGGCCGTGTGCCAGTACGAGAACTCAAATAACCCGCAGGTAAACCCCTCTGTGCCGGCAGCCGAGGAGTCGTCTGTCCCTGTATACGAGAAGGACGCCCTGGACGAGAAGATCGTCCGCGAGTTCCCCGGAAAGATCGTGCGCAAGGACCTGACCTCGCTCATGCGCCGCGGCGCGGGCATCCCCACCTTTGTGCTCGAGTACCTCTTGGGCATGTACTGCGCCACCGATGACCCGGTGGCCGTGGACGCCGGCGTGGCCCGTATCCGCAAGATCCTGGCCGACAACTACGTGCGCCCCGAGGAGAGCGAGAAAATCAAGTCCCGCATCCGCGAGCTTGGGCAGTACACCGTGATCGACAAGGTCTCTGCCCACCTGGACCCGTACAGCGATATCTACGTTGGGAACTGCACGAACCTGTCCATAGGCGCGTTTGTCCTGCCGGACGAGTACGCGCGCAAGTACACGAAGGTCCTCATGGGCGGCATCTGGTGCGTCATGCGCATCCAGTACCTGCGCCCCGAGGACGACGTGGACCCGCTCGACGATATCTTCGGCGAGGACCCCAAGCCCAAGCGCCCCAAGGCCACGGGCGGCAAGAAGCGCGGCCCCGAGGACTCGCCCTTCAAGATCGTGAGCCTCACGCCCATCCAGATGCCCAACCTGGACCTGAAGGAGTTCATCTCTCACCGCGACGCCTTTACCGCGGACGAGTGGACGCGCCTGCTGCTGCGCTCGGCGGGCTACGAGCCGGACGCCCTTTCCGAGCGCGAGCGCATGCACTTCCTGGAGCGCATGGTGCCTCTTGTCGAGCGTAACTACAACATGGTTGAGCTGGGCCCGCGCGGCACGGGCAAGAGCCACATATACACCGAGGTCAGCCCTTATTCCTACCTGCTCTCGGGCGGGCAGACCACCACGGCCAAGCTCTTTGCGAGCAACGCCGGCCGCGGCGACCGCATGGGCCTGGTGGGCCACTGGGACGTCGTGGCCTTCGACGAGGTGGCGGGCATGCGCTTCCGCGACGAGAACGCCGTGCAGATCATGAAGGGCTACATGGCCAACGGCACCTTTGGCCGCGGCACCGACTCCTACAACGCCGAGGCCTCCATGGTCTTCGAGGGCAACATCAACGACTCGGTGGCCAACGTGCTCAAGACCACGCACCTCTTCGACCCGTTCCCGCCCGAGTTCAACAACGACTCGGCCTTCTTCGACCGCATCCACTGCTACCTGCCCGGCTGGGAGGTGCCAAAGATGCGCTCCGAGCTTCTTACCGGGCGCTATGGCCTGATCACCGATTGCCTTTCGGAGTTTTGCAAAGAGATGCGCAAGCAGGACTTCACGCACGAGTTCGATAGCTACTTCCGCCTTAACGCCGACTTCAACCAGCGAGACGAGATCGCCGTGCGCAAGACCTTCTCGGGCCTGGCCAAGCTCCTCTTTCCTACGGGAAAGATGGAGAAGGACGACGCGCGGGCCATCCTGGAGTACGCCGTCGAGGGGCGCCGCCGCGTGAAGGAGCAGCTCAAGATCATGGCGGGCATCGAGTTCGCCGACGTCAAGCTGGGCTACTTCGACGTCGACGACCCTGCCGCGGTCCACGTGGTGGCCGTGCCCGAGCAGGCCGACGACACCCTAATCCCCGACGCGACGCTCGCGCCCGGGCATGTCTTTGGCATCGGGCGCTCCGTGTCGGGCGAGCAGGCGGTGTACAAGCTCGAGAACAAGTGCGTTGCGGGCGACCTCAAGTTCCGCGTGGAGGGCGTGGGGTCCAGGGCGGCGAAGGACTCGCTCGACGCCGCGTTCCAGCAGTTCCGCGCCGTGGGGCCGAGGCTCGGCGGCGGCATGCGCGTTGAGGGGCGCGACTACCTGCTCTATGTGGGCGACGTGCAGAAGAAGGGCGACACGCTCGAGGTCTCGCTCGCGGAGTTCGTCGGGCTCTGCTCGGCCGCGTGCGGGCGTCCCGTTATGGGGCAGCTTGCCGTGCCGGGCGTGCTGCACCTCTCGGGCACGCTCGATCCGGTGGCCAACCTGGACGACGTCATGCGCGTGGCAAAGAACGCCGGCGCGACCAAGGTGCTGCTTCCCCTTAGCTCCATCGCAGACCTGCAGCGTGTTCCCTCCGAGGTTCTGGGGGCGGTCGTGCCCGTGTTCTACGAGAGCGGCGACGCCCTGGCCGCGGCCGCCAAGGCCCTTGGGATTTAAGGGGGAAGAGCCATGGACCTGCAGAACATCGAGTTGGGCGACCTCTCCGAGGCCATAGGCCAGGGCATCGTGCGGGGCGAGGAGCTTAAATGCCAGAACGAGGCCAAGCTCAACAAGCAAAAGGCGGCGAGAAGGGCCGTGGGCCTTGCGTCGCGGGTTCTGTGCGAACGGCTCCTCGACGAGCTCGAGGAGACGGGAGCGATGCCGAAGGCCGTGGAGTTCCAAAAGCTCTGGGCCTATCTGTCGCGCTGCGACAGCGTGGACAGGATGCTCGAGGCGATTGAGCGCGAGCTCGACTGGTGCGAGGGCGTGGTCGCGGGCGACGGTGCGGACGTGGCGGCCTTCTCTGCGGCCGCGGCTCCCCTTGCGGAGAGGTACCGCGGCGAGCTTGTGGCCTTTACGCAGGGGCTTCTCGCCGACGGGGCAAAGCTCGCGGAGGACGCGGCGCCGGCGTTCGCGGGAACGTTCGAGACCTGGTCGCGCGCGGATGCCCAGAAGCTCACCGAGCTCATGGCCGAGGTGCGGCGCGCCTTCGAGAAGTACCGCCGCGTGGTGGGGGACAACGGGGCCTTCTCGCTGCATGCGGTGGGCGACGTGGAGACCGGCGAGAAGCTCGGCGAGTGCGTCGACGAGATGCGCGCGGCCAACGCCAAGCCCTACCTCGGCATCCTTGACGACGACTTCATGGACCACGTCAACGCGTTCTGGTACGGCTTCTGCAAGCTGGGCAAGCTCTGCGAGGACAAGGCGCAGGTCAACGTCACGCCGCTGTTCAGCTACTTCAACCTTTTGGCGGACCGCCTGTCCGATGCCGCCTGCAGCTGCGAGCTCGGCGACTTCGACGTCTTTACCGTGCTCGACGCACTGAGGGAGGATGACTAGGCATGAGGCTGATGGTATGCGCGGACCTTGGCGTGGGCTCGCTGCCCGCGTTTGACCTTCCTGCCGCCGATGTGATGCGCTGGCAGGAAGACAAGATCGATTACCTGGGGCGTATTCTTGCCGACGCAAAGGAGCGCGGCGCGCAGGCCTGCTTGATTGCGGGAGGTCTCTTTGCCAAGGGGTTCGTCGCGCAGTCGCTTTACGAGGCCGTGTTGCGGACGGTCTCCTTAAGTGGGGTGCGTGTTCTGTACGTGCCCTTGTTCGATGAGGCCGCGGACCTTGAGGCCCGATGCGGACGCGCCGATGGACTCGAAGTCGTTGCCGAGAAGGACATCCTTGGCAAAGCGGGCATCGCCCTGCGGGATATCGACGATCTCATGGACTTCACCGACGTGGCGGATGCCTGCGAGGTGCCAACGCTCGTGCGCGGCGCCACGGGGCTCGCGCTTGCTTGCCGTGGGGTTGTGTATCGCCTTGGGCCCCTGAGCTGCGACGCGTTTGGAGTTGATCTGCAGTGCGGCTATGCGCTTGTTGATGTGGATGCTGCCGAGCAGGCCTGCTCCGGATTCGAGTGGGTGGACGCATCCGCGCACAATCTCGTGGTGGTGAAGGTCGCGCTCGACGAGCCGAAGAGCGCCGACGAGGTCGCGATCGCGGTGGGCAACGCGGTCAAGGATCTGGATAGGGGCTCTTGTCTGCGCATAGAGCTGAGAGGCTCGATTCCGCTCGGAACATACGTGGATACCGAGGACCTTGCCCGCAGGCTGGCGGCGCGCTTCCGCTATGTGGAGATCGCCGACTATTGCGACCTTGGCCTCGACGTGGAGGAGCTTGCGTCCGATGTCTCGCTTCTCGCCGAGTTCGTGCGACGGGTGTCCGACGACGACACCCTGAGCCAGACGGAGAAGACGAGGGTCCTGCGGTGCGGCTGGAACGCCCTCAACGGAAAGGAGCTTGCGGAATGAGGCTGCTTGACTGCCACATCGAGAACTTCGGCGCCTTCCATGACTTTGACCTGAGCTTCACCGACGGCCTGAACGTGGTCATGCAGCCTAACGGCTGGGGGAAGACCACCTTGGCTGCCTTCGTCAAGGCCATGTTCTACGGTTTCGACGGCAAGAGGGTGCGTGACGTCTCGGAGAACGAGAGGCTGCGCTACAAGCCGTGGCAGGGAGGAAAATACGGCGGCTACCTGGACTTCGAAGCCGGCGGGCGTGAGTTCCGCGTTACGCGCAGCTTCGGGGACACGCGCGCTCGCGATAGGTTCAAGATAGTTGACCTCCGCACGGGCACGTCGGTTGCTTCCGAAGTGGGCGAGAACCTGGGCGAGTGGCTCTTTGGGATCGACGCGAACGCGTTCCAGAAGAGCGTCTATGTTGTTCAGAACGGCCTGGGATACGACGGGTCGTCTGCTAGCTTGCGCAACCGGCTGAACTCACTCGTTAACGAGGCTGACGACGTCGCCGGCCTCGATGCGGCGCTCAAGACGCTCGACGAGCGCAGGAAGTTCTACAAGAAGACGGGCGACCGAGGGAGAATCGCCGAGATCTCGACGCAGATGGCCGGGCTCGTGGGCAACGGCGCCCGTGCCGCCCGCGAGATCGCGAGCCTGAAGGAGATGCAGGCTTATATCGAGGAGCTTGGTTCTCAAGTCCTGGATGTGGACCGTGCCATTGCTCAAGCGGAGAAGGCGGCGGAAGAGGAGCAGGGAAAGCGCCAAGAGCGAGAGGCGCTTCTGAAGGTTCGCGATCAGCTTCGTAGGGAGGTCACGGCTGCGAGGGCCTCGTATGAGGACGCAAAGAAAAGAATTGGCGGAGTTGAGTTTTCGCATGAGGAAATCGACGATGCCGTCGCCGCCGCCGATTCGATTGAACGCGCCGACGCGAATCTTCGGGCTGCGCGAGCCGATCTTGAAGCTGCGCGGGAGAAGCAGGCGTCCACTCTGGGTGGTCTGTCTTCGTTGCCTGCGAAGGAGGAGCTGGACAAGCGTCGCAGACAGGCCGACGAGCTTGCCTTGAGGCTCGCGGCTGCACGACGTGAGGCTGCGCCGGCCGACGAAGACTTCCTGGCCCTTAGCAAAGCCGTCGCGGAGGACCCGTCGCTGATCGCCCATGCAAACGAGGCAGTAGCGGGTTATGAGGCCGCCGCCGCGGCCCTCGGGCGTGTGTCGGAGGCGAAGGCGGAGCTCGTTGGCGTCCGCGCGGGCTGGGCCGAGAGGAGGGCGCGGATAGCCAGGCTTGCCGACGAGGCCAAGACGGCGACCGCGGCAGCCGAGGGCGAAGCCGACCCCTCGGCCCTACGGCAGGACGCCGCGGAGCTTCGCAGGCTTTCGGCCAAGCTCGGCGTCGAGGCGGAGCGGGCCGATGCTGCGGAGGCCGAGCTGGCGCGTTGCCGAGCAGAATTCGAGGGCGACCTCGGCTTCGATTGGGAGGCCTTTGCGGAAGAGCTGGAGAATGACGTCCTTGAGGCCAGGACGTCCGAAAAGCATCTTGACGAGGCAAGAAAACAGCTGGAGTCTGCCGAGTCGGAGGCAGCTGAGCTTAGGGCTGCATGGCAAAAGGCTGCCAAGACGGTCGAGGAACGGCCTGCGGAGCGGCAGGCCGCGAAGCCCTCGCGCGTGCCTGCCTTCGCGTGCATTGCCCTGGGCGCCGCACTGGCGGTGGCCGGGCTGGTATTGGGGACCGTGCCCGTGCTTCTTGCTGCGGGAGCCGTGGTTCTTGCTGTTGGCGTTGTGCTGCTGGCTCGTTCCGGCAAGAACGAGGGCCTCGCGACCCCTGCGGTCGACGATGCCAGCGATCAGGCTGTTCGATCGGCAAAGCAGCGCAGCGACGCGGCGCAGGAGCGCGTCACGGCGGCACAGGCTGCGTGTGCCGAGGCCGAGGCGGGTCTTGCCGCCGCCAAGGGAGAACTCCGGCAAAAGGTGGCCGCCGTGTTCCCCGGGGCGTCGCTTGGAGACGACCTTCTTGGCGAATGCGACGCTTTGGCACGCACGGCGCGCAATTGCGGCGCGGCTGCGAAGAATATCGCGGCTCTGGAGGCGAACGCGGCCTATGCGCGCGGGCGCGTCGATGAGGCTCGCGAGCAAATCGCGGGCATTGCGGCTCGGCATGAGGGGCTTTCTTCGGATGCGGACCGGGCGGCGGCCGCTTTAGACGAGAAGGCCGCCCTCGCAGCGGCTGCCAAGAACAGGTCCGCCGACTGCCAGAGATTGCTTGCAGACGAGGTTCGTCTTGAGGCGGGCGAGGGCGCCGATCCGTGGGAGTTCGTTCGCGGAATCGACGCGTTCACGCCGGCTCGTGAGAAGGAGCTTCTCGTCGTTGCCGACGAGTCGGCGCGGGAGGTCGCGCGGTACCGAAGCGAGCTCAACCGTTCGCTGGCCGCCTTTGGGCTTGACGGCGTTCAGGACAGCGAGCTGGCAATCGGTCGCGAGAGGCTTTTGGCCGCTCTCGACGAATTCTCGCGCAAATCTACCGAGGCCAACGAGGCGTCGAAGGCGCAGGCCGTGCAGATGCGCGAGCTCGACTCGCTTCGCAAAGAGCTTGAGACCTGGTCACGCGCCTATGGCGTGGACGATGCGTCCCGGCTTACCGCTCAGTGGTTCGATGATATGGCCGCCGCGATTTCGAACAACGAGAAGGCGGCCTGGGAGTGCTCCGCCGCGTCAGGCAAAGTGGATAAGGCTAGCGCCGATCTTGTGAATTACGAGCATGCCGCGGATGCGTTTATCGCGCGTTGCGGCGGACGGACGCCGGATACTCCGAGCAAGCTCGCGGAACTTGTCCGCGAGATCACGAAGGATGCGTCGAAGGCGCTGGGTCGCGGGGAGGAACTCAACGCCGCCGTTGCGCGCTTGGATGAGTGGTCGGCACAGAACGCCGCCCTTCTTGCCGAGGAACGGCAGGAGGCTTCCGCGGAAACGGCGTCCACGATGTTGCTTGCCATGAGGGCACGCCGCGATGACCTGGTGAGGCAGCGCGCGCAGGCCGAGGAGCAGAGGTCTGCGGTCCTCGCGGGCCTTGAGGGGCACCTGGCCTCCAAGCAGCAAACGGAGCTGCTGTCCAAGGAACGTCAGAAGGCTACCGCCTCTCTCTTTACGGTGCAGACAACGGCGCGCTACCTTGACGAGGCCCGAAAGGGGCTCGACGGCCGCTACCTCGGGGACCTCGGCGGCAGGTTCGAGGACTACGCGGGCGCCTGGCTCGTTGACGAGCAGATTGACGCGGAGGTTACCAACGACTTTGGGATCTCGCTCTACGACGGCAAGGCCGCGCACGATGTGGCGGGTTACTCGAGCGGGTACCGCGACCTTCTTGATATGTGCCTGCGCATGGCGCTTGTGGACACGATTTTTCAGGCCGAGGCGCCGATGCTCATCTTGGACGACCCGTTCTCTACCCTCGATGAGCAGAAGCTGCGGCGTGCCTTCCGGCTTCTGGACACCCTCGCAAAGAAGTTCCAGATTGTCTACTTCACCTGCCATCCCTCGCGTGTGGAGGGCGCGCGGCTGGCGGTCGAGGCGGACGGCGAGGTCTCGCCGTTTGTGCTCCCGGAGCAACGTGAGCGTCGAGAGCTGCCGCGTGCGAGGGCAAAGCGCGAGGCCGAGGAGCGTGCGAGGGCGCAGGCCGAGCTCGTGGCGTCCTTCAAGGTCGCGCCTGTGACGCAGGGGAGGGCGTCTATCCGTCCCGACGCGGCGAGCCGTACGGTGGCGAGCAACCTTTTCCAGGTTGGATTCGAGCCGGACGTCGAATCGGGGGCGAGGGACAACGTCTTCGAGGTCTTCTTTATCGACGAGAAAGGTAGGGCGCTCTGCGATCGACAGACCGTTCAGGTCCTGGATGGCCAGGCCGTGCCCGATAGGGTGCGTTTTGATTTGACCACCAAGGAGGACAGCGGGGCGACCTACGAGCTCATTGTTCACGAGGCCGGCAGGGCTCCCGAAGAGCTGGCGGCAAGGGTCCCGTTCAAGGTTCGGATAGCCTTCGCGAACGATTTGTTCGACCTGTAGGGCTAGCGTCACCGAGAGCAAATGGTTCTATTTGGCCCACGACACAGCGCATGCTTTTGGGGTCGAGGTGGTGCTTCAAACACCACTTGGAGCGCTTAAACGGCTCGATTTGCACCACCTGGAGCGTTTCAATGGCTAATCGGGCACCACCTCGACGGCCTTTGTATGCGCTGGGTCGTGGCCCGATGTATGCGCTGGGTCGTGGCCCGATTGTTCATTTTGGGACTGGCGTGTCTTTGGGAGGGCTCATGGTTTACGCGTCGTGGCTCGAGAGCCACTGCTGCGGGGGGTCTTGCCAATGATTGCGATGCATCGGTGGCCTCTCGCCTTCTGATTGGGAGGGCAGAATTTGCCCGAAAGAAACTCTGAATTCTCACGAACATGTGTTCAAGCCTGTGGTACAATTGTTCGCAAGCTACGAGGTAGCCAGAGCTGCACGGAGGCCCCCAATGGTACGTGTATGCGGGTGACGGCAAGGCCGTTGCACTGGTGAGCCTCGCGCAGGCACGCGCCCCTGTGCGCCAGCAGAGCAAAAGCTGGCATCCAATTCCATTAGCTGTTTTATAGACCGTTGATGAGCGGGGTGCATATCTATGCCTAAGAATGCCAACGAGATCGTTCTGTTCGAGTCCTCCGACGAGCAGGTTTCTTTGCCTGTGAGTGTGGATGAGGAGACTGTTTGGCTTACCAGAAACCAGATGGCCATGCTGTTCGACCGCGACGTGAAGACGATCGGTAAGCACATCAACAACGCGCTGCGTGAGGAGCTCGAGGGGCCGCGTGATTCAGTTGTCGCAAAATTTGCGACAACTGCCGCAGACGGCAAGGTTTACCAGGTCGAGCACTATAACCTCGATGTCATTATCTCTGTGGGGTATCGTGTCAAGTCGCGTCGCGGCGTGGAGTTTCGTCGTTGGGCCACGGGCGTGCTGCGCGAGTACGTCATGAAGGGCCATGCGGAGAACCGCCGCCGGCTCGAGCAGCTCGGGCAAATCGTGAGCGTTATGGACCGAGTGCCGGAGTCGCTCGGCGCCGCGGATATCCTCGCGGTCGTCAAGGCCTATACGGGGGCGCTCGACCTTCTCGACGACTACGACCACCAGCGCGTCGGGAAGCCTCAGGGAACCGCCAAGGCCACGCATGTGCTCGAGTACGGCGAGTGCCGCGAGCTCATCGAGTCCATGAGGTTCGCGGGGGAGAGCGATCTGTTCGGCGTGGAGAAGGACGGTTCCTTCAAGTCGAGCATCGCGGCGATATACCAGGGCTTCGGTGACCAGGAGCTTTACCCGAGCCTTGAGGAGAAGGCCGCGAACCTGCTCTACTTCGTCACGAAGAACCACTCGTTCCTCGACGGCAACAAACGAATAGCCGCCTCGCTCTTCCTGTACTTCCTCGACGTGAACGGGGCCCTGTGGGTGGACGGGCGCAAGCGCGTGCCCGATAGCGTGCTCGTTGCCGTGACCATCATGATCGCCGAGTCGAACCCGAAGGAGAAAGAGGCCATGGTCGCCCTGGTCATGAGCTTCCTCTCGCCGCAGTTCGCGTAAAGCCCGTCTTCCGGGGGCGCTGAGCCGCTTCGCTCAAGCCCTTCTCGCCGGCCATACCGCCTCGGACGAGCCCTTCTCCCCGCCGTCCACAAAGCTTGCCCCAAAGAAAAGTCACCCATCCTAAACTTTTTGCCGTCTTTGGGTTGCGTCCGAATGGAGTTAGGTCTAACTTACTCTTCTGAAGGTTTTGTTTACGTCGGCCAACTTCTCGTCCGCGAACGGCGCTCAATCGCCGGTAGACGGAAGGGGACAAGGAGGCAGCAATGTCCATGGAGGCTGTTATGAACGGGTCCGTCGCGAGCTCCGCCGCTCCCGTCAGCGTCGGCGGCGCGCTTCCGCTCGCCATGCTCGGCGAGGACGAGACCGCCAAGGTCGTCAAGGTCAAGGGCGGCTCCGAGCTCAAGAAGCACCTCTCCGACCTGGGCCTCGTCGAAGGGGCCGAGGTCAAGGTGATCTCGCGCGTCTCCGGCGACGTCATCGTCAACGTCAAGGGCGCCCGCCTCGCGCTCAACCGCACCATGTCGTCCCACGTCATGGTCTCTCTTTAGGTTCGTCTTCCGTCCCGCGCCGCAGAGCCTCCGGGACGGAGTCGTGCACTTTTTGCAGGACCGGCATCCCGCCGGCAAGGAGAAAGGTAATTGATGGCAACTCTCAAGGATGTGAAGGTGGGTCAGAGCGCCAACGTCGCCAAGCTGACCGGCACCGGCGCCCTCAAGCGTCGCATCATGGACATGGGCCTTACCAAGGGCACCCACGTCTACGTGAAGAAGGTGGCTCCCCTCGGCGATCCGATCGAGGTTACCGTCCGCGGCTACGAGCTCTCCATCCGCCGCGACGAGGCCGCCAACGTCGAGGTCTCCGACGTTCGCGACGGCGAGTAGCCGAGGGTTCGCGCGGGTAGGCGGACCCTATTTTTAAGGGTGTCGAGTTACCTCTTTCTAACTCCCTGACCTCCCCAAACGCCCTCACCAGAACCGCAAGCACGACCCTTTAGGAAAGGCTAGGAATGGCAGATACGTTCATTGGTCTCGCAGGTAACCCCAACTGCGGCAAGACCACGCTCTTCAACGAGCTTACCGGCTCGAACGGCTACGTCGGCAACTGGCCCGGCGTCACCGTCGAGAAGAAGCAGGCCAAGTGGCAGGCCGACAAGTCCGTGACCTTCGTCGACCTCCCGGGCATCTACTCCCTCTCTCCGTACACCCCGGAGGAGGTCGTCTCCCGCGACTACATCGTCAACGAGCGCCCCGACGCCCTCATCGACCTCATCGACGTCACCAACCTCGAGCGCAACCTCTACCTGACCACCCAGGTCCTCGAGGCCGGCCGTCCGGTCGTCGTCGGCCTGAACATGTGCGACCTGCTCGAGCAGCGCGGCGACAAGGTCGACGCGAAGAAGCTCTCCGAGCTTCTCGGCGCCCCCGTGGTCGAGGTCTCCGCCCTGCACAACACCAACGTCGACGAGCTCGTGAAGACCGCCGTCGCCGCCAAGACCCCGAACACCGGCGTCAAGTGCTTCTCCGCCGACGTCGAGGACGCCCTCGCGAAGATCGCCGAGAAGATCTCCGGCAGCTGCGCGGCCGAGCTCGTGCGCTGGTACTCCGTCAAGGTCTTCGAGCGCGACGTCGAGGCCATCAAGCCCCTCGGCCTCTCCAAGGATCAGCTCGCCGCCATCGAGCCCCTCATCAAGGCCGTCGAGGAGGCCCGCGACGACGACTCCGAGTCCATCATCACCTCGGACCGCTACGAGTGGATCACCAAGGTCATGGCCGAGTGCGTGGTCAAGGCCCCGAAGAAGCTCACCACCTCCGAGAAGATCGACAAGGTCGTTACCAACCGCATCCTCGGCCTGCCCATCTTCGTCTGCGTGATGGTGCTCGTGTACTACATCGCCATCTCCACCGTGGGCACCGCCGGCACCGACTGGGTCAACGACAACCTCTTCGGCGACGGCTTCTTCCTCAACGGCGCCTCTCAGGAGCAGTACGACGCCGACACCGAGGAGTGGGGCGAGAACCACTACGCCGACCAGGTGAGCGGCTTCATCGCCGCCGCCCAGGAGGAGGGCATCGTCGACGAGGACTCCGCCGCCGAGGTCACCGAGGCCGCTGCCGCCCTCGCCGAGGACAACTCCGACGAGGACGCCGCCGCCATCGTCGAGGACTTCGCCGGCAAGTGCGAGGAGGCCGACTTCAAGGCCACCGACGTCGCGACCACCGACGAGGACGGCAACGAGACCGACGAGGTCATCGACTCCGTCGACGCCGCCGACTTCCTGGCCGCCGTCGCCGGCACCTCCGAGGAGCCCGCGATGGGGGACTACGACGGCTTCGTGCCCTCCATCCCCGACGCGGTCGAGGGCTGGCTTATCGATGCCGGTGCCTCCGACATGGTCATCTCCCTCGTCAAGGACGGCATCATCGGCGGCGTGGGCTCCGTCCTGGGCTTCATCCCGCAGATGTTCGTGCTCTTCGTCCTTCTTTGCTTCCTTGAGGACTGCGGCTACATGTCCCGCGTCGCGTTCGTCATGGACCGCGTCTTCCGTCGCTTCGGCCTCTCCGGCAAGTCCTTCATCCCGATGCTGATCAGCTCCGGCTGCGGCGTTCCGGGCGTCCTGGCCACCAAGACCATCGAGAACGAGAACGACCGCCGCATGACGGCCATGCTCACCACGATGATCCCCTGTGGCGCCAAGACCCCGATCATCGCCCTCGTCATGGGCGTCCTCATCGGCGGCTCCGACGCGTGGTGGGTCGCCCCGATGTTCTACTTCATGGGCATCGCCGCCATCGTCGTCTCGGCCATCATGCTCAAGAAGACCAAGCCCTTCCAGGGCGAGCCCGCCCCGTTCGTCATGGAGCTCCCGAACTACCACTTCCCGACCATCAAGTCCTGGTGGCTGCACGTCTGGGAGCGCGTCTCGAGCTACATCAAGAAGGCCGCTACCATCATCTTCGCCGCGGCCGTCGTGGTCTGGTTCCTCTCCAACTTCGGCTTCGCCAACTGGGACGGCGGCGACGGTGCCTTCGGCTTCCTGCAGGTCATGGACGGTGCCGGCGACGACTTCATGGACTACTCGCTGCTCGCCGCGATCGGCGGCTTCCTCGGCGTGATTTTCGCGCCCCTGGGCTGCGACTACTGGCAGGCCACCGCTGCCTCCATCAGCGCCCTTATCGCCAAGGAGAACCTCGTCTCCACCTTCGGCTCCCTCTACGGCCTCGGCGACGCCACCGAGAACTCCCTCACCATGTGGAGCGGCTTCGCTGCCATGTTCACCGACGCCTCCGGCGTCCTGCACGTCGGCGCTATGTGCGGCTTCGTCGCCTTCAACATGCTCGACGCCCCGTGCTTCGCCGCCATCGGCACCATCCGTCGTCAGATGGACGACTCCAAGTGGTTCTGGTTCGCCATCGCCTACCAGTGCGTGTTCGGCTGGGTCGTGGGCATGATCATCAACCAGCTCTGGGAGCTCTTCGTGCTCGGCAACTTCGGCGTCTGGACCGTCATCGCCTTCGTCGCCCTCGCCGCGATCCTCTTCCAGCTCTTCCGCCCCGCCCCCAAGTGGGACAAGAAGGACGACAAGATCGTCTCCGACCTCACGGAGGAGATCGCGTAGGGCCTGCCCTCGCATGACATCGCCTGCGTTCAGGCTCGGCTAAACCGGGCCTGGGCGCAGTGCCTACGCGCCGCCGACGTTGCCCCTTGCTTGCGCCGGCGGCGCCATTCTTACCGAGCGTTCGTTTGGAGTTTCCCGCTCATGGTCAGCCTCACCTCCCTTCACGAATCCAAGTCCGGGCGCCCGGCCTCCGACCTCGGCTGCGCGCGGGTCCTCGCCGCCGGCACGGGGGAGGGGACCTCGCTCGCCCACCTGTTCGCGGACGGCGAGAAGCGCCGCGTGTTCGTCCGGTGTTGCCGGGGCTTGGTCGTGGTCGGCGGGCAGGCCCTCAAGGTCGGGGACGCCTTCCTGTGGGCGCCGGGCGCCTCGGTGCGCGTCGATTCCTCCCCGTTCCAGGCCATCGCCGTCCTGGCGCCGCAGGCGACCGGCCCCGGCGGATCCGGCGCGGAGGCCCGCGGCACCGGCGTGCCCGGCGCGGGCGTAACCGGCACCGCCGCGGGCGTGACCGGCTCCGACGTACCCGCCGCGGACCTGCCTGCCGCGGATGCCCACGGCGCGGAGCTTTACGCCCGCGGCTCGCGGGAGGCCGACCTTCTCGACGACGTGGCCGTGGCCTGGCTCTCCGGCGACGACGCGGTGCTCGAGCTGCGCGTCCGCGAGTTCCTGCGCCGCGTCGACGGCGAGGCCGGCCCTGCTCGGCACGCCGCCCGCAGGGGAGTCGCCTACGGCGCCCGGGAGGCCATGGGGGCCTCCATCGCGGAGCCCCTCACCATCCCCGAGCTTGCCGAGGCCTGCTCGACCTCGCCGACCGTGCTCAAGGAAGCCTTCCGCGACGAGTTCGGCGTCCCCGTCTACGAGTGGTACCGTCGGCTCAGGATGCTGCGCGCCTCGGAGAAGCTGGGCACGGGGGCGGCCGCCGTCGCGGGCGTCGCTGCCGAGGTCGGCTATTCCAATGCGAGCAAGTTCGCGCGCGCCTTCGCCGACTGCATGGGCGTCTCTCCCTCGGCCTACCGCGCGGTCTGAGACCGTGAGGTCTGAGGACGTGAGGTCTGAGGACGTGAGGTCTGAGGTCGCGGCTCGGTCTTCTTGCCGAGAAGGGCTGGCTCCCCTTGCGGCTGACAGCTTTTGAACGAGTTAGCTGCGGTTGATGTTAGCTGCGGCTCGTCTGAATGGAGCCGTGCGCCCTTCTTCGCCCCGTCGGGGCCATAATGGGGTGCGAGACACGCTTTGGGAATCCCCAACGATTGGAGCACATCATGAAGACTGGTTGGTTCGTCGCTATGGGCGCCGCCGCCGCGGGCGCCGTCGCCGGCCTCGCCTCCTCGGGCGTCCTGCACAAGGCCGCCGTGGCCACCACCTGCGCCGGCATGAAGGTCGCCGACGCCGTCACCGCCGAGACCCAGGCCATCGTGGACGACGCCAACGACGTCGCCGCCGAGGCCCGTCGCCAGGCCAAGATCGACGCCGCCGTGGCCGACCGCCTGGCCGCCCTCGAGGCCGAGATTCGCGCCGAGGTCACCGCCAAGGTCGACGCCGAGGGCGCGGAGGCTTAAGGGGCCATGGTCTTCGACATCGTGTCGGAGCTCCCCGGAAGACTTCGCCTGCGCTGCGGGCGCAATCTCTTCTCCGACGAAGAGGCGCGCGGCGTCGCATACGAGATCATGGGCCTCGACGGTGTCCGCACCGCCGAGGTCCATCCTTCTGTGGGCTCCATCCTCATATCCTTCGAGCCTTCCGCGCGCGACGCGGTCCTGGGCGCCGTGCGCGCGCTCGACCCGCTCGCGCTGCCCGTGGCCGAGGTCGGCCTGGGCACCCGCGAGGGCGCTCTCGAGATCAGCCTCGAGAACAACCGCTTCCAGGTGGAGGTGGGCAACCTCATCGCCTGGCGCGTGATCAAGCGCGTGCTTCTTCCCGCGCCGGTGCGCGCCGTCGTCACGTGCGTGCATGCCGTGGGCTACGTGCTCGAGGGGCTGCGCCACCTCATGCGCGGCGAGGTCACGGTCGAGGTGCTCGACGCCACCGCCATCGCGGTCTCGTGCCTGCGCCGGCAGTTTGCCGAGGCCGGCACCATCAGCTTCTTGCTCTCGCTCTCGGGCCTCATGGAGGAGCACGTGCAGTCGCGCGCCCACCTGGCGCTGCGCGACGGCATGATCGTGCGCTCCGAGTCCGTGTGGGCCGTGGTCGACGGCCAGGACGTGCAGGTGCGTACCGAGGACGTCCGCCGCGGCATGGTGCTGCACCTGGGCGCGGGGCAGGTCCTTCCCGTGGACGGCGTGGTCGTGGGCGGCGCCGGCGAGATCGACGAGTCCTCAATGACCGGCGAGGCCGCGCTCGTGCGCAAGGAGGCCGGCTCCACGGTCTACGCGGGCACGGCCCTCGAGGACGGCGACCTCAAGGTGAGCGTGACCGCGCCGCCGGGCTGTGCGCGCATCGACGGTATCGTGAGCATGGTGGAGGAGTCCAGCGAGCTCAAGGCCGGCGTCCAGTCGCGCGCCGAGAAGCTCGCCGACGGACTCGTGCCCTACAGCTTCCTCGCCTTCTTCGGCATCCTCGCGCTCACGCGCAACCTGAACAAGGCCATGGCCGTCCTCATGGTCGACTATTCCTGCGCCATCAAGCTCTCGACGCCGCTCGCGGTGATGAGCGCGATGGACGAGGCCACGCGCCACGGCTTCACCGTGCGCGGCGGCAAGTACCTCGAGGCGCTCGCCGCGGCCGACACCGTCGTCTTCGACAAGACGGGCACCCTCACGAACGCGACGCCGTCCGTGAGCCGCGTTGTCAGCTGCTCCGAGGCCACCGAGGAGGACATCCTGCGCCTCTCGGCCTGCATCGAGGAGCACTTCCCGCACAGCATGGCGCGGGCCATCGTCGCCGAGGCGCAGTCGCGCGGGCTGGTTCACGAGCACGAGCTCCACGCCGAGGTCCGCTACGTCGTCGCGCACGGCATCGCCACCCGCGTGGAAGGCGACGAGGTCTGCATCGGCTCGGCGCACTTCGTCTTCGAGGACGAGGGCGTCGATAAGCCTGCGGGGCTCGAGGAGCTTCTCGCCGCCGAGGCGGGCGCCTCCTCAACGATCTACATCGCGAAGAACCGCGTGCTGCTGGGCTGCATCTGCATCAGCGACCCGCCGCGCGCCGAGGCCCGCCGCGTCCTGCGGGAGCTGCGAAGGCTCGGGTTCACGAACCTCGTGATGATCACCGGCGACTCCGAGGCGTGCGCGCGCCATGTTGCGGGCGAGCTCGGGCTCGACGGCTACTTCGCGCAGGTCCTGCCCGAGGACAAGGCCTCCCACGTGCAGCGCCTTAAGGACGAGGGCCACACCGTGGTCATGGTCGGCGACGGCATCAACGACTCGCCGGCGCTCGCCGCGGCCGACGTCTCGGTGGCCATGTCCGACGCGAGCGACATCGCGCGCGCCGTGGCCGACGTGCTCGTCCACGACTCGTCGCTCGAGTCGCTCGTGACCATGCGCGTCCTTGCCCAGCGCCTTATGGGCCGCATTCACGGCGACTACCGCTTTATCGTCGGCTTCAACTCGGCGCTTATCGCCGCCGGCGTGGCGTCGCTCATGCCCATCACCACGGCGGCGTACCTGCACAACGCGTCGACTCTGGCTATCGCCGGCCTGAACACGACGCCGCTGCTCGACCGTCCGTACCTGGAGAGCGCCGCCCTGCCGGCTCGCGCCGTCGCTTAGCTCGCCGCGAGTCGGCGCGAGTCGGCGCGCCAAGTCTCGGCGTCCCGCGCCGTCTTCTGCCGTCCCGCGCCGTCGCTTAGGTCGCGACGAGCTTCAACGGGAGGCAAACGTCCGGTTTTTCGCCGCCCCATCGACCGTTTTTCGGGCCGATGGGGCGGCGTTTTGCCGCTCCGGAAATCAAACCTTCGTATTTGAGTGCCTTGTGCCGAGTTGAGAGACTATAGAACCCTCTGCCAACAGGGCTTTTGCTCCAATTTGGCCCTGCTCTACCGAGGTACATGCGATTAAGGCACTCAAATACACGAGTTCGCTTTAAAATGTGGCGCTGCCGACGATTCGGACAGTCGGAATTCGCCTCGGGACTTACGCCCCGACGAGCAGCGCAACGTCAAGGGCTGTCACGACCGAGCCGACGGCAAGGAGCGCCGCGCGCAGGGCCGGGGAATTCGCGTGGCGGCCCATCACGCGCCGCGAGCTCGTGAGCCCGATGAGCAGGAAAACCGTTACGGGCAGCTGGAGCGAGAGCAGCGCCTGGCTCCACACGAGGCCGGCGAACGCGTCCTGGACGACAAGGCACGCGCCGAGCGCCCCAGCGAAGCAGAGCGCGACGCCCACCGACGAGTGCCGGTCGTGGATGTCGTACTCCTCGCCGAACATGCCCGCGCTGATGGTGCCCGCGGCCATGCCCGCCGTCACGCTGCTCGACAGCCCGGCGAAGAGGAGCGCCGTGGCGAAGATCGCCGAGCTTGCGGGGCCCAGGATGGGGGAGAGGGTCGCCGCCGCCTCCGCAAGGTCGTCGATAGCGATGCCGCGCGAGAAGAACGTGGTGGCCGCGAGCACGACCATCGCCGAGTTGATGGCCCACCCGACGCCCATCGAGAATAGCGTGTCGAAGAGCTCATAGCGAAGCCGCTCCTCGATGACGTCCTCGCCGCGCTGCTCGAAATGCGACGCCTGGACCACCTCCGAGTGCAGGAAGAGGTTGTGCGGCATGACGACGGCGCCGAGCACGCTCGTTATGATGGCGACGGAACCCGAGGGGACCGAGGGCGCGACCCAGCCGGTCACCGCCGCGCCCCAGTCGACGTCGACGAGCGCAAGCTCGGCCAAGAAGGACAGCCCCACGATGCTCACGAACGCGATGATCCACCGCTCTATGCGCTTGTAGGAGCTCGAGAAGAGCATGGCGAGCGAGGCCGCTGCCACGATCGCGCATCCCGCGCGCAGCGGCAGGCCGAGGAGCATCTGCAAGGCGATCCCGCCGCCGAGGACCTCCGCCATGGCCGTGGCGACGGTGGCCAGGTAGGCCGACCCGAGGATCACGCGCGCCGCAAGGCGGGGGAGGTGACGCGTGGTGGCCTCGGCCAAGCACATGCCCGTGGCAATGCCCAGGTGGGCCGCGTTGTGCTGCAGCAGTATGAGCATGACGGTCGAGAGCGTGACCACCCACAGCAGCGAATAGCCGAACTCAGAGCCGGCTGCCATGTTGGAGGCCCAGTTCCCGGGGTCGATGAAGCCTACGGTAACGAGAAGCCCGGGGCCGATGTGACGGAGTATTTCCAAGCCGCCATGCCCGCCGGTCTTCTCGCCGCCGAATTGTCTGCGCAGGTAATCGAGCATTGTCTCTCTTTTCCGAATATTGAGGCGTAGAAGTTAACCAAGGCTAACTGTAGCACTGACGCGCAGCGGCGTCTGCATTGCAGGGATGCGTCTTCTAATTCCTACCTAGCTAAGGGCATTTGTGTGCATTATGTGTTAGCCAAGGTTTACACTTCGAGTTAACCCGAGTGAACTTAATCTAATGCCAGCACACGATGCACCGCACAGCGTCCCCCTCACGCAAGCGGTTCTCCGGTGGAGCAAGTGCCCCCACACGAGCTCACGTTGGTTTCCGGGCATCATGATGTTAACTTCGCCGCAGGCGGCAAGCGGACCCTCTCCCCGCACCCGCATGAGGCAAAGGCAGCGCCGCCGGTCTCCCAGGGCCGGCGGCGCTTTTGCTTAGCGGCTCTCCTCCTCGGGTCCTTCCAAGTTGCCCTCCCGAGTTCGGAAGGCTTCCAAACTTCGGAAGGCTTCCGAACTATAGTTGCAAATCATATAACCGCAGGTAAACGCTGTGCCCGTTACGCGCAGCGCAGCCTTCTCAAGTTTGGAAGGCTTCCGAACTCGGAGAGGGGGGGAATACGGGGCCGAAGGTGCGATGAGGGGCCGGGTGCTCGGCACGGGGAGAAGTTCTGCATTGCGCTTGAGTTAACCATGGTGTACTCTTGCCTTGGCAAGAAGTAAGCTATGGCTAACTACCACAGGGCTTCACAGCCATGCACGGGCAAGAACCGAAGGAGGTGCGCGATGGGACAGGGTATCGACGGCTGCGTGGTCGATCCGCGCGAGGCGTCCTCGATGGAGGAGTGCGTCGAGTCCGAGTTCGTCCGCACCCTCGTCGCGCAGGCCGGGCTCGTGATTTCCGGCCACAAGCCCGCGGCCGTCTTCGGCTTTACGCCGCGCGCCTGGAAGTCGGGCGACGCCCGGCGCAAGCGGATGCTCTCGGCCCAGCTCTTCTCGCTGTATGCGGCCAAGACCGCCGCGTACGGCGTGCGCCTCGCGTGGCTTGCCCGGCACGGCGAGGGGTGCATGCTGCTCGCATGGCGCCCGTCGCTGGTGGAGGCGCTTCTTGCCGGCGAAGAGAACCGCGCGTTCCTCGCGCAGACAGGCTTGCCGTGCTCGACGGGCGACGCCCTGGCGACGGCGCTCGTCTCGAGGCTGCGGTCCTACTACGCGGGCCGCGCCGACTTCCCGCACGAGGTCGGCCTGGTCCTCGGCTACCCGGTCGAGGACGTCCGGGGTTTCATGGCCGACGGCGGGCGCGGGGCGAAGGCGGTCGGTCGTTGGCGCTGCTACGGTGACGTGCGCGCCGCACGGGCCCGCTTCGAGGAGCTCAGCCGCGAGGAGCTCCGCTGCAAACGTCTTTATTCCGAGGGCGTTCCCATGAGGGAGCTCCTGCGGATGGGTGCGGCCTAGGGCAATAAGGGCCAGGTCGCAGAGGGTGCCCGCAAGGGCCATACAAAGGAGGATTTCCCTAATGAGCAAGATCGCAGTCGTTTACTGGACCGGCACCGGCAACACCGAGGCCATGGCCAACTCCGTCGTCGACGGCGCTGCCGCCGCGGGCGCCGAGGCCAAGGCCGTCCTCGTCTCCGAGTTCTCCGCCGACGACGTGGCCGCCTACGACGCGCTGGCCTTCGGCTGCCCCGCGATGGGCGCCGAGGAGCTCGAGTCCGACGAGTTCGAGCCCGTCTGGGAGGCCTGCAAGGGCGTGATCGGCGAGAAGCCCGTCGCGCTGTTCGGCTCCTACGGCTGGGGCGGCGGCGAGTGGATGGACTCCTGGAAGGAGGACGCCGAGGCCGCCGGCCTCAAGGTCGTCGACGCGCTTATTGCCAACGAGTCGCCCGACGATGAGGCCGTTGAGGCCTGCGAGGCGCTCGGCCGCGCGCTCGTCGAGGCGTAAGTTTGCTCGACGTAGCCTTTGAGCTGCACTTTGTTTAACCCTGCCTAAGGCGGTGGACCCTCTCCCCGCCGCCTAAGGCCATCCCAAGCGCCGCCTGCCACCCCTCAGCAGGCGGCGCGTTTTCGTTGCGTCGCTTACGGCGCGCTGCCTTGGTGCAGGCCGCCCCGAGCCGCCCGAGCCGCCCTGAACCGCCCCAAAGAGCCCGTCTCGCTCACTCCGGCCGCCGCGCGCGGGTATCATAGGAGTTTGTAAAACTCCTCACCTTCGAAAGGCCCAACTCACCGTGCGCAAGCTCATTGAACAGTTCCTCAAGTTCGGCGTCGTCGGCGCCATCGCCTTCTGCATCGACTACGGCGTCCTTATGCTCCTCTCGCAGGGGCTCGGTTTGGATCCGGTGCTCTCCGCCGCCATCTCGTTCTGCGTGAGCGTGATCTTCAACTACCTCGCGTCCATGAAGTACGTTTTCCAGCGTCGCGACGACATGAGCCGCCAGCGCGAGTTCGTCGTCTTCATCGCGCTCTCCGTCGTGGGCCTGGGCATCAACGAGCTCGTCATGCTCGCCGGCACCTCCGCCCTCGGCACCTCCGCCCTCGCCGTCACCTTTACCAAGCTCGTGGCCACCGCCGTGGTCATGGTCTGGAACTTCCTCAGCAGAAAGAAGTGGCTCGAGGCCAAGTAGGGGAGAGCGCGCAGACTCATTTGGTCTTAGTGAGTCGTCTACATTGAGTAATCAAAATGTTAAACGTTTACTTCGATGATCTGATAAAGAAGGAGACGGCCGGAACTGCTTTTGAGTACAAGAAGTCCGAGCTTGCCGAAACCTATTCCGTTGAGGCCAACGCCTCTAAGGTCATGGCACTCATTGCCTGCAGAAACGTTCGCTAGTCTGCGTTATTAAAAGGGGCGCCTCGCCGTTTAGCTCGCGGCAAGGCGCCCCTATTTCGATGCTTGTTGCGTGCTTGTGGCCGTTGGCCGTGCGTCGCCTAGATCTCGATCTTCGCTCCCATGAGCTTGACGAACTCGCGGACGATGGCGGTGTCGCCGGGCCAAGCGGGGGAGGTCACGAGGTTCTTGTCCACAACGGCCTCGTCGACCTCAACGGGCACGTACTCGCCGCCAGCGAGCGTGATGTCGGGGCCGACGGCGGGGTAGGCGGTCGCCTTGTAGCCGGAAAGAACGCCGGCCGCGGTAAGGACCTGCGGGCCGTGGCAGATGGCGGCGACGGGCTTGTTCGCGGCGAAGAACTCACGCACGATCTCGAGCACGCGCTCGTTAAGACGGATGTACTCAGGCGCGCGGCCGCCGGTAATGAAAAGGCCCTCGTAGTCGGCGGTGTCGACGGAGTCGAAGTCGGCCGTGAGCGCGAAATTGTGTCCGCGCAGCTCGGTGTAGGTCTGCTCGCCGAGGAAGTCGTGGACGGCGGTGGCCACCGTCTCGCCGGCCTTCTTGTCCGGGCAGACGGCGTCGACCTGGTAGCCGAGGACGCCGAGCGCCTGGAAGGGGACCATCGTCTCGTAGTCCTCGGTGAAGTCGCCGCAGAGAAGAAGCACTTTCTTAGCCATCGTGGATTCCTTTCGGTCGTGGATTTTCTTTCGATGGTTATCAAACTAGTCGGATGCTCAACGTCGGCTCCGTTCGATTCGGCAGAAGGCCGAGAGCGAATCGCAAACGACTTTATGCTTTCCAGCACCTCAGCCCTCGCCGTCAACTTCACCAAGTTTGTCGCCATCGCCGTGGTTATGGTCTGGAACTTCCTCAGCAGGAAGAAGTGGCTGGAGGCCAAGTAGGGGTTGGCGGTATCATTTGAGTCGACCACCGCTAGTTTAGGAGCCATATATGAGCGCCGAAAGCATTGACCTTGCAATTGCACTTGAGAGCATCCGGCTCATCGAGTCGTATTTTCACGTTAACCCGCCTCGCGGTTCCAAGCTTCAGAGCAGCCTAGACATTAAGTTGCCGCATTGGTTCTACAACGACGGTTCGGAGGGCAATCACCCGCAGCTCAGTGGTATGGTTAACGTGAGCTTCATGCTAAGCGACGGTCCTGCGCCCAAACAGATTACTCCGAACAATGCCGATAAGATTGCTATGTCGTATGGCTGCACCGTTGATGTCCGCGTCGGATCTCCCGCCATGGGCGATGCCATCCCCTCTGGCAAGCACGTGACCATTGAGGACGACGACCTCGAGGCGCATCGCAATAAGCGTATGGAAAGTAGCCTCATTCGTGAGCTTCTCGAGTCAGCCTATTCCTTCGCTTCTACTCGCCTCGTCGAGGCCTCCAGCCTCTCTCCGATGGGGCCGATTACTATGCCGCTGCCAGATTACGACGCCTTGATGGAGAAGATCGAGTCTCAAAAGGCCGATTAGCTTCTGCGATTCGTTTGCTTTTATTTGAAAAGAAAGAAGGGGCCACGTGTTGCGTGAGGCCCCTTCATCTAACCGTTTGATGAATTCATACTTCCTTGTTCGAATCGGTAGTGTCTGACCCTGAAGTCGAATCGGGGTTCGGCTCCGGTTCAGTCCCCGTATCGGTCTCCAGTTCCTTGTATTCTGGAATCCACTTGCCGTCCTTGCCGACGTAATACTTGCCGTCAATCCATTGGCTTGTGGCCATGGTACCGTCTTCGAGCAGGTAATAATCGCCGATCCACTTGCTCCTTGCAGCTGCGCCGCCCTGCTCGAAGTAGTACCAGCGGCTGTCCTCGGAAATCCAACCGGTTGCCATTGAGCCACTCTCTGTGAAGAAATAGACATCGTCGCCGACCTTCGTCAGCCCCGTGTCCATGGCTCCGTACTTGCCAAAGTGGTACCAAAAGCCGTTAACCTGGCTCCATTGCTTCTTTGCGATTCTGCCAGAGGAATCGGCATAGTACCAATTGTCCTGGTATATGATCCAGCCAGTTGCCATGGCACCGGAATCTGTCAGATAGTACTCATCGCCCCAGTACGAGAACCAGCCAGTGAGCATTCTACAGTTGGTTGTGTGCATAAAGTACCAGGTGTCATCGCGCAACAACCACCCAGTGTGGAAGCATCCGGAATCGTCCGCATAATACCAAGTCTCGGCTTCCTCGTCGTAAATCCAGCCGGTGCGCATGGCGCCGGTGTCGGCGAGCTCGTAGTAGGTACCGTCGAGGTTCAGGCGCCCCGTCTGCATGACGCAGGTGTCGGGGTTGAAGTAGTACCATGTCTCGCCGACTCTCTCCCAGCCCCTGGCGAGCGCTCCAGACGCTGTGGCGTAGGCCCAAGTCTCGGCTTCCTCGTCGTAGATCCAGCCTGTCTTCATGGCGCCGGTTTCGGCGAAATAGTAATACAAGCCGCCAATCTCGACTAAGCCGGTGGCCATGCGAGATTCGCTATCAAACCAGTACCACGTGCTTCCGAGTAGCCTCCACGTGTCGTGGTCGAGCGCTCCTGAGGAGGCGGCGTAATACCAAACGCCCGTAGTATCGTCTTGCGCCCAGCCGGTTGCCATTAGGTGCGTCTCGGCGTCGATGTAGTAAGGAATGCCGTCGATTACCTGGTATCCAGTGACTTCAACTCCATTAACCAGGTATTTCCAGCCCTTCTCGCTGTGCTCCCAGGAGCCCTTGGGGGAAGTCTCGGAAGGCTCTTCGGGTTCAGCGTCTTCATCGGGGGCCTGGGCTTGCGTAGACGGGGGCTCGATGCCTTCGCCTACGGCGAATGCGGGAACAGACGCGATCGATATGGCGAGAGCCGCTCCAAGAGCGGCGATGATTGCGGGGTGCTTGTGCGTCATACGCGAACTTCTTTCCTAGGTGTTGGGGATTGCGAGAGTAAAGCGGTTCACGCTTAGACGGCGTCGGCTTCCCTGTACCCGGGGACCCAAAGGCCGTCGTCCCCAACGTAATAGGGGCCGATCCATGTGTTCCGGGCCATAATGCCATCGGAGTTGACGTAATAGTTGCCGATCCAGCAGCTCGTCAGAAGGGCACCGGAGCCGTCAAGGAAATACCAGTCGCGGTCGAGAAGCAACCACCCGGTAGCCATTGCGCCGGATTTCTCAAGGTAATAGGTTGTGGCTCCGTCGTTGTACCATCCGGTTTGCATAACGCCGGAGCTGGACAGGGCATACCAGCGGCCCTTTACATAAATCCACCCGGTTGCCATCGAGCCTGAATCCGACAGGAAATACCAATTCCCGTCGACTAGGGTCCAGCCAGTTGCCATAGCGCCGGATTCGGTCAAGTAATACCAAGCGCCGCCTACGTACTCCCAGCCGGTCGCCATAATGCCGGAGTTCCTGAGGAAATACCAAGAACCTTCCAGCACCCAATCGGTCTGCATGGCGCCCGAATCGGAGAAATAATACCAATCGTTGTTTACCTTATGCCAGCCGGTAGCCATATCGCCGCCGTCGCAGAGGTAGTACCAAGCGTTGCCGTCGTGCAACCACCCGGTCGCGTTCTCGCCGCTCTCGAGGATGTAATACCAAGCATCGCCGATGTGGTTCCAGCCCTTAAGGGAAGCTACGCCGAGCCATGCGCCAGAGGATGAGAAGATATTGCTCTGGCCGTCGATGATGACCGAGCCGGTGGCCATGATGCCTGAGCCGGGCCGCAGGTAGTACCAAACATCAGAGATTCTGAGCCAACCTGTCTGAGTGACACCATCTTTGAAGTAATACCAAAGGTCTCCGACCTGCTGCCAACCATCGGCCAAGTGACCGTCGGGGTCTACGTAGATGCTCTCGCGGTCTTCGCCGTCGCCCTCGTCGATCCAAGCCCCCGACGTGCTTTCGTCGGAATTGTCAAAAAATACTTGGCCTGCGTCGGAGTCGTACCAGCCTGAGAGAGTAACCGGAACGCCGTTTTCAAAGGCATGGTAATGCTTCGTGTAGCGATTACGCCGCAGCTCAAGCCCGAAGTTTGGAGCATTGGTGGTCGTTTGACCGTTTGCGAATTCGACCACGATTGCCTTTACGCCGGCATCGGCGAACTCTCCGGCGGTGTAGAGCCTCGTCCCCACAGAAGTTAACGCTCTGAGAGTCGTCTCGGACATGTTCCAAAAAATACTGGTCTGGAATGCAATGGTGGGGGAGAGCGCCTCGATAAAGGCGGTGCTGCCCGATCCGGGGTGACCGTGGTGTCCGAGCTTCAAAAAGTCAACGTGACCGATTTGCGGCCCGAGCTCGTCCTCGTCGCCGTCAAAGTTGCAGATGTCGCCAGCTAAAAATGCCGTCTGCCCGCCAGCTGTCACCTTGACGCCGAGCGAGAACCAGTTGCCATCGCTTGAACCGTCGGTCTGGTAGGAAGGATCGGTGTTCATGATCTGTATGAGCGCGTCTCCGAGG
>CAVJHQ010000004.1:39544-47795 GCA_963649365.1 Alloprevotella sp.
AACGTCGGGGTTGCGGTTGTCGACCCCGCCTCGGGCGCTACGGATGCGTCCTCGTCATAGTCGAGGATCAACGACGCGCCCACTGCTTCGGCGGCCGCAACTAGCTTGTCGTAGACATACTGGTTATCCCAGAGTCCATTGGGGTTGAGGATGTACGAATCATCGTAGCGCTGCGTGTAGACCCGCCGGGGCTTGAACGTCTCGATGATGGTCGAGGCTGACCCGATGTGGTCGGAGTGCGGGTGCGTCCCGATGTAGAACTCGAAGTTCTCGGACGTGATGCCGAGCGACTGCATGTACGCGACGACCTCGTCCTCCTGGCCTTGGCCTTCGGTCGTTCCCATGCGCTGGGGGTAACGCGGGTCGCTGCCGTCGGGGTAGTCATTGCTCTCCCCGGAGTCGACCATGCCAAAGTGACCGTTGCTCTCGATGATGATGGCGTCCGTGCCGATAAAGGACATCACGTGGATGCGGGCGGAGTCGGTGTCGCCCTGCTGGGCGAGTGCTTCCTGCGGGGAAGCGAATACCACCACAGCCGAAATAACACAGATGAATGCCACCAGCGGCATCAATATAGATTTAAGGACCCTTGCCATGTAGTCGTTGGAATAGTCTCTCATTGACTCTCGCTTCAATTGTTCGGATAGCCTGGTATGTATGTTAATCGCCCTATTATCGGCGGCACAGGGGGAGGCGCTCCAAGGCCAAAATCTCTGCATCTGCTCTGCGTAAGGTTGCTCTTTGTGCTCTGTAGAGTTGGCTCGCGGTAGCGTCTGCCTGCTGCCCACGCCCAAAGAGAATCCCCTTGGTCGCGTCTTGTGACCAGGGGGATTTCCTAAACGAAGCCCTCGATTACTCTAGCGCCAGATTGCCTTACCAGCCCCATTGGGGTGTATACGTTGTTGTGTAGTAGTTTAGCCATTCGGTAAGAGACATTGTCCGTGCGGTACCCACGTTGTCCATAACCGTGTTAGCTCCGATGTATATGCATATGTGTCCGTAGATACTACCCAAGTAGGGAATAGGGAAATGTAGATAATCCTGGCATCATGTTGCGTGGCGAGCAGAATGGCCGCTCAGTCAATTTACTGAACGGCCACATTAAGTAATTGAGTAGCGCCAGTTACTTCTGTTGAGGCACTAGCCTACTTGATGCTGGCCGAGTCTTTGGCGGTCGAAGGGTCGTACTCCGGAATCCATGCGCCGTCATCGCCAACGTAGTATTTATCGTCGACCCATGTGTTGCGATCCATCAAGCCGCTTACGGAGAGGTGGTAGTTTCCTATCCATTGATCTTTTAGCATGACCCCAGATTCGTGGAAATAGTACCACCAGCCGTCATCGTATTCGTACCAGCCGGTCACCATGGCTCCCGTGCCGTCGAAGTAGTACATCTGCCATGTGCCGTTTGAGTCCTTAATAGAGTGGAAGCCGTTCACCTGCATTCGCCCGTCCGTACGGAAGTAATACCACTTGCCGTCGATGAAGCGCCAGCCGACCGCCATGTTGCCGTCGTTGTTCTCGCCGTACCAGTACCACCTGCCGCTGATCAGGCGCCAACCGCTGGTCATGACGCCGCTGTCGTCAAGGTAAAACTTCGATCCGCCGACCGTAATCCAACCGGTGGCCATAACTCCGCCATCTTCGAAGTAGTACCAACGATCGTTAATCAGAAGCCAACCTGTTGACGGGGTGCCGGATTCATCGAAGTGGTACCAGGTCTCGTCGGATTTGAGCCATCCGGTGTGCGCCGCGCCGTTTGCGTCCAGGTAGTAATTCGTGCCGTTGACCTCTGTCCAGCCGGTGGCCATCTTGTAGTCCTCGGGGCTAAGGTAATACCAGGCGCCGCCCACGTTTGCCCAGCCGGTGCGGAGGCGGCCGTCGGAGCTGCCGCTGGAGAGGTACCAGCAGGACTCCGAGGCGTCCCAGGCCCATCCGGTGGCCATGTCGCCGCCCGCGTTGAAGTAGTAGGTTCCGCCGTTGATCTCCTGCTTGCCGGTGACCATAGCGCAGGACTCGGGGTTCATCCAGTACCAGGCGCCGCCCACGTTTGCCCAGCCGGTGCGGAGCGCGCCGGAGCTGGCTGCGAGGTACCAGCTACCGTCCTCAAGTGCCCAACTGTTCGCAGTCATGGCGCCCGAGGAGCGGAAGTGGTACCAAGAACTGTCGATTTCTTCCAGACCAGTGGCCATTACCCCGTCGGCATCAAACCAATACCAAGCACCTCCTGTGTAGATCCACTGGCTCTTGGCGATCTCACCCTCGGATTCGGCGATGCCCCAGCGCCACACTTGCTCGGTCTCTGACCAAATCCAGCCCGCATTCCACTCATAGGCTGTCTCGGTATCCAGAACATCGGTTTCGGGGTCGATATAGCTTTTGCCGTTGTTAACCTTCGGGGTAATGTTATCGTTCTCGGCGTTCGTGTCCGGATCGTTGGCGCTGGCAAGCGTCCAGCCATTAATCGCATCGCTTGTTTCTTGAGCGACCGTCTCCACGGCAAACGCCGGAATTTGGCCTATTGTCGTCAAAAGGCATGCTGCGACGCTCATGGTTGCAAGTTTTCTGCCCATGCCCATGCTCATATACCCCCTGTTTGCGTATTTGTAATTTGCTTCTCCGGGGCGGACATTGGCCGTTAGGCAAGTTGCCAGCCCCGGAGATAGAAGTATGATATGACGAGTTTAGGGGCGCGGTACCATTAGATAATTGCTTTAACAATGCCTGCTGTTTCACCTTTGGAACGGCGTTCCACAGCATGGGCCTGCTAGGAGGCTCTTCCAAAGAGCTCGTTCCAGTTGGACGCGGCAAGGACCGTCCCAACAAGGATCACGATGCAGCATACGACGGTGACGGGGGAGGGCACGGTTCCCTGCAGCACGAACCCGAAGACGACGGCCCATGCCGAGTACGAGATGTTCAGAGCCATAGCCTTAGCCGCTCCGATGACACTTATGCCCTTGTAATAGAAGAGGTAGCTTGCGGTGCCCGCAAGTGCGGAGAGTGCGACGACGCCCGTGGCTATGCTCGGCACGACGTTTGCGGTGAAGGAGAACGCTCCGAAGAGCGGCACGACGACGATGCAGTATGTAAGCGCAGAGGTGGTCTCGCGGATCTGCAAGGCCGTCTCGTTGTCCACTGCGTCGTCGCGCATGCCCCAGGCGCAGAGCACGGCCTCGGAGCCCCAGCCCACAACTGCCAAGAGAGCACCGACAAGGCCCAAGGCCGCGTTGCCCATCTGTGAGTCGCCTGCGGAAATGAAACCCATGGCCATGACGCCGAGAAGGGCCACGACGAGGGCGCAGATCTGCTTCTTGTCCATCTTCTCTTTGAGAAGGACGAATGAGAGGAAAGCGCCGAGCGCGGGGTAGAAGGCGCTGATGATGGCCGTGTACGCGGCGCCGATGTTGTTGATGGCGAGGACGTACCCCGTCATGCCGATAGGCCCGCCGAGAAGCGCGCCAGCGACCACGACGAGGCCGCTGCGGGTCTTAAGCGCGCGCAGGGTGTCCCCGACGCGGCCCCGGGCTCCCATGTAGATGAGCAGCCACAGGGCGCAGCCGACGTCGTGCAGGCACGAGCTGGCAATAGCCGCGAAGGAAGCCGCGTCTGCCGTACCGACATAGGGGCTCATGGCCAACGCAATGCCGAGCACAACGGTGTCGAGACCCCAAAGGATGCCGCTGAAAAGTCCGAATCTCATGGCTTTATGCCTCCTCGTAGAGCGCAAGGGCCTTAGTTAGGTACTCGCGTGCGTAGTTGTAGTAGATGTAGAGCCACTCGCCAACGAAGTCGCCTTCGGCCTCCTTGAGCAGGCTCCAGAGGTACCAGCACCAGCCGGCGAGCGAGATGTGAGCCAAGTTGTGACAACGCTCGGCATGAGTTGGCTCCCGATCGAAGTACGCCGCCAGCGCGCTTTCGACCTCCTCGGGGCTGATCTGGCAGCACACGCAGTAGGTGCCGAAGTCGTTTGCGTAGTCGCTCATACCGGCGTATTCCCAGTCGATGAGGTAGTAGTTGTCCTCAGGGTCGATGAGGAAGTTCAGCATAAAGAAGTCGTTGTGGCAGAGGCAGACCGGCGCATTGTCAGCCTGAACGAATGCCTCAAGTCGGTCTACCTCGGCTGCCATCTCCCAATAGCCGGGGATCTCGATGGGACCCTTCTCGAGCAGAAGGGACTCGTAGCGCTTTGCCTCTTGGTAGAAGTCGAAGGTCGTCGCGACCTTAACGTCCGTCTCGTGCAGACTGCGAGCTATCTGCATGGCGCGCGCGGCCTGAGCGGGGTCGTGCGGGTCGAGGTTCTTGCAGTCGGGGATAAAGCGGCTGATCTTCCAGCCGCGCTTGGAGTCCTCATAGATGTAGGTGCTGTCGATGCCCAGGTCACGCGCGCACTCGAGAGCGGTAGTCTCGCCCTCTCGGTTGACGAGGAGCTCAGTGCCCACGCCGGGATGGCGATAGACGTACTCGCCGTCGTTGGTGGAAAAGTGGCAACTCAAGTTGGTGAGGCCTTGCTTGAGGGGGTAGACATCGTGGATCTCGGCCTTGGAGCAGCCAAGGGTCTTCTCGATGTTGTCGAAGATTTCAGAGTCGACGTTTTCGAGGAACAAGGGGTCGAAGGCGCGCAGCTCGTCGAGGGAGTCGAACTCGTTGATAACGCCGTCTGGGTAGGGACGCATCGTCATGTCGAGTTCTTTGATGTGCTCGATGTAGAGATCCTCCCAAAGTTTGCCCTCGGTTTCCGGTCGACTGTACTCGGCCTCAAGTATCTGAACGAAACGCTCTGAGAAAGCGCGATCGAAATACACGTGGCCAAGCATGTACCAGGAGTCAGAGCCTCCAACCACAACCTTGGTGATGCGTCCGTTGTTTCCGGTTGTCATGCACCATTCCTTTGTGGGGCCCTCGGCGTACTGGGCGGAGTAGTAAGCCTTGTATACGTAGGGCTCGAAGGGGTTCTCGGTAAAGTAGTCGTCGCTCGAGCACACAAAGGTGTTGCCGAGCTTCTGCCGTACCCGCCAGAGCGAACCGTTGTTGTTTCGGGAGGCATATTCGTCGTTGACCACGATGTCTACGCGGTACTTCTCGCGAAGATAGAAGAAGTACTCCTTCTTGTAGCCGACGACCACGGTGATGTCTTTAATGCCGGCGTCCTGGAGCTGTTTGATTTGCCGTTCGACAAGGACCTCTCCGCGTACCTTGAGCAGGCCCTTAGGCTTCTCATAGGAGATGGGCGCGAATCGGCTGGATAGGCCTGCTGCCATAATGACGGCGTTCTGGACCTTGTAGGGGGCTAAGTCTTTGAGGCCCGCCTCGGTAACGGCGCCGTTTGCAATGGAACCTTTGTCGGTGAGCGACTTTATGGCTGAGTTTACCGACCCCAGAGAAAGGCCTGTTTTAGCCGCAATTTCACGTTGACTCGCGCCCGGGGTCGCGAGCAATACGGTTAGTACATGAAACGATTTCTTATCGAGCATAGCCGCTCCTACTGAATGGCGTTCAGAACATTTAATAAGTCTAGACTATCTGAACGCACTGTTCAATTGTAAAGTATGTAATTTAAACCATGAACACTGATATTCTTTGGGTGTTTATGCGCATTAATGATAAGAAGGGCCCTAAGTGCGGGGCTTGCCGCTCTGCGAATCTCGTAAATCTAATTCACTCAGTGGACGGCGCAGTGAATCGAGACGCTCGTTTGGATGCAGGGCCTTGTCTCTGGGGAGTGGACTCGTGCCCGATGTCGCGGCTGTTTAATCGACTGGCGTAAACGCACGGGTCCACTTCTGAAGCTATAGTCCGTGTCCGAACGAACGGGCTACGTTAAGTGACGGGATTCGCTATTATTAGCTTTATGACAATCTCTGAATTTCTAGTTTGGTTTAGGTGTTAGCATCGTGTATAAATCATTAAATCATACCTTTGTAGTCTGCGCCTATAAGAGAAGCGCTTACCTGGGAGATTGTATCGATTCTCTTCTCAGACAGACAATTAAGACGAATATCATCGTCGCTACTTCAACTCCGAACACCTACATCCAAAATGTGTGCAAAGCGCGCAATGTGGAGCTGTTTGTCGGTTCTCATCAAAGTGGCATTGCGCGCGACTGGAACTATGCTCTTTCATGTGCCAGCACTCCTTTGGTGACTATTGCTCACCAGGACGATGTTTATAAAGAAAACTATGTCGAATCGATGTTGAGGTCAGTATCTTCTGCCAAGCACCCTCTTCTCTATTTTTCTGACTATGGTGAGCTGAGAGATGGTCTTGAGGTTCTCGACAATCGTCTTCTAAGGGTGAAAAGGAAGATGCTTGCTCCGCTGTCGCATGGCCGCTTCTCTGGTTCAGTTGTCGTTCGTAGGGGGATATTGTCCCTAGGCGATCCTATTTGCTGTCCCTCAATTACCTATGTTATTGAGAATCTTCCAGCTCCGTTATTTCTGGAGGATTATGCGGGCTCGTTGGACTGGCAAATGCTCGAACGAGTTTCCAGGTTGCGGGGTGACTTTGTCTACGACGACGCTGTTAGAATTTTGCATCGTATTCATCGGGATTCAGAAACAACGGCACTAATTGAAAGCGACCTTAGAACAACTGAGGACTATGACATGTTTTGTAAGTTCTGGCCTTCTCCAATTGCCAGGATTTTGAGCATAGTGTATGCAAGTAGTGAAACTAGCAACGATGTAAATTAAGGCGGGAGACCTGCACATGATGACTGAGGACGAGGCTCTAAGCCGCCTGCAGGCTACCGAGCTTGAGATGCTAAAGGTTTTCAAGCAGTGGTGCCATGAGAACCATCTGACGTGGTTTGTGGACTCCGGAACTGTTTTGGGGGCTGCGAGGCACGGTGGTTTTATTCCCTGGGACGATGATATCGATGTTGGAATGCCTCGTGAAGATTATAATCGGATGCTTTCCCTTGCCAAAACAGCCTTTCCTGCAGGCTATTCCATCCATACGCCTGCAGATAAGGGCTATACGTCTCTTTTCGTGAAGATGTATAAGGATGGTACGGAGTTCTGCACGGCAATTACTGAATTTACGGGGTGTAAGCAGAGCATATATATAGATATTTTCCCTTACGACTATGTGCCAAGAGAAGCACGGAGGCTCAATTCGCTGCTTAAAAGATGCGCCAATAGCCAAAGGCTCATGTATCTATACTATTTGAAAGATATTGAGGTTCCCCACAGTGGCTTTCTCGGCCTACTTGAGAAAGCCGGATGCAGGGTGGGCCATTTTATCGCTAAAGCTGTTCTCAAACCTCACGTTATTGTGGAGCGATTTAACAACAGGATTGCCGAAGCGTGCTTTGACTCTGATTCATCAAAGCTTACCTCATACCCGTGGGCCGGGTATGTTCCGGTATTCGATTCGTCGATCCTGTTTCCAGTAGCAGAGCTGGAATTTGAGGACGTTTCTGTTCCCGTGCCCCACAATTTTGATATGTATTTAAATCTTTTGTATGGTGATTGGCATAAACTTCCGGACGAAAACGAGCGGCATACTCATTTGCCAGTTAAGCTTAAATTCGATGACGGATCGGTATGGGTCCGGGACTCCAATATTTGATTGCGGGCGTGTAACTCTCGACCATCAATATGTGCAAAGTTACCTTTATTTTGGAATTAGGGCTCTATGGATATCTTATATACGGTTGATAATAATTTTGTACCGCAACTTGCGACTAATATCTGTTCTGTGGCTACTAATCACAAGGGCACTGGTGACATTGTATTTCATGTCTTTTCGCGAGGAATTTCCATCAAGGATCAGCATGCATTGAAGATGCTAGCTTACGACTTTGGTCAAGATGTGGCGTTCTATGACATAGAGCATTTTACAGATAAAGTAGGTTTTGATTTCGATACTTCGGGATGGAGTGACATCATTTTCGCTCGTTTGCTGATGTCTGAATTCCTTCCCGCTGAACTTCATAGAGTAATCTATTTGGATGGCGACACTCTGGCATTAGGAGATATTGCAGAGCTCTGGGACCAAGACCTAACAGGCATGACTCTCGGAATGGTTTGTGAGCCCACTGCAGACCTGGGGCGCCGGCGCAATATGGGCATTGGGGATTACATGTACTACAACTCGGGCATGCTGCTGGTTGACCTGGATAGATGGCGCTCTCTGGATTATCAGACTAAAATTCTTAAGTATTGTGAAGTCAATGGAAATAAGCTATTTGCTTATGATCAAGATGCCTTAAATATCGTCCTTAAAGACGATGTCTGCACGCTTAGTC
>CAVJHQ010000005.1:0-46832 GCA_963649365.1 Alloprevotella sp.
GCTATCGAAGTTCGTTGTCGTTGTAATCTCTGCGGTTCTTATCGCCATTCCTATACGAGCGAACGCTGCCAGCTTGAATGAGGAATCGATCGCTACCGTAACTCATGAGGAAGTAACCTGTGCGGATATCTCGACATGCTCATGGTATGGGGGCGAAGCCACCTTTACGTTCACTCATACGACAACGCCAAGGTATTACGATGGCACAAACGTGGGAATAGAAATGACTTGCTCTTCCAGTAAGGATGGCTCGTTTGTAGTTGAGCTTTGGCGTGGGTCGTCGAAGTTGGGGGGATCGTACGTGGGAAGAGCGGAGTTCTCTCGTCAGGGCTTTACAAAAGCGACATGGAGCAATGTGGGCTCCGGCAATTACTTTTTCGTCTTTACGAATAATGCAGGGACGCCGATAACGTGCTCAGGAATCGCGATGTATAGCTGGTGAACGCATGACGTGGCTATGCGCTGATTCTTGCTCAGCCATGATCGATGAGGCTTTGCGTGTAGGGCATGGTAGCTTCTTCATAGTTCCGCCCGCCGAGCGCGTGACGTGCACGTAATCTGCGCGGGGTACCATGGAAAGAAACCAACAACGGAAGGAGCCGCTATGAAACGCGAGCTTGTGAGCCGATACAGCGAGAATCTCGACCGATACATGGACCTCGTCGTCTACGGGGAGGGCGGCTATCCCGTGATCGTCTTCCCGACGCAGGACTCGCCCTGCACGAACTGGGAGGACTTCGGCCTCATCGACACCATCCAGGACTACGTCGGGTCCGGCACCCTGCAGCTGTTCTGCGTGAGCAACGTGGACAAGGACTCCTGGTCGGCCGCAGACCGCGACAAGGGCGAGCGCGCCGAGCTCGTCGAGGCCTACTATCGCTACGTCGCCGACGAGCTGACGCCCCTGGTGCACGAGCTCTCGGGCAGCGCCGACAGGCCGCTTCTTGCCGGTTGCAGCATGGGCGCCACGCACTCCGTGATCTTCGCGCTGCGCCGCCCGGACCTCTTCCAGGGCTGCATCGCGCTTTCCGGCGTCTACGACGCCAAGTACTTCTTCGACGGCTGGATGAACGAGACGCTCTACGCGAGCTCGCCGACCGACTTCTTGCCCAACATGTCCGCCGACCACCCCTACATCGACGTCTACAACCAGCGCCAGCTCGTGCTCTGCGTGGGCCGCGGCGCCTGGGAGGACGAGGGCGTGGCCACGCAGCACGTGCTCGACGACGCGTTCCGCCGCCTGGGCATCGGGGCCTGGTGCGATTTCTGGGGCACCGACGTCAACCACGACTGGCCGTGGTGGAAGAAGCAGATCCGCTACTTCCTGCCCATCGTGCTGCAGGACATGAAGAAGACCCTCTCCATCGAGGCGGGCACGTACGGGGAGTACGAGAAGGCTCCCGAGCCCAAGGACGAGGAGAAGCCCGCCGAGGCGCCCAAGGCCGCGCCGGCTCCCGAGCCTGCTCCCGCCCCGGCAAAGAAGGCCGAGCACGTGAGCGTGACCGCCCCTAAGCTCAAGCCGAAGAAGGCCCCGGCTGCAAAGGCCGCCCCCGCGCCGAAGCCGGCACCCGCTGCCGAGCCGAAGCCCGCCGCAAAGCCCGCTGCAAAGAAGTCCGTCTCTGCATCCAAGAAGCCCGCGAACTCTGCGAAGAAGCGCTCCAAGTAAGCCCTTCTCCGCGACCTGTTAAGGAACGCCCCATGAACTTCGTCTTTATCTCGCCTCAGTTCCCTGAGGTGTACCGCCACTTCTGCGAGGCGCTCGCGCGCAACGGCGCCTCCGTTTTCGGCGTGGGCGACACGCCCTATGAGCAGATCCACCCCGAGCTCAAGGCCGTCCTCACCGAGTACTACTGGCTGCCTTCGCTCGAGGACTACGACCAGGTTTTCCGCGCCGTCGCGTTCTTCTCGTACAAGTACGGAAAGATCGACTGGATCGAGTCGAACAACGAGTACTGGCTGCCGCTCGACGCCCGCCTGCGCGAGGACTTCAACGTGACCACGGGCGTTCACCCGGCCAAGCTCGTCGACTGGACGAGCAAGGCGGCAATGAAGCCCTGCTACCGCGCGGCCGGCATCCCGGTGGCGCGCCAGGTCAAGATGACCACGCTCGAGGATGCCCGCGCCTTCGCGGCCGAGGTCGGCTACCCGACCTTCGCCAAGCCCGAGGTCGGCATGGGGTCCGGCGGCGCCTGGAAGGTCGAGAACGACGACGACCTGCAGCGCGTCTTTGCCGATAAGGGCGATACGCCCTACGTGCTCGAGGAGTTCGTCGGCGGCGAGATCTGCTCCTACGACGCTATCGTCGACTCTCACGGCGAGCCGCTCTTCGAGAACCAGGAGGAGTTCCCGCCGTCGATGGCCGACGTCTGTGCGAACGCCCTCGACATCTCGTACTACTCCCACCCCGGCGTGGACCCCAAGCTCCGCGAGATGGGCCGCGCGGCGGTCAAGGCGTTCGGCTACACGAGCCGCTTCGTTCACATGGAGTTCTTCCGCCTGACCGAGGACAAGCCCGGCCTCGGCGGCGTGGGCGACTACGTTGGCCTTGAGGTCAACTCCCGCCCGCCCGGAGGCTACACCCCCGAGATGATGAACTACGCGCACTCGCTCAACGTCTACCAGGTCTGGGCCGACATGGTCTGCTTCGACGAGAGCCACGTGGTGCCCGGCGGCGAGAGCTACTACTGCGTGCACGCGAGCCGTCGCGACCAGTACAGCTATGCCCACAGCCGCGACGAGGTCGCCGAGAAGTTCGCCGGCTCCCTCATGAGCGTGGACCGCATGCCCGACGGGCTTTCGGACGACCTGGGCAACACGGCCTACGTGGGCCGCTTCAAGACCAAGTCCGAGCTCGACGATTTCGTGGCCTACGTGCAGGAAAGGGCATAGCGCATGGCAGGTTTTGATGTGCGGCGCGCGGGTGCTGCGGATGTCCCGGGGCTCGTGGACCTGCTGCTGCAGGTGTGCGCGGTGCACGCCGACGGGCGCCCGGACCTCTTTATCAAGGGCGCGCGCAAGTACTCGGACGCCGAGCTCTGCGCGCTTCTTACCGACGAGACGCGGCCGGTGTTCGTGGCCGTGGACGGCGACCGCGTGCTCGGCCACGCGTTCTGCGTGATCGAGGACTTCCACGGCTCGAACAACATGCAGCCGGTGATCACGGTCTACATCGACGACATCTGTGTTGACGAGGCGGCGCGCGGACAGGGCGTTGCCACGGCCCTGTACCAGCATGTTCTTGAGTTCGCGCGCGGCTTGGGCGCGCACAACGTGACGCTTAACGTGTGGAGCTGCAACCCGGGCGCGCAGAAGTTCTACGAGAAGATGGGCCTCGTGCCGTACAAGATCGGCATGGAGAAGGTGCTCGACTAGATGACGCATCGGGACATGAGGCGGGCCAAGCGCGAGGTAACCGGGCTTGCGGAGCTGCGCGCCATCGTTGACGCGGTGCAAACGGTACGCGTCGCGTCGCACGATGCCGAGGGGCTCTTTATCGTGCCGATGAGCTTCGGCTATGAGGTCGCAGTGTGCGAAGGCGGGGGCGAGCCCCGCTGGACCTTCTGGCTGCACTGCGCCCGCGAGGGCCGCAAGGTCGATGCCTGGAGCGCGGACCCGCAGGTGGCGCTCGAGCTCGACGTCGAAGGCGGCGTCATCTCCGGCGATTTCTCGTGCGCGTATTCGTATGCGTTCGCGAGCATCATGGCGAGCGGGCGCGCGGTGCGGGTGACCGAGGCCGAGGAAAAGGTCCGCGGCCTCACCGCTATCATGGCCCACATGGCGCCGGGCGCCCCGGTCAAGTTCCAGCCCGAGGCGGTCGAGCGCGTCGACGTCTGGCGCGTCGACGTTGACCGCCTGACCGGTAAGCGCCGTGAGGGCATGCGCCTGGGGTAGGTATCGCGCCCCGAAACGCTCGCGCCCAGTAACGGCGGGGCCCGGGCCGCGCCCTGGAATGCCGGCGCCCAGTAACGACGGGGCCCGGGCCGCCCTGAAACGCGGCCGCCCAGTAACGATAAGGGCTTCTCAGCCCTAAAACTAACGCGCCCAGCAATGCAACGTTGCTGGGCGCGTTGGTTTTAGGGCTGGAACATAACCGCGATTACTGGGCGAGCGAGTTTTAGGGCTGATGCCCAACTAGCTTTGCTGGGCGACCGAGTTTTGGGGCTGAGGTCCAACCAACGTTGCTGGGCGCGCGTGTTTCGGGGCGCGGGGCCGCGGGATCACAGCGCGCAGGACCACCGGATGTTCTCGTCGACGTCTCTGGTAAGAGGGACGAGGCGCAGCATCGGGCAGCTGCGGTCGCGGACCACGTGGGCCGGGTTGCCGGCGACGGTGGTGTTGGCGGGGACGTCGTGCACGACGACGGAGCCGGCCGCGACCTTGACGTTGTCTCCCACATGGATGGCGCCGAGGACGATGGTGCCCGCCCCGACCATGACGTTGTTGCCCAATGTCGGGTGGCGCTTGCCGCCGTGCTTGCCGGTCATGCCGAGGGTAACCCCCTGGTAAAGCAGGCAGTCGTCGCCGATGATCGCCGTCTCGCCGATGACGATGCCCATGCCGTGATCGATCATGAAGCGCCGGCCGATTTTCGCGGCGGGCGCGATCTCGACGCCGTAGCGGCGGCGAGAAAGGCGCGCGAGCAGAGTCGCCAACCCGCGCGCCCCGTGTTCCCAAAGCCAGTGCTGGCGTCGATACGCCCACACCGCGTGCATGCCTGTGTGCCACAGCAGGACTTCCTTGGCCGAGTGGACCGAGGGGTCGCGCGCGATGACGCTGGCAATGTCTTCCTTAAGGGTCTTGAACATGGCTTCTACCTGCGGCGGGTTAGAGGTCCATCGAGAGGTAGCGCTCGCCGGTGTCGGGCAGGATCGCGACGATCGTCTTGCCGGCGAACTCGGGGCGGGCTGCCAGCTGCAGGGCCGCGTTCACGGCGGCGCCGGCCGAGATGCCCACGAGCAGGCCGAGCTTCTCGGAGAGCTGCTTCTTCGTCGCGATGGCGTCCGCGGAAGCTACGGGCAGGACCTCGTCGACGACCTCGGCGTTGTAGTTCTTGGGCACGAAGCCGGCGCCGATGCCCTGGATCTTGTGGCCGCCGGGCTTGCCGCCGGAGAGGACGGGGCTCTCGGCCGGCTCGACGGCGGTCGCGTAGACGGCGGGCTTCTTCTCCTTGAGGAACTTGGCGGTGCCGGAGATGGTGCCGCCGGTGCCCACGCCAGCGACGATGGCGTCGACGGCGCCTTCGGTGTCCGCCCAGACCTCGGGGCCGGTGGTCTCGTAGTGGGCCTGCGGGTTGGCGGGGTTGACGAACTGGCCGGCGATGATGGAGCCGGGGGTCTGCTCGTGGATCTCGTCGGCCTTGGCGATTGCGCCCTTCATGCCCTCGGAGCCGGGGGTGAGGACGATCTCGGCGCCATAGGCGGCCGCGAGCTTGCGGCGCTCGATGGACATGGTCTCGGGCATGGTGAGGATGAGCTTGTATCCGCGCTGGGCGGCGACCATGGCAAGGCCGACGCCGGTGTTTCCGCTGGTGGGCTCGATGATAGTGCCGCCCGGGGCAAGAAGCCCCTGCTTCTCGGCGTCCTCGACGATGGCCTTGGCGATGCGGTCCTTGATGGAGCCGCCGGGGTTCGTGGCCTCGTACTTGCCGAGGACGGTCGCGCTGCCGTTGGCGAGGTCGGAAAGGTCCACCAGGGGGGTGGAGCCGATGAGGGCCTCAATCTGCTTCGCAGTACGCATGGGTAGTGCCTCCTAAGCTATTCGCTTGACTGGTCACGAGGTGTGCCGCCGCGCACGGCGGGTTTCTCGCTGATTGGTAGGATGGCACTTATAAACCTAGCGCACAAGTAGGAATTAAGAAAAACCTAGCATTCTGGTGGGAATTAACGGCCCCATAACACGTTGCGCAACATGTGTCGTGCTGTTGGGGCGTGGGGGTACTTTGGCACGATCCGCCTAGTACAGCGGCAGCCCGCCCGTTATGGGGTCGATCTTCTCGGCGGGAAGCGGCTCGAACGCGAGGCAGGTGAAGGTCGGCTCGCCGTGGAACTCGGTGTGGCCGGCGTCGCGGATAAGGGCGACGGCGAAGCCCGCCTCGCGCCCCTGGGCAGCGATGTCGAGAAGGGCCTCCTCGCCGTCGACGTAGACGCAGATCTTCGCCACGCCGGCGTCGAACCAGTCGGTGAGCGGGGAGCGGTCGTGCTCGGCGTGGTCGAGGTAAGCCCAGCCGTCCTCGGCGCGGATCTGCGCGGCGCGTCCCTCGCGCGCGATGGCCATGAGCACGGCCTCGACGCAGGCGTGGCCGGACTGGGCGGCGATCTTTCCCTTGCGCATCTTGAGGTCGCGGCGCATGACGATGACCTGCTTGGACTTGTAGCTGGAGGAAGGCATGGTTGCTCCTATTGGGTCGTGGCTGGTGAGAAGGGCGACGGGGCCCTTCTGGGCATTCTATCGGTCTTGCGTGATCGCGCGGAGTCGCCGCGCATGGCGCCAAGACGATCTGCTTCTGGTTGCTGTGGCGTGAGCTCGCCGCCAGGCGCTACTCGCGGGCGAGGAAGCCGTGGTCGAGGGTGACGGAGGCGGGCCGGCCAGGCCAGCGCCCGGCGGCCGTGGCCACCGCGCGCCCGAGCGCCTCATCGTCGGAAAGGGCGCATTCTGCAGGCTTGACCAGGTCAAACGTAAGGAAGTGCTCCTCAATGCGCAGGTCATGGGCGCTCAGGAGCGGGTCTACTTTGGCGAGCTGGCGGTTCAGCCATGCCAGGTCGTCGCCTGCCTTTGTGTCTACCGGGTCGTAGTGCAGCGTCATGCTCGAGCCGGTCCTCTTCTTGAAGTCGCGTTCGATGGAGTCGAGGACCTCGTGGTTCCTGAACGCGTCGGCATGCCCGTCCATCTGCACATGGGCGCTCACGAACGTGTGGCCGGGCCCATAGTCGTGGACCATGAGGTCGTGGGTGCCGAGGACGCCTGGGTACGAGAGGATCTCCTCGCGGATGGACTCGACGAAGTCGGGGTCGGGAGCCGATCCCAGGAGCGGGCTCACCGTGTCGCGGATAAGCCCGACGCCGCTCACGGCGATGAAGATCCCGACGCCGACTCCGGCCCACCCGTCGAGGTCGAGGCCCGTGACCTGGCCGATCACGGCGCAGAGCAGGACGGCTCCGGTGGTCACCACGTCGTTGCGCGAGTCGGTGGCCGTCGCGAGCAGGGTCTCGGACCCTATGGCGCTGCCGAGCGAGCGGTTGAACGCCATCATCCATGCCTTGACGGCCATCGAGGCGAGGAGGACGACCACGATCGCAGCGTTGAGCTCGGAGGGCTCGGGACGGAGAATCTTGCCGACGGACTCCTTGACGAGGTCGAGCCCCAGCGCGCAGACGATCACGGCCACGGCGAGCCCGGACAGGTACTCGAAGCGCCCGTGGCCGAAGGGGTGGTCTTCATCGGCCGGCCTGCCCGCGAGCTTGAAGCCGATGAGGCTCACGACGTTGCTCGAGGCGTCCGAGAGGTTGTTCACCGCGTCGGCCACGATGGAGACCGATCCGGCCAGGAGGCCTACGGCCGCTTTCGCTGTGCACAGGAGCACGTTGCAGGCGATGCACGCGAAGCTGGAGAGAAGCCCCGCGCGCGTGCGTTGCGCGGGATCTGCCCAGTCTGGGCTCTCTCCCATAAAAATACGTACCAATAAGTTAGTCATGTGCGTTGGCTCCGGTATTCTTAACACGTCAATAAGTCCCAGGTTAAGGCTGTTATTCATGGCGCCTTGGTTAACTTAAGCGGATGACCATAGATATCACAAGTTATCGTGGTCGTACTTGCGGGCCCGGGAGAAGCGCGTTCCCGCGCCGCCTGGGGGAGAGGCGCGTCTTGCGCCTGCTTGGAGGAAAGGCGCCCCTGCGCTCTCTGCGGAGAGCCGCGCGCCGCGGCCCCGGCGGTGACCGCTTGCCGGGTCCGGTGCGCCGTTTGCGACACCGACGGAATGCCGACGCATGGGGTGCAGCCGGATACAAAAGCGGGCTTTACCTGTGATTTCTTGGCCGGCCGGCTGGTGTTCTTGGGCGTCGCGGACCGCTTGGGGGCGCTCTTCTCGCTGCCCACGCCATGGCCGATGACGTAGCATCGGGCGCCCGTATTCGCTTCTTGGCTGCTTGGGGGTCTTATGGAGATGCTGGTGCGCGCTTCTTGCCTCGGCGCGGTGATCGCCGCGCTCGCGCTCGCGGCGGCGAGCGACCTTGCGAGCAGGATCATCCCCAACGGTTGCGTGCTCGCCGTCGCGCTGGCGCGCGTGCCTGTGCTCGCAGTGGCCTCGCATCCTGGCCAAGCGCTTGCCGAGTCGGTGCTCGGTATGCTTACGGTGCTTGCGTTTCTGCTGCTCAGCACCATTGTCTCGCTTAAGGTTACTGGTTCGACGGGACTTGGGGGAGGGGACTTGAAGCTCCTCGCCGCGCTCGGGCTTTGGGCGGGGCCGGTGGAAGGGCTCGCCCTTGTGGGCGCTTCTTGCCTCATCGCGCTCGTGGGACGTTTTGTGTGCCAGCGAATGCGCGAGGCGTCCAGCTACGCCGCGCTGCATCGCGGCGCGCCGATGCCTATGGCCCCGGCCATCCTCTTGGCAACGCTGCTCGCTCTGGTGGCTCGGTGTGTGCAGGGGTAACAGGTCGTTGTCTTGCGCGCCTCGGCTGCTGTGGCTCCGTCCGACGTCCTTTGGCCTATGCCCTTTTGTAAGGGAACGGGTGCCGCAACGCGCGATACAATACATGCACTCATTCGCGCATGAAGGGTTCCAAACATGAAGATCAGCGACAAGCTTGCCGCCGGGCAGACGTTTTCTTTTGAGATTTTCCCGCCGAAGGGCGAGCTCCCGCTCGAGAAAGCGTACGAGGTCGCGTCTGCGCTCGCCTCGCATAAGCCCGACTGGATCAGCGTCACATACTCCGCGGGCGGTTCCGGCAACTCCGAGAACACCGTGGATATCGCCGAGGCCATCGAGAAGCGCCTTGGGACCACGTCGCTCGCGCACCTGACCTGCATGGGCGCGACGGCAGCGGACGTCGACCGCTACACGGGAAGGCTTGAGGCCGCTGACGTGCAGAATATCCTCGCGCTGCGCGGTGACCGCCGCCCAGACCGCGACGTCGTCGACTTCGAGCACGCCTCCGACCTTATCGCCTACCTGCGTCAGGCGCATCCCGATTTCTGTATCGGCGCCGCCTGCTACCCGGAGGGTCATGTCGAGTCCCCGACGGAGGAGAGCGATTTCGAGGCGTTGTACCGCAAGCAGGAGGCGGGCGCCGACTATCTGGTGAGCCAGCTCTTCTTTAGCAACGAGGACTTCTACCGCTTCCGCGAGAAGTGCCTGCGTCATCGGGTCAAGCTCCCCATCGTCGTCGGCATCATGCCCTTTACCAGCGTGAAGCAGATTCAGCGCATGGCGTTCAACTGCGGCGCGTCGATTCCCGCAAAGGTCGTCAAGCGGCTCGTCCAGGCAGGCGACGACCCCCAGTGCCAGGCGCAGGCGGGCATCGAGTACGCCTGCGAGCAGCTTTGCGACCTTGCCGCCAACGGCGTCGACGGCCTGCACGTGTACAGCATGAACAAGCCTGCCATCGCCGACGCCGCCGCGGCCGCGCTTACTGCCTGCGGCTACCTGACGGCGTAGGGGCAACGGCCTTGCCATGGCCCTCAAAGTCGAGACATACCAGGTGACCTCCGTCGACCGCGCGGAGGTCCTTCGTTATATGGGGTATTCCGGCCAGCCGATGACGCCTGAGCTCGACGCGCGCATCGACGGCGTGGTCGAACGGTGCCTCCGCATCGCGCGGCCGATGGCCTCGTGGGACGTTTTCGACGTGGCGGGGCGCGAGGCACTGGACGACGGACGGCCGGCGACGCAGCTCACGGGCACGTCCATGCAGCTTATCGGCGAGTCGATGGAAAAGCACATGTCGGGCGCCTCCGCGGTCGCCGTCATGGCGGTGACTGTCGGTATGGGGGTGGAGCGCGAGCTCAGGCGCCTCAGCCTGACCGACCCGGTCGAGCAGGTCATCTTCGATGCTGCCGGCACCACGGCGGTCGAGCGCGCTGCCGATGCCTGCGAGGCGAGCGTGGTCGGGTGGGCGCGCGAGCGGGGGCTGTACACGAATTTCCGCTTCAGCCCCGGCTACGGCGACATGCCGCTCGAGACCCAACCGGTGCTCCTCTCCACCGTCGACGCACAGCGCAGGCTTGGCATCACTCTCTCGAAGAGCCTGCTCATGACGCCTACCAAGTCCGTGACCGCGGTCATCGGCCTCTTCGAGGAGCCTCAGCCGTCGAGCCACGCGAGCTGCAAGGACTGCCTCTGCAGCGACTTTTGCCGGATCCGCGCCACCGGCCGACCTTGCTGGGCGTAGGGACCGGCTCCGTGGTCCTCGTTTTAGTAATAGGCCTCCACAGACGCTTGAATTACATAGATTAGTATGTAATTCAAGCGTTAGGATATATATAACCATCTAGTGAGGGAGGACATCATGCCCGTTACGGTTCCTGTTTCTGAGATGCAGCGCAATAGTGCGGCTTTGACTGAGCAAGCAATGCGTTCAAAGCAGCCTATTTACCTCACTAAGCGCGGTAAGTCGGCAGTTGTGCTCCTTGATGCGGATGAATACGACAGGCAGATGGCGTATCGAGACGCGATTCTCGTGCGCGAGGAGCGGGTTCGGGCTGGCATCGAGCGGGGGCATGAAGAGGTCCTTCAGGGCAAGACTGTGAAGCTCGGGGATGCGCTTGCTCGACTAGATGCTAAGTGGGGCTTTTGATGGACCGCGCCGACGAGGGCGGTCTCAAACAATACGAAGTCGAACTTTCCGAATCTGCCCAATTGGCATTACTGGACGTATCGTCTAGGGACGATGCCCTAAAAGTACGTCGACGTCTTTTAATGCTCGAGGTTGCTCCTGGAATGGGCGTCGTTTACGATCCGGTGTACGAGTCGTCTATGCCTGACCATGAGGTCCGCGTCACTTTTGCGGGGCATTATGGCTTGTATTACCTAATTAATGATGAGGAATCAAAGGTTATTGTGGAGTACGTCGAGGATTGTAGACGTAATCCGTTAAATAAGTTTTCTGAGGCAACGAATTAATCAAACAGAGTTCCTGTCGAAGGAAGCCGAGCGCCCCTCACGCCTTGCGGCACGAGGGGCGCACTTATCGATAACAGCTTTCCTTGGCGTTACGCCTCGAGCAGACCCGTCTCCGCCAGGTTCTTGAACCAATAGGCGCTCGCCTTCGGGTAGCGCTTTTGGGTCTCGAAGTCGACGTAGAAGAGGCCGTAGCGCTTGTTGTAGCCGTTGGTCCAGCTGAAGCCCTACAGCGCGCCCACGAAGCGGCGCTGGGCGGCGCGGCCGTCCTCGTCCCACTTGAAGACGCCGGCGTCCTCGAGCACGTGGCCGAAGACCTGGCCCACGCCCTCGCGCAGGATGGCGTCCGCGTTTCCTTCGTTAAGCTCGGGGTGGGCGGCCGCGATCTCGCGTGCCCACGCGGCGTGAGGGGCGCTCGCCTCGTCGGCTTCGAGGGCGTCGAGGTCGCCGGCCAGCAGGTGCTTCTTTACCGCGTCGAGCTCGACGACCAGGCGCGCGGGCAGGATGGCCAGCCCCATGACCTCGATGAGGCCGATGTTCTCTCGTTTGATGTGGTGCCACTGGGCGTGGGGGTGGAAGTCGCCCAGGGGGTTCTGCTCGCTCGTCACGTTGCAGCGTAGGGCCAGGTAGACCTCGTAGACGTCGCCGTCGCGGCGCACGACGGGGGTCACCGTGTTGTGCGGGGTGCCGTCGGCGTCGTGGGCACGCACGCCCACGGACTCGTCCGTCCAGGCGCGCCACGCGTCGATCACGTGGACGGCGGCGTCCAAAACGGCGTCGCGCTCGCCGCCCCGCAGACGCAGCGCGCTTATAGGCCAGCGCAGAACCTGGCCCTCGACCTGCGGGAACGCGCTCATCGTGAAGGTGTCCGCGACCTCGGCCCTCATCATGGGGAAGACGTGGTCGCCGCCCTGGTAGTGGTCGTGCGAGAGGATCGAGCCGCCTACGATGGGCAGGTCGGCGTTCGAGCCGATGAAGTAGTGCGGCACGAGGTCGACGAAGTCGAGCAGGTGCTCCAGCGCGTCGCGATCGATGTGCATCGGGCGGTGCTCGGCGCTCATGGCGATGCAGTGCTCGTTGAAATAGGCGTAAGGGGAGTACTGGAGCCCCCAGCGCTCGCCGGCGAGCTCGATCGGCACGATGCGCAGGTTCTGGCGAGCCGGATGGGCGCCGCCCGCGGCCGCCGCGCCGCGCCCGGGATAGCCCTCGTTTTGGATACAGAGCTGGCAAGCGGGGTACTTCTCGGCGTCGGCCTTGGCCGCGCCCGCCGCGGCGATCTCGCGCGGGTCCTTCTCGGGCTTGGAGAGGTTGATGGTGATCTCCAGGTCGCCCCACTCGGTGGCCGTGTTCCACTTGACGTTGCGGGCGATGGCGGCGCGCCGCACGTAGCCCGCGTCGCAGCAGGTGCGGTAGAAGTCGTCGGTGGCCTCGCGCGGGTCGTCGTCGGCAAGAGAGGCGTGGAAGCGCCGCGCGACCTCGGAAGGCTTGGGCATGAGCGCGCCCATCACGCGCATCGCGATGCGGTCGCGCCCGCTCGCCGTGTCCTCCTCGGCGCCGTTGGCCGCGGCCGCGTCGCCCAGGGCAAGAAGCGCCGCCTCGAGGTCGAACCCCTCGGCCTCGGGCGCACCGCCGAGCGCCCAGGCGTCCTCGGGCGCCGGCCCTTTGGCGCCGATGGCGTCGAGCACGGTGTTGTAGGACCAGATCCGGTCCTCGGCGGCCACGAGACCGCGTGACTCGCAGTAATCGATGAGCTGCTGGATGGTCTGCGTTAGAGCCATTGGGCGTACGCCCCCTTCTCGTCGATGGCGTAGCGGCGCGCGGAGCCCTCGCCCAGCCAGCCGTCCATGCGCGAGACGAACTCGTCGACCAGGTCGAGCGGGACGAAGGCCTGGATGGAGCCGCCGAATCCGCCCCCGTGGATGCGGATGGCGCCGCGGCCCTCGAGCACGAGCTCGCCGAGGCCGAGCGCGTACATGGCGGGCTGGAAGGCGCCGCCGGAGCTCACGTTCTGCAGGTACATGGCCGAGCTCGCGCCGGAATCGCGGGTCAGCGCCAGGAAGGCGTCGATGTCGCCGGCCTTGAGGGCCGCCCAGCGGCGCTCCACGAGGTCGTCCTCGTAGTAGTAGTGGACGGCCCGCAGGCACGCGCGGTCGCCGAGCTTCTGGCGCAACGCCGGCAGCTCGACCTCGAACTGGGCACGCGGCACCTCGCAGAGGCGCTTCTTGCCGAGCTCGGCGGCTACCTGCTGCATCTCGACGGGCACGGCCGCATAGTCGGCGGTAAAGGGGGCGTGGTCGCAGCCCACGTCCACGAGGCAGAGCGCGTAGCCGAGGTCCGCGAAGTCGAGCGCGAGCTTCTCGGCGGTGGGGGAGGCGGGGTCGGAGAACCCCATGTGCGCAAGGCCGCCCAGGCAGACGCTCGCCTGGTCCATGAGGCCGCAGGGCTTGCCGAAGTAGTCGTTCTCGGTGCGTTGGCTCATCTTCGCGAGCTCGATCGGGTCGACTGCGGCCGCGTCCCCGGCGACCACGCCGCCCCAGAGCGCCTCCATGGCGCGCCCGAGCGCGGCCTCCATGGCCGCGGAGCTGGAAAGCCCGCCGCCCGAGGGGACCGTGCTGGTAAAGGCGATGTCGAAGCCGGAGACCGCAAGGCCGCGCGCGGCCATCTCGTGCGCCATGCCGCGGACGAGCGAGGCGGTGCTCACGCGCTCCTCCTCGCGCGGGGCGAGGTCGTCGAGCTCGATCTGGAAGGAGCCGTGCCCTTCGCTCGCCACGCGGACGGTCGCGGGCGTGCCGTTGGCGGCCGCGACGCCGTCGATGGACACGTCGAGCGCCCCGGCGATCACGTGTCCGCCCTCGTGGTCGGTGTGGTTGCCGGCGATCTCGGAGCGGCCGGGGGCGTGGACGGCCAGCAGGCGTCGGTCGGTCGCTGGGCCGAAGTCCTTCTCGAACAGGGCAACTAGCTGGTCGTTCTTCTCCATACGTCTGCCTTTCCCTGAATTCTCAAAGGGCCGCCACGCGAGTTGTTCGCGCGACGGCCCTTGCCTTGACTTGGTGGTCCGGGACGCTTCTCGGCGTCGGCCGCAAGCTTATGTTAAACCACTTAACCTAACTTTGCCTCGAGAGCGGCGAGCCTCTTGTACTCGTCGATGAAGAACTTCGCCTGCTTCTCGAGCATCATGGTCGTCATGAGGGTGTCCTGGGCGTGGATCATGATGAAGGTCACGTCCATCTCGTTGCCGCCGCACTCCTTGGACAGGATGCCGGTCTGGATGTTGTGGGCCTCGATCAAGGCGTCGTAGGCGCTCTTGCGAAGCTCCTCGGCCTTGTCAAAGTCGCCTTCGCGCGCCGCGTCCAGGGCGTGGAGCAGGTCGGTCATGGCGTCGCCCGCGTACGCAACGATCTCGAAGCCGATCATGGAGATTTCTTCCTTGGTGGCCATCTGTGGCCCCTTTCTAATTCGTCTGAGGTTCGCTTCGGGGCTCGTGGGCGTCCGGGCAGCCGCACCTTCGAGCTTCTTGCTGTGACTACGATACTTCTCAAACAAATAAGAACAACGACAAACAAAACGAACAATTCCGAACGGTAGCAAACAAGCGGCGAACGGCATATCGGCCTCAATTTGCGATTCTCGCGTTCATTCCTGTTCGAAAGTGTTCAAATGTACTCAATGACGAACGGCCGCCGTCCATCTGCGAGGGCACGGCGGCCCCGGACACGGGCCCTAAGGAGGCGGCGAGCATGATCAAGGCAGAGAGGCACGAGCGCGTGAAGGCCCTGCTCGACGCCCAGGGCACCGTCTCGGTCAAGGAGATCTCGGAGACGCTCGACGTCTCGGAGATGACTGTCCGTCGCGACCTCGAGGAGCTGAGCCTCGCCGGCGACGTCGAGCGCGTCCACGGCGGCGCGCGCCGTTGCAGCGCTCCCGTCCACTCGATGCTGCGCCGCGAGTACACCCACACCGAGAAGCGCGACAAGCACGTGGCCGAGAAGGCCGAGGCCGCCTGTCTCGCCGCGGGCCTCGTGGAGGAGGGCTCGACCGTCTTCCTCGGCACGGGCACGACCGTCGAGCAGATGGTCCCGTACCTGCCCGCCGGCCGCCTGCGTGTGGTCACGAACTCCATCAACGTCTTCAACCTGCTTGCGGCCCGCGAGGACTGCGAGCTCTACCTCACCGGCGGCGCCTTCCGCGAGCGCACCGGCGCCTTCGTCGGCCCCATGGCCGAGGCCGCTATGGCCCAGCTCGGCATCGACGCCGCGTTCGTGGGCGTCAACGGCATGGTCGGCAACGAGGTCTACACCTCCAACGCCGACGAGGGTCACTTCCAGAAGGTCGCCTTCGACAAGGCGGACGCCCGCTACGTGGTCGCCGACGCGAGCAAGATCTTCGTCCGCGACTTCTACGCGTTCTATAACCTGTCCGACACCGACGCGCTCGTGTGCGACGGCGGCATCACAGCCGAGCAGCGCGCGAGCATCGAGGAGTTCACGCGGGTGGTCTGCCCGGCGTAGCGCCTCTTTCCATCTTCGCATCCGATCGCGCTGTGCCCGGCGGCGCGCGAGGGTTCAGTACCTGTCATACGTTTCCGACCCATCCTTTACAACCCATATGTGCAGAAGCTCAGGGGGCGCATGCGCCCCGCGGCGGAGCCTTGCCGAGAAACGCGCTCGGCGCAGGCCCTTGGGAGCTTCTTGCCAAAAAACCAAGGAGGACACCATGAGAGTTGTTATCGGTTCCGACGCCGAGGGCCTGTCCCTTAAGAACATCGTCAAGGACGCCCTGGTCGCCGACGGCCACGAGGTCGTCGACCTCTCCGTCGAGCCCGCGGCCGACTTCGTCGACTCCGCGCTCGCCGTCGCCGCAGACATCCAGGCCAACGACGGCTCGCTCGGCTTCTGCTTCGACGGCTACGGCGTGGGCAGCTACATGGTCTGCACCCGCGTCAAGGGCATGGTCTGCGCGAACATCTCCGACGAGCGCAGCGCCTACATGACCCGCGAGCACAACAATTCGCGCATCGTTTGCATGGGCCCGAACGTCGTGGGCCCCGAGGTGGCCAAGAAGATCGCCCGCGAGTTCCTTGCCGCCGACTACGCCGCCGGCCGCCACCAGGTTCGCGTCGACATGCTCAACAAGATGGCCTAGCAGGGAAGCGCCGCAAGAACATCAGCGCCTCTTTGCCGCCACGTACCGTCCTACGCATAAGGAGATTAACCATGATCATCGCGCTTGGCTGCGACCACATCGTCACCGACGAGAAGACCTATCTGCACGACCGCCTCGAGGAGGCCGGCTACGAGGTCCTGGACGTGGGCACCTACAGCCACACCCGCACGCACTATCCCATCTACGGTAAGGCCGTGGGCGAGGCCGTTGCCTCCGGCCGCGCCGACCTCGGCGTCGTTTTGTGCGGCACGGGCATCGGCATCACCAACTCCGTGAACAAGGTCCCCGGCGCCCGTTGCGCCCTCGTCCGCGACATGACCTCCGCGCTCTACGCTCGTCGCTGCCTCAACGCCAACGTCGTCGGCTTCGGCGGAAAGATCACCGGCGAGTTCCTCATGGCCGACATCATGCTCGCCTTCCTCAAGGAGGGCTACGAGGCCACGCCCGAGCACGACGCCCTCGTGGCAAAGATCGACGCCGTGAACAAGGCCGACGCCGAGGCGCAGGCAGACCCCCATTTCTTCGACGAGATCATCGAGAAGTGGGACCAGGGGTATTATCACGATTAACGTTCACCCTGAGGGGCCGGGCGCGGCTGCGCGCAAGGCGCGGCTCGCCGCCCGACCCCGCCGTTAGCCCCGGAAAGGACCTGCGATGAAGACCACCATCTCGAACGACGCCCTGAGCGTCACCGTCACCACGGAGGGCGGCAGCCTTACCTCCATCCAGGCGGGCGGGCGCGAGTACCTCTGGCAGCCCGACCCCGCTGTGTGGACCGGCCAGGCGCCGATCTGCTTCCCCGTCTGCGGCGGCCTGCGCGACGGCCGCGCCGTGACCGCCTCCGGCAAGAAGGTCGAGCTCGCGCGCCACGGCCTCGCCAAGTCCTCCGAGTTCGAGACCGTCGTGGCCGAGGACGATCGCGCCGTCCTGCGCCTCGCGTCGAGCGAGGCGACGTTCGCGCAGTACCCGTTCGACTTCGTGCTCGAGGCCCGCTACGCGCTCGAGGGCGCGAAGCTCCGCGTGACCTACGCCGTCACGAACACGGGCGCCGAGCCCATGCCCTTCTTCATCGGCGGCCACCCGGCTTTCCGCTGCCCCATCGAGGAGGGCGAGGCCTATGACGACTACATGGTGCGCTTCGAGAAGCCCGAGGGCGACGTCTGCACCGCCGTGCCGTCAACCGGCCTGATCGACGTCGAGCACCGCAGCCCCGCCCCGCAGGGCGACGGCCTCGAGCTGCCGCTGACCCACGGGCTCTTCGACTTCGCCGAGACCATCTACGACGAGCTCCAGAGCCGCAAGGTCGAGCTCGTGGGCAAGGCGGGCCACGGCGTGCGCGTCGAGTTCGCAGACTTCCCGTACCTGGTCGTGTGGAGCAAGCCTATCGGCGACTTCGTGGCGCTCGAGCCCTGGGGCGGTCTCTCCACCTGCTCCGATGAGGACGACGTCCTCGAGCACAAGCGCGGCTGCGTCGTCGCCGCGCCCGGCCAGACGGTCGAGAAGAGCTTTACCGTCGAGCCGTTCTAAGGCTATCCGGCGGCGGGAGGGCGGGCGCCTTCCCGCCGCCGTTTTGCGCGGTTCGGTCGTCGCGCTGTATGCGGCGCCCTATGCCATCAACGCGCAGAGCCGCTCGATAAAGGCCTCGTAGCCCGAGATCCCTACAAGTCGACCGATTTTGCCGGGGTCCGAGAGCATGCCGACGAGCGGGTCGAACACCTCGTAGAACGCGTCGGCGTCATTCTTGTTGAACGCTAACATGAACACGAGGTTGACGCGGGCCCCGCCCCAGTCGATGCCGCGCGCCGACGAAAGCACGGCGACGGCGCTTCTCTGCGCCCCCATGTGCACCGTGTGCGGAATCGCGAAGCGCGCATATGCCGTCGATGAGAGCTCCTCTCGGCGAAGAATCTCCTGCTCAAAGCCGGGCGAGACGTACCCTTGCCTCTCGAGCAGCCCGGCCATCAGGTGGATCGCCTCGTCACGCGTAGCCACGTCGCCGGCGTCGCCGCCATCGCCTTCGGCGGCAATAAACAACTCAGGCTTGATGAGCTCCCGCAGGCTCGCCGTGACCCTTGCGCGCATGCGTTCCTCGCGGACCTGCTCGACCACGCGGCCGATCTCTTTGCGGTCGGCGGGGGAGGGAAACGGGCTGATCATGATGACGGGGGTCCTCGCGTATCGCCCGACGGGAACGGTCGACACCAGAAGCTCTATGTCCGGAACGTAGTCGAGCTCGCCTTCGGTCGTGACCACGTCGACGACCAGGATGTCGTTCTCGAAGTATTGGCTGAGAAACTGCTGGATCTGCTTATCGATTTGATAATACGAGGGACAGTACAGCGCGACCGGCACCTTGTCGGTAAGCTGCTTCTGCACCTCGATGCTGCTCCCCAGGTGAAACGCTATGTAGCCGATCTCGTCCTCGACGACCTCGATGCCGGTCTTCTGCCCTATGGTTGCCGCCTCGGCCACGGCCGTGTCGTAAAGCAAAGGGCAAGAGCTGCGGATCTGTTGGGTAAGCGGGTTGCGCGCGTGCTCTCCGCGGCGGGCGCGCGCCAAGAGGTTCTTGAGGTGCAGCGCGAAGCGCGTGTAGAAGTCGGGGTCGCCTAAGTCGATGCCGAAGTGCTCCTTGAGGTCGCGGGTCACGTCGTCGACGAGCCTGAGGCACTCGTCGCCCACGTATTCCCGCAGGCCGTCCTGCGTGGCCTGGCGCCAATCGAGCCTGCTCGCCCTCGTCGAGACGAGAAGCGCGATCTCGTCGACCTCCGACGGCGGAAACGTCACGTCGAAGCGCCTCTCGAGCCGTTGCGCGATTTCGGCGGCAATAACGTGCTCGATACCCTGTGCCTGCGGTTCATTGTTATTTGTAACATTCGCGCGCTCTTCGGCGTCCACGCTGTGCCGCGCACGCACCCGGTCCATCGAGATGGTCGTGTGGAGCACAATGTTGATGAGCGAGTAGTCGTTGGCGAAGCAGCGGTGCTCCGCGAGCACGCCCCGCACGCAGCTCAAGGTGTAAGCGGGGTCGAGGTCGGGGAAGGCTTGCTGGATGGTGCTGAGGTCGAGGAAGCTCGAGGTCGACTCCTGGTAAAGAAGCTCGCTCAGCAGCCTGCGCTTGTTCTTCTCGGCCCCCTTGACCTCGATGTGGTTATCGGCCTGAATGAGCTGCAGGTCAAAGTGGCCGAGCTTGCGCCGCAGGATGGAGAGAACCGTCTTCATCGTCGAGATGCTGATGTAGAGCTCCTCGCACAGGTCGAAGACGTTGCAGCCGCCCGGCTCCTGGATCAGCCGCCTCATGATGAAGGTCGACCTCTCCAGGTTGTTCTGCGGGACGTCCGCGTCGATTGCGGGCTGCCGGGTTGTCTTCGCGGCGGCTTGCCCGGCATTGGCGGAAGCGTCGATTCGGTAGCCGTCCTGCCCCGATTCGATGCGCGCCGCCCCGGACTCGTTGGCGCGCTTGACGTAGCTCTTTACCGTCCGGACCGAGACGCCGAGCCGCTCGGAGAGGGTGCGGGCGGTGAGGGGCGCGGCGCTGGTCTTCAGAAGACGAATCAACTCCTGCTCCTTGTTCTGCGCCATGTTCCCCTCCCTTTTTGTTGCGCCCGCCCGTCCCCGCGGATCTGCCGTTTGGGCGTCATTGTATAGACCGCCGCTTGCGAAAAGAGCGAAAACTTTCGCTCGAGATTTGCACGAAGCCCGTGCAGGCGCGCGAGCCACGCGGCTTGCATGGGTCGGGTGCACAACGTCGGTTGAGGGGCGCCCGCCCGTGCGGGACTATGGTCTCGGGCCCAAGATAGACATAAGGAGCAAAGCATGAGAGAGTTCGAGTACGTTGTCACGGATCCGGCGGGGCTGCATGCGCGCCCGGCGGCCAACCTCGTGCGCTTTGCCGGAGGGCTCGCCTCCGCGGTCAAACTCGGCCGTGCGGGAGCGGGCAAGACGGCGAACGCAAAGAGCGTCCTCAATGTCCTTGCCCTCGCGGTCAAGACGGGCGACACCGTTCGCTTTGAGGTCGAGGGCGACGCCGAGGAGCAGGACGCCCAAAGCTTGCTCGAGTACTGCGAGAAGGAACTGTAAGGCACTTGCGCGGCCTGGTTCGGAAGGGGAGCATCATGGCAGACATAAACATCCTGCTCGTGTGCGGCAGCGGAGCCTCGAGCGGCTTTATGGCAAAGGCCGTCCGCCAGGCGGCCAAGGATCGCGGCCTCGACTGGGGCGTCCAGGCCCGCAGCGACTCCGTGGTCGAGGACTACATCGACCAGATCGACCTCTTGCTCGTGGGCCCGCACCTGGCCTACATGCTCGACGACCTCAAGGAGATTGCCGAGCCCTATGGAGTCGATGTGCGGGTCATTCCCAAACAGCCCTACGGCAACCTCGACGGCGACGCCGTATGCGACTACGTCCTCGGCATCCTCGGCGACGAGTAGGGGCGCGCCATGGACAAGGTAATGGCCTGGATGACCGACTCGTTCGCGCCCAAGATGAACAAGCTTGCGCGCAACGCCTGGATCGCGGCAATCCAGGAGGCCATCCTCACGTCGATGCCCATGATCTTCATCGGCTCGTTCGTTTCCCTGCTCACCGCGTTCGGCGGCCTGGTTCCGGGCTTCCCCGACTTCTCGCCCCTCAACACGTTCTCGATGGGGCTGCTCTCGCTCTACCTGGCGTATCTGGTGCCGTCGCTCATCATGACCAAGAAGCGCAACAGGAAGGTTGCTAAGGAGGCGGGCCTCGCGGGCGTGGCGTTCTTCCTGCTCATCGCCGGGCCGAACATCTCGGACGACGGCTCTGCCGTCACCTTCGCCGTCTCCAACCTCGGCAATGGCGGCATGTTCTCCGCGCTTCTCGCCGGCGTGTTCGTGGCTGCCGTGATGAACGCCTTCGCCAACCGTTCGTTCTTCGGGGAGGACTCGGCCGTCCCTGACTTCATCACCGTGTGGTTCGACACGTTGCTCCCCACCCTGGTCGTCATCGTCGTGGGCTGGCTCTTTACCTTCCAGCTCAAAGTCAACCTGTCCGACATCATCCGCGCCGTGTTCAGCCCCATCGTGTCCGTCGGCGACAACGTCCTCGGGTTCACGTTCTTCTACTTCTTTGAGTACTCGTTCCTGTATACATTCGGCATCTCTACCTGGGTTTTGATGCCCATCGAGACCACGCTGCTCATGAACGGCATCGCGGCGAACCAGGCCGCGGTGGCAGCGGGCCAGGCGGCGACGGCCGTGAACGCCTACGGCGTCGGTTACTACTGGAGCATGGGCGGCGGAGGGGCGACCCTTGCCCTCGCCATCATGATGCTGCTGCTTGCCAAGTCCGAGAAGTGCAAGGTCATCGGCAAGGCGGCCATCGTGCCGTCCGTCTGCAACATCAACGAGCCGCTGGTCTTCGGCGCGCCCATCGCCTTCAACCCGATCCTTATGGTCCCGATGTGGATCATCGGCCTCGTCGCCCCGCTTGCCACGTGGCTCGTCATCCACTTCGGCATTGTGCCGCCCGTTACCACGACCTGGGCGTTCTGGTACCTGCCGCAGCCCATCTGCGCCTTCGCCGTCGGCGGCGTCGCGGGCGTCGCGTTCAGCCTCGCCGTCTTTGCCCTGTCCTGGATGGTCTACTTCCCCTTCTTTAAGGTCTACGACAAGCAGTGCCTCGAGGAGGAGCGGGCCCGCGCCGCCGAGCAGGCAGAGAAGTCCGCCGAGAAGTCTGGGGATGCCGGACCGGCCGCCGACCCCGCATCGCTCGAGTAGGCCGCAAAGAGACGAAATCCGGCGGCGGCCCGCTGCGCCTCCGCCAACCTCAAAGGAGTTGCCCATGCACACCAACGAAGAGTTCAACCAAGCGGCCATGCGCATCATCCTCCACGCCGGCGACTGCCGAGAGCTTCTCGGCGAGGCCGTGAAGATGGTCTTGGCCGACGCCCCGGCCGCCGACGTCGACGCCAAGGTCGATGAGGCCAAGGCCCGAATCGCGAAGGCCCACGCGCTTCAGACAGACATGATCCAGGACTCCATCGACGACGAGGAGCTCCACACGACGCTGCTCTTTACCCATGCGCAGGACACCCTCATGACCATCAACAGCGAGGTCAACCTGACGCAGCAGCTCATCGCCCTATACCGCAAAATTGAGGAGAAGACCAATGACTAGCAACCAGAAACTCAACGTGCCCGACGGTTTCCCCGAGGACTTCCTGTGGGGCGGCGCCATCGCCGCCAACCAGGCCGAGGGCGCCTGGGATGTGGACGGCAAGGGGCCTTCCATCGCCGACGCCGAGATCCTGCCCGAGACCTATGACCGCAAGCAGGTCGTCGGCTTCAGCCACACCAAGGCTGAGGTCGAGGAGGCCATCGCCGACCGCGAGGGCAACTATCCGCGCCGCCGCGGCATCGACTTCTACCACACCTATGCCAGCGATCTCGAGCTCATGGCCGAGATGGGGTTCAAGTGCTTCCGGACGTCGTTCGCCTGGAGCCGTATCTTCCCCAACGGCGACGACGAGCAGCCCAACGAGGCCGGCCTCGCGTTCTACGACCGCCTGATCGACAAGATGCTCGAGCTCGGTATCGAGCCCGTGATGACCATCTCGCACTACGAGATGCCCGCGAACCTCGTTACGAGCTATGGCGGCTGGACCGACCGTCGCCTCGTCGGGTTCTTCGAGCGCTATGCCCGCACCTTGCTCGAGCGCTATCACGACAAGGTCAAGTACTGGATCCCCATGAACCAGATCAACTGCCTCGGCGGTTGGGGAGAGTTCGGCAGCCTTGGTCTTTTGCGCGGCGAGTACGAGTCGTACAGCTCGAAGGTCTTCCAGGCCGTGCACAACCAGTTCGTGGCGAGCGCGCTGACGGCGAAGATCGCCCACCAGATCGACCCCGAGCTCAAGGTCGGCGTGATGACCTGCGCGAACACGCTCTATCCGCTTACCTCCAAGCCAGAGGACATGCTCGCGGCCGAGCGCGCGACCGACCTCAACGACAACTTCTACACCGACGTGCTCGCCCGCGGCGAGTATCCCGGCTACATGCTGCGCTTCTTTAAGGACAACGGCGTCGAGCTCGACGTGGCCGACGGCGACCTCGAGCTCCTGCGCGAGAACACCGTGGACTTCATCTCGTTCTCTTACTACTCCACGATGGCGGTCACGTCGAAGGACATCTTCACGTCGGTCCACAACCCGGAGCTTAAGGAGTCCATCTGGGGCTGGCCGGTCGACCCCATCGGCTTCAGGATCGCCTTCAACCGCTACTGGGAGCGCTACGGCCTGCCGATCTTCGTGGCCGAGAACGGCCTCGGCGCCCTGGACACCGTCGAGGACGGCCAGGTCCACGACCAGTACCGCATCGACTACCTGCGCGACCACGTGAGTGCCATGCGCGACGCCGTGCGCGACGGCGTGGACGTCTTCGGCTACGCTTCCTGGGGCCCGATCGACATCGTCTCGTGCTCCCAGGGCGAGATGTCCAAGCGCTACGGCTACATCTACGTCGACCTCGACGATAAGGGCCGCGGCACCGGCGCTCGCATCAAGAAGGACAGCTTCGCCTGGTACAAGCACGTGATCGAGACCAACGGCGAGGAGCTTTAAGCTCGCGGGCCGGACGCGCGGGCCCTGCGTGCCCGGCCTTCTTTCCACCTTTCCCTTAGCAAACTTTCCTTGTGCGCATGGGCGGCGCCGTGTATCGATCGCGGTATGCGGCGCCGGCCTGGCCGCGGCATGCCGCGGCTGCGCCGTCGCCGAAAGGAACACGAACATGGCCGACAACAAAGAGCTCGCCCAGAGCATTATCGATGCCGTGGGCGGGACGGAGAACGTCACGTTCTGCACCCACTGCATGACCCGCCTGCGCTTCGTCCTCAAGGACTTCGGGGCTGCGGACAAAGAGAAGATCGACTCCCTGAAGGGCGTCGCCGGCTGCCTGGAATCCGGCGGCCAGCTCCAGATCATCATCGGCACCACCGTCGATAAGGTCTACGATGACGTCTGCGCCGTCGGAGGCTTTGCCAAGGAGGCGCCCGTGTCCGACGAGGGCGGCGCCGGCGGCGAGAAGCGCAGGCTCACGCCCAAGCAGGTCGTCGACAACGTGCTCAACACCGTCTCCAACTGCCTGACGCCGCTTCTTCCCATCATGATCGGCGCCGGCCTGGTGCGCATGCTGGCCACCCTCTTCGGCCCCACCATGCTGGGCCTTCTCTCTGCGGACAACTCCACCTACCGCATCCTCAACATCGTGGGCGACGCGGCTTTCTACTACCTGCCCGTCTTCATCGCCATCACCGCGTCGAAGAAGTTCAACTGCTCGATGGTGCTCTCGGTGCTCTTCGCCGTCGTGATGCTGCACCCCGACTTCCTGCAGGTCGTCTCGGACGGCGAGCCCTTCTCGGTCTACGGCATCCCGATGAAGCTCACGACCTACTCCAACACCATCGTGCCGACGCTGCTGGCCACCTGGGTCTTCTCGTATGTGGAGCGCGGCCTTAAGCGCGTCGTGCCCGACGTCCTGCGCTCCATCGCCATCCCCACGCTCTCGATCATCATCATGCTGCCGCTGGAGCTTTGCGTCCTCGGCCCCATCGGAGCCGTCATCGGCGACGGCATCGGCGCCTCGGTCACCACGCTGCGCTCCGCGCTCGGGCCCCTGGCCGTCGCCCTTCTTGCCGGCACCTACCTGCTGCTCGTTGCCACGGGGATGCACCTGGCGCTCTCGGCTGTGGCCATCACCATCTTTACCAGCCAAGGCTACGAGAACATGGTCTTCGTGGGCCTGCCCGTCGCCATGTTCGTGTGCATGGGGCTGGCGCTGGGCGTCTTCCTCCGCGGCGAGGACGCCGACACGAAGGAGCTCGGCCTGAGCTGCCTGCTCGCCCAGGCGCTCGGCGGCGTGTCCGAGCCCACCATTTACGGCGTTATCCTGCGCCGTCGCTGGACCATCCTCTACACGTTTATCGGTGGTTTCGCGGGCGGCTTGTGGGGCGGCATCACCAACGTGACGTTCAACAACTTCTCGTCCACGAACATCCTGCTTCCGATGGTCTACGTCGGCTCTGTGTCCAACATGGTCAACGGCTGCATCTCGATCGCCATCGGCTTTGTCGTGACGCTGGCGCTCACCCTGGTGTTCGGGCTCGACGGCCCCGCGGCCCGCAAGGACGCGAAGGCGGGCGCTGGCGAGGTCGCCGCCTAGGCGGTCCGGGCACCTCACCGTTCTGCTCGGCGACCCTCCGCGCCGGGTGTGGCTTTGCGGCCCCGTGGCTATGAGCTGCGGGGCCGCTTTTGTTTGAGGGGCTGCGGCCAAGCTGCCATAGCGTGCTGGTCGTGGTCCATAAAGGGGTTATGGGTACCTAGCCCAACCGGTGCTTACGCAGGTGTGCAAGAAACCCCTTCTTGAAATCTCTGCGCGTACCAAAGAACAGGGAATCTGTGGCGGTGGTCTTGCCGGTTTCGAACTTGATAGCCGTTAGCTCGATTGTGCAAATGTAATCGACGACCTGCAGCAATCGATAGTTGGCGGGCTTGGCGTCTTTATAGACGATTGCTTCCCTGGCTAGCACATATTCGAAGGCGTCGTGGATAACCTCGGTGACAATTCCTTGGCCGTTGTCGTAGTAGATCTTGACCCTGTCGAACACCTGGAGGGATTCCAGCTTCTCGAATAGCGCATAGGTCACGTCGCGTTTCATCGCCGTGGCCAGTCTGTCGCTGTCGTTTCCGAATTGCGACTTTCTGTACGAGAAGCAAAGGTAGTCGAACGGGAGGTGCTGCACAAACGCTCGGAAGGTGCTGAGTAGGTGGCGACGAGTCTCCTTGTCGAGGTGTCTGTAGCCGTCGTTGCCGTTGAGAAGCGGACCGGCGTGCATTGGTATATCGGGCAGGCTTCGCTCGTTGAGCGACTTGACATAACGGTTTACTCGCTCGGAAATGTCAACGGATTGGTCGTGCAGAACGAGTGACACCAAATAGTACTCAGAAACCTCTCCGAGATCGCCCGATTCATCGATGAAGACGGAAAGCTCCCGCATACACGGCCTCCAATCATAAAAAATGCCGGGGGTAAGACCCCGGCTCTTGGAGGCCGACCCTTTCGGGAGGACCTAAGTGATTTATACCACCGGCCAAGGGTACCTATCAAGTCATATTCTACAAAACATGCGTTCTAATTACAATTGAGAAAGCCTGTTCAGGGCCTATGTTTAAGCGATACAGTTCCAGAGTCGCTTACGTTGCGAAGGCGCTTTCGGCCATGAACACGCCCCCGTTCAAACGCTTATGACGTCACTTACAGACTTGGCTTAATTTGTATGTATGTAACTGACGCTATAAGTGAGCGGAAGTGACCTGGCGGGGCCTTGCGTTTTGGCGCCCGTGGTTTACGCGTGTATGTCCGTGCGGCGCGCGGCGCTAAACACCTGCCCGTGTCCTGCTAGCATGGTGCGTCATACAACCAAAGCGGAAAGGACGCCCATGTCGGACGGCACGCTGGACAAGAAGAAGCTCAACTGCGCCTGGCCCGAGGACCGCCTCGAGCCGCGGCGCCTGCGCGTGAAGGACGATTACCTGCGGCGCGTTCTGGACGGCGAGGAGTTCCTCGTCTTCGACGGCGCCATGGGCACGCAGCTCCAGGAGCGCGGCCTTGCCGCCGGCGAGCTGCCGGAGCTGCTGTGCCTCACGAACCCGGACGAGATAGCCGATATCCACGCCGCTTACGTGGCCGCCGGCGCGGACGTCGCGACCACCAACACCTTCGGCGCCAACCGCGAGAAGCTCGGCGACGCCGCCACCGTCCAGGAGATCTTCGACGCCGCCGTCGCGTGCGCGCGTCGTTCCGGCGTGCGCTACGTCGCCGCCGACATCGGCCCCACGGGGCAGCTCCTCGAGCCTATGGGCACGCTGCCCTTCGACGACGCCTACGAGCTCTTCGCCGAGCAGGCGCGCGCCGCGACCGCGGCCGGCGCCGACCTCTTCATCGTCGAGACGATGGCCGACCTCGCCGAGGCCAAGGCGGCCCTTCTCGCCGTGGTGGAGAACTCCGACCTGCCCGTCTTCGTGACGATGACCTTCGCCGAGGACGGCCGCACGTTCCTGGGCACCACGCCCGAGGTCGCGGCCGTCACCCTGAGCTCGCTCGGCGCGGATGCCCTGGGCATCAACTGCTCGCTCGGTCCCGACGCGCTGCTCCCGCTTGTCGAGAAAATGCTGCCTTGGGCCAAGTGCCCCGTCATGGTCCAGGCCAACGCCGGCCTGCCGCGCGTGGAGGACGGCGTCACCGTGTTCGACGTCCATCCGGCCGAGTACTGCGAGGCCGTGGCGAAGATGCTGGACGCCGGCGTGACCATCGTCGGCGGCTGCTGCGGCACCGCGCCTGAGTACACGGCGGGGGAGCGCGCGCTTCTTGCCGGCCGCAAGCCCGCGCCGCGAGAGGTCCGCGACTGGTTCTGCGTCGCCGGCCCTCAGCAGATCTGCAGCCTGCGCATGGGCCAGGTCGGCGTCATCGGCGAGCGCATCAACCCCACGGGCAAGAAGAAGATGAAGGAGGCGCTGCGCTCCGGCAACCACGACTATGTGATGGGCGAGGCCATCGCCCAGACCGAGGCGGGCGCGCAGATGCTCGACGTCAACGCCGGCCTGCCCGAGATCGACGAGCGCGCCACCATGGTCGAGCTCGTGGCCGAGCTGCAGGGTGTCTCGATGCTTCCGCTGCAGATCGACGCCTCCGACCCCGACGTCATCGAGGCCGCCGTGCGCAGCTACCCCGGCAAGGCCCTCATCAACTCGACCAACGGCAAGGACGAGGTGCTCAAGGCCGTGCTTCCCATCGCCAAGCACTACGGCTGCGCGGTCGTGGGCCTCACGCTCGACGAGGAGGGCATCCCCGCGACCGCGGAGGGGCGCATCGCCGTGGCCAAGAAGATCGTGGCGGCGACCGACGCCATCGGCATCCCGCGCCAGGACGTGGTCATCGACTGCCTGTGCATGGCCGCCTCCACCGACCAGACGGCCCCGCGCGCGATCCTGGACGCCATCTCGGGCGTCAAGCGCGAGCTGCCGGGCGTCCGAACGGTGCTGGGCCTCTCCAACATCAGCTTCGGCCTGCCGTTCCGCCCGCTCGTCAACGCCACGTTCCTCTCCGGCGCCTTCGCGGCCGGGCTCGACATGGCCATCATGAACCCGCTGGTCCAGCGCATGATGGACGTGGTCAACTCGTGGCGCGTGCTCTCCGGCGAGGACGAGAGCGCCCAGAGCTACGTGGCCAACTACGTCAACCGCTCCGACGCGGCCCCCGGCGGCACGGCGGCCGCGGGAGGCGCCGCCGCGGGCGCCGGCGCTGCGGCTGGGTCGGCAGCCGAGGCCGGCGCTTCTCCCCAGACGCCCGAGGAAGAGGCCCGCGCCCTCGTGCTCGCGGGCCGCAAGGGGCCGATGCCCGAGGTCATCGGCCGCGTCCTCGAGAACCACGACGTGCTCTACGCCATCAACGAGGTCCTCATCCCCGCGCTCGACGAGGTGGGCGTTCGCTTTGAGAAGGGCACGTTCTTCTTGCCGCAGCTCATGGCCTCGGCGGAGGCGGCCAAGGCCGGCTTCAACGTGCTCAAGGAGGCCAACGCGGGCGCCGAGGGCCAGAGCGTCCCCGCCAAGGGAAAGATCGTCATCTGCACCGTCCACGGCGACATCCACGACATCGGCAAGAACATCGTGCGCATGCTCCTCGAGAACTACGGCTACGACGTCGTCGACCTCGGCCGCGACGTGCCGCCGCAGGACGTCGTCGACGCCGTGGTGGCCGACCACGTCGAGCTGGTGGGGCTCTCGGCCCTCATGACCTCGACCGTGCCGGCCATGGCCGAGACCATCGAGCTTCTGCGCGCGCAGGCGCCGTGGTGCAAGGTCATCGTCGGCGGCGCCGTGCTCAACCCGGAGTACGCGCAGATGGTCGGCGCCGACTACTACGCCAAGGACGCCACCGAGACCGCCCGCATCGCCGGCGAGGTCCTCGGTTAGGAGATCGTCCTTCTCACCGCGTCGTGCCAGCCGGTAAGAAGCGCCTCGGCGCGCGCGGTCTCCATGGACCGGCGGAAGACGTCGTCGTCCGCTCGCAGGCTCCGCAGCTCGTCGGTGCCGTCCCAAAAGCCCGTGGCGAGCCCCGCGAGGTAGGCGGCTCCCAGCGAGGTGGTCTCGGTGTTCGCCGGGCGCCGCAGCTCGCAGCCCAGCAGGTCGGCCTGGAACTGCATGAGGAAGTTGTTCGCCGAGGCCCCGCCGTCGACGTTGAGCACCCCCAGAGGTCCGCCCGCGTCCTCCGCCATGGCCTGCGCGAGGTCGCTTACCTGGTAGGCCAGCGCCTCGAGCGCCGCCCGCGCGAGCTGCGCGCGACCGGCGCCCCGCGTGAGCCCGTAGATGGCCCCGCGCGCGTCGGGCCTCCACCACGGCGCGCCCAGGCCCGTGAACGCCGGCACGATGTAGACGCCCCCTGTGTCCGGGATGCTGGAGGCCAAAGCCTCGGTCTCCGCCGCCGAGCCGATGATGCCGAGCTCGTCGCGCAGCCATTGTACGAGCGCGCCCGCCACAAAGACCGAGCCCTCGAGCGCGTACTCGAGCCCCTCGGCCCCCGGCGCGCTCGCCGCCACGGTGGTGATCAGGTTGTGGGTGCTGGCCTTCGCCTCTCGCCCAGTGTGCAGCAGCATGAAGCAGCCCGTGCCGTAGGTGTTCTTAGCCTGGCCCGCCTCGAAGCAGCATTGGCCGAAGAGGGCCGCCTGCTGGTCGCCCGCCACGCCGCAGATGGGGATGCCCGCGGGAACGCCCGGATAGCTCGTCTCGCCGAAAGAGCCCGAGCTGGGGCGCACCTCGGGCATCATCGACGCCGGGATGCCGAACAGCTCAAGGAGCTCCTCGTCCCAGCATCCGCGGTGGATGTCGTAGAGCATCGTGCGGCTCGCGTTCGTGGGGTCGGTCGCGTGGACGAGGCCGCCGGTCAGGACCCACACGAGCCAGGTGTCCACGGTGCCGAACAGGAGCTCGCCCGCCTCCGCGCGCTCGCGGGCCCCGGGGACGTTCTCCAGGATCCAGCGGATCTTGCTCGCCGAGTAGTACGCGTCGGGGAGAAGTCCCGTCTTCGCGCGAATCATGCCCGCGACCTGCGGGTTCGCGCACAGCTCGTCGACCATCCTCGCCGTGCGCCGGCATTGCCACACGATCGCGTTGCACACCGGCTGCCCCGTCGCGGGGTCCCAGACGATGGTCGTCTCGCGCTGGTTGTCGATGCCGATGGAGTCGATGTCGCCGGCGGCGAGGCCGTGGCGAGCCACGAGCTCGGTGAGGCAGCCGAGCTGCGAGAAGAGAATCTCCTGCGGGTTGTGCTCGACCCAGCCGGGTTGCGGGAAAATCTGCTGGAAAGGCCGCTGGACCACGTCTACCATCCGGCCCGACCGGTCGACGAGGACCGCCCGCGAGCTCGTGGTCCCCTGGTCGAGCGCGATCACGTACTTCTTCGTAGCGTCTCCCGTGCTCATCGCGCGCCTCCCCGTTCTTCGTTCACGCATGCCCTGGACTCGATCCACGCCGCCACGTCCCGGTACACGGCCTCGTGGCCTCTCTCGTTCAATATCTCATGACGCATGTTGTCGTAGATAGTGCAGGTGACGTCGACGGAGCCGGCGTCGCGCGCGAGCTTCGCGGCCGCCCGAACGCCCTTGCCCATGTTTCCCACGGGGTCGCCGTCCCCGGCGATGTAAAGAAGCGGCAGGTCGTGTGGGACGGCCGCCGCGCAGGCCCGTGAGCACGCCTCCGCCGTGAGCGCCGTGAGCGCGGCATAGCCGCCGACGCTGAACATGAAGCCGCACTCCTCGTCGGCGAGGTACGCCTGCACATTGTCCGCGTTGTGCGAGAGCCACTCCATGCCGGTGGGGCCGGGGACCGCCTTGCTGTAGGCGCCCGCGCCCATGGAGTCGATAAGGGCCGAGCGGTGGTCCTCGCCGCGCGTGGCGCAGACGGCCCGCGCCAGGAGATTGCCCGCGCGGGAGGTCGGGACGGGTACCGTGCCCGTGCCGCAGATCACGGCCGCGGCAAGACCCTCCCCGTGCCGCGCGATGTAGCAGCGGGTTATGAAGCTGCCCATGGAGTGGCCGAAGAACACGTAGGGGGCCTGCGGGAACCGCTTCTGCGCGATGCCGCGCAGCGTGTGCTCGTCGGCAATAAGGACCTCGTTGCCGCCTTTTGCCGGCATGCAGCCGCGCTTGTGCGGCGGGGCGGACGCCCCGTGCCCGATGTGGTCGTCGCCGCAGACGGCGAATCCCCGCCCGGCGAGGAAGCGGGCAAAGTCGTCGTAGCGCCGCACGTGCTCGCTCATGCCGTGCACGATCTGCACGACGGCGTGCGGCGACGAGCCCTCGGGCCCGGCCGGCATCCAGAAGCGGGCATGAATGGTCGACGCCCCGTCGGCGGACGGGAACGTCACGTTTTCGACGCGCGCCTCGGCGCGCGGCGCCGCATTGCGGTTTCCCATGGCTCTCCAACCTTCGCGACTGCTGGGCCTATTTTCCCCGCGGTTGTGCGCGTCTCGCCGAATCGCCTGCTCAACGGCGCGGTTTTACGACCAACGGTAAAGGTCCGCCGCCCACCGCGGGCCGAATCCGGGGCGGGCACCCGCCGGCTTTGGGGGATACTACCTGGCGTAGGCGCCGCGGCGCGGCAGCGAGGGGAGATTCGATCATGGGGTTCCATTGCGCGGATTGCGTGTTCAGCGAGTTCGAGAAGAGCGAGAAGACCGGAGCATACCAGGGCACATGCAGCAGGGGGTATACCCTCACCGACCCGCATGTCCGCGAGGCGCCGGCCAACCACTTCGCCGATGACCCTGCGCGCCTCGTGCCCACGATCGACCCCTTCGGCAAGGAATACCTGCGCAAGTCGAACGTCTGCGAGCGCTTCGTGAGCCCGAAGGACCTGCCGAACGCACGCTGACGAGCGCTTCTTGGCAGCGCGAGCAGCGCGGTTTTGTCCTGTGGGCGCGGCGTGTGGCGGAGCCTTGCAGTCGCGCCGCCCAGCAACAGGCGATGGCCGTGCGCCCCGGAATCACGCCGCCCAGCAACGAACGGTGGCCGTGCGCCCCGGAATCACGCCGCCCAGCAACGAACGGGGGGCCGTGCGCCCCGGAATCACGCCGCCCAGTAACGTTGGATTACTGGGCGACGTGATTCCGGGGCGATATCGACCCCGCGGTTACTGCGCGACGATGCTTCGGGGCTCAAATTGGCGGCCGGTTGCTGGGCGGCGTGATTTTGGGGCCTGGCGGCCAGCAGCCCGGCGGCCGGCAGCCGGACGGCCAGCAGGCCAGCAGCCCGGCGGCCAGCAGCCCGGCGGCCAGCAGCCGGACGGCCAGCAGCCCGGCGCCAGCGGGCCGGCGGCCTACAGCTGGTAGATGGCGCTGAACTTCTTCGTGAGGTAGTCGGTGTAATGGCTTGCGTCGAACGGGGAGCCGGTGGCCTCGCGGAGCAGCTCGTCGGTGTCCTTCGCGCGGCCCCAGCGCCAGATGCGTTCCCGCAGCCACTCGCGCACCGGCGCGAGGTCGCCCGACGCGCAGACGCCGTCGAAGTCCATACCGCCCGCGACCATTGCGTCCTTGAGCTGGGCTCCGATGGCGCTTCCGAGCGCGTAGGTGGGGAAGTAGCCGAAGCTGCCGTCGGACCAGTGGGTGTCCTGAAGCGCTCCGCTCGCGTCGTCGGGCACGTCGATGCCCAGGTAGCCCTTGTACTTCTCGGCCCACAGGCGCGGCACGTCGCTGGCCTTGGCCTCGCCCGAGAAGAGCAGCTGCTCGATCTCGTAGCGCACGAGGATGTGCAGCGGGTAGGTGAGCTCGTCGGCGTCGCAGCGGATCAGGCACGGCTCCGCGCAGTTCTCGGCCAGGTAGAGCTGATGGGGCGTCACGCGGCCGAACTGCCCCGGGAAGCGCCCGCGCAGGCACTCGAGCAGGGGCCCGGCGAAGGCCTCGCTGCGTCCCACGATGTTCTCGAAGAAGCGCGACTGGGCCTCGTGCATGCCCATCGAGGTGCCGCCCTTGAGCGAGGTGAAGCGGTACGCGGGGTCGACGTTCTGCTCATAGAGGGTGTGGCCGCCCTCGTGCAGCATGCTGAAGACGTTGGACAGCACGTTGTCGGGGTACACGTGGCTGGCTATGAGCACAAAGCCGACGGAGGGGCCGCCGGTGAAGGGATGCTCGGTTTTGCCGACCCACAGGGCATCCTTGTCCACGCCCTCGAGCCCCATGAGGTCGTCGGCGAGCGCCCACTGGCGCGCCTCGTCGAAGGTCCCGTCGACCACGGCGTGGCTCGGCTTGTGGCGGCTGGCCATGCAGTCGGCCAGAAGCGGCACGACACAGTCCTTGACCTGCTCAAAGAAGGGGTCGTAGAAGGAGCGGCCCATGCCGTGCTCGTATTCGTCGAGCCACACGTCGTAAGGGTCGGCGCCGGGCTTCTTGGCCTCGGCCATGTGACGCAGGGCGGCGACGATGCGGTCGATGTAGGGCTCGAAGCTCGCCCAGTCGTCGGCCGCCTTCGCGCGGCGCCAGACGTCGTTGGCCTCGACGGTGAGGCGGCTGAACGCGGCCTGCTCCTCGGCCGGGACGTCGACGAGCGAGGCGCGGTCGCGGCCGAGCACGCGGATCTGGCGCATGCGCGTCTTTCCCACAAGCTCGGGCTGCGCGGCCAGGCGCTCGAGCAGGGGGCCGACCTCGGGTGCGCAGATGGCTCGGATGCGCTGTTCCTCGAGCACCGAGCACGCCTCGCCGCGCTCCTCGGTCGCCTTCGCGGGGTCGATCACCGGCCCGAGCGATCCGATCTCGTCGATGGCGTAGCGCAGGGCGAAGAGCTTCTTCTCGAGCTCGTCGAAGGCGGCGATGTCCGCGCGCGGGTTCGCGACGGCGGCGTTCAGGTCGGCGGTCGCCGGATTATCTGCCATGGGTTCCTCCAAAGGTATCCGAGGGAAAAGAAGCGCCGCCGGCGCGGGGCCGCGGCGCGTGGGTTCATGTCCGCCTACCAGTGTACCCGCCCGCCGGCGCGCCGCGCCCGCCGTGCCGAACGTGTCGCTGAGAGGACGATTTGCGCCTCCCGGCACCATGGGGGCCGCGCTTCTCCTTATAGTTGTTCAAAGACAAGACGGCCATCGGGCGCGGCGGGCATGACCGCGCCGGCGAGAAGGGACGATCCAATGGAAGCTGTTCTGGGCATCGACATCGGCGGAACCAGCATTAAGGCGGGGCTGTTCACGCCCGAAGGCGAGCTCCTCGAGGAGCGCAAGATCCCGACGCCCGACCTTATCTCCGACGAGGCCTATGCGGTCGTCACCGGCGGGCTGGAAAAGATTCTCGCGGGCCATGACCTGGTGCCCGCCGACGTCATCGCGCTCGGCCTGGACATCCCCGGCCCCGTCGCCGACGACGGCACCGTCAAGTTCCTGCCCAACATCAAGCTGGACGCCGAGGGCCTCGTGGGCGCCATCAACGCGGCGTTCCCCAACGCCACGGTCGCCTTCGTCAACGACGCGAACGCCGCCGCCCTCGGCGAGATGTGGGCCGGCGTCGCGCAGGGCGTCTCGAGCTACGTGCTCATCGCGCTCGGCACGGGCGTGGGCGCCGGCGTGGTCGTGGGCGGCAAGCTCGTGGCGGGGGCGTTCGGCGCCGGCGGCGAGGTCGGCCACGTGACCGTCAACCCTGCCGAGACGCGCGCCTGCGGCTGCGGCCGAAAGGGCTGCCTCGAGCAGTACGCGAGCGCCAAGGGCGTCGTGCGCCTGTACCTCGAGGAGTGCGAGCAGCGCGGCGTCAAGCCTGCGCCCGTCGAGCACGCGACGGACACCCTGACCGTCTTCCGCGCCCTGGCCGCAGGCGACGAGTGCGCCAAGTTCGCCGTGGACCAGATGTGCGAGTACCTCGCCCAGGCCATGTCGCAGATCAGCTGCATCGTCGACCCGGCCATGTATCTGATCGGCGGCGGCGTCGCGGGCGCCTTCGCCACCTTCGCGCCCGAGCTCCGGCGCCGCTTCGCCGCCCATGCCCTTTCGTCGTGCCAGGACGCCCGCATCGAGGCCGCGGGGCTCGGCAACCAGGCGGCCATGTACGGCTGCGCCTACGAGGCCCTGCGTCTGCGTCGCGAGCAGCTGGGGAAGTAGCTCGCGGAGGGCCCTTCTCCCCTCCGGCTCAAGCGCGGGGCCCGTTCTGCGAGCCTCCGTGCCGATGGTGGTATCCTTGTAGGGCTGAAAGGAACTGTGTCGGACGGTTCCGTGCAGGTTTTCCCGAGGATTGGAGCGTCCTTATATGAGCGAGTACATCTCCGCGTCCCACGTTTTCACCGACTGTCACGCGACCAGCATCGACGAGGCCCTGGGCTTCTTCTCCGAGAAGACCGTCGAGCTCGGCTACGCGGCCAACGTCAGCGCCGTCTTCGAGGCCTTCAAGGCGCGCGAGGCGGAGGGCACCACGGGCATGACCGGAGGCTTCGCCATCCCGCACGCGAAGACCGGCGCCGTTAAGGAGGCCACCGTCCTCGTGGCCAAGTTCGCCGACGAGATCGAGTGGCCGTCCATGGACGACGTGCCCGTCAAGTGCGCCATCGCGCTGCTCATTCCCGCCGACCAGGCCGGCACGACGCACCTGCGCCTGCTCTCCAAGATCGCCGTCCTGCTCATGGATTCCCACAAGCGCGAGGAGATCCTGAACGAGGCCGACCCCGAGAAGCTCGCCGCCATCGTGGACAAGGGCATCTCCGAGGACTAACCCCGCATAACCGGCATGTCGGCGCCGGCCGCCCCTCACAGGCGGCCGGCGCTTTTCTCGTCGCGACCCCGTCTCGCCAGGCTGCCCCGCGCCGTTCCAGGAAGGACCCCTTTATGGCTATCAAGCTCATCCTCACCGACATCGACGGCACGATCCTGCCCTACGGCAAGAAGACCGTGACCCGCCGATGCGTGTCCGCGTTCCACGCTGCCATGGAAGCCGGCATCCTGACCGGCCCCGCGAGCGGCAGGTTCTACTCCTGGATCCCCTCGTTCTTCGGCGGCGACGCCTCCTGCTGCGCCACGGCGCTCGCGACGAACGGATCGCAGGTCTACCTGGGTGGCGAGAAGGTCCTGCAGAAGGAGCTGCCCGCCGACGGCATCCGCCGCGCGCTCGAGGTGCTCGCGGGGGTCTCGCGCTCCGGCCTCATCTTCTTCGAGGGCGCCACGCCTTATCTCGTGCAGGGCGATCGAGAAGACCTGCGCGAGTGCTTCCCCAGCTATGCCGAGACCTGCGTCGACCGCGACGATGTGCCCGGGGAGGGCATCACCAAGGCCAACGTCTTTATGTGCGGCGACATCGAGCGCACCCGCGAGGTCGTGGCGCTTCTCAACCGCGAGGTGGACGGCATCGACTTCGACGTCCCTCAGCGGGCGTTCTCCAACGCCATGCCCGCCGGATGGAACAAGGGCGCCGCGGTCGAGTGGCTGCTCGAGCGGCTCGGCATCGCCCGCGACGAGGCGGTCGTCTTCGGCGACGCCGGCAACGACCTGCAGATGTTCGCCGCCGTCGAGCACTCCGTTGCGGTGGCCGGGGCCCTTCCCGAGGCCCGCGAGGCGGCCCGCTGGCACATCGGCGCGGTCGAGGACGACGCCGTCCCGGCCGCCATCGAGGCGATCGCCGCCGGGGAGTTTCCTTTCTCGTCGTAGGGGCGCGCTGTCCGGCGCGGTCTGCGCGACCGGCGCGATCGGGGCCGCTCCCTGCCGGGCGGACATCCCGCGCGCCCTGCGCCTGGGGAGCCGCGCCCGCCGCTCGCGGGAGCCGTGCCGTCGCCTCGCTCCGATTGGTTATAGTCGTTGGGATACCAAGTTGTTATAACCAGCATACAAGTGGGGAGTCGCCGATGGGGGCCCAAGCAAGGAAGCAGCCGCTCTACGACCAGCTCGTCGACATCCTGCGCGAGAAGATCGAGAACGAGATGGAGCCCGGCGACCTTCTTCCCTCGGAGCGCGAGCTCTCCGAGCGCTACGGGCTTTCGCGCACGACGGTGCGACTGGCCCTGAAGGAGCTCGAGACCTTGGGCCTCATCAGCCGCAAGCACGGAAAGGGCACGTTCGTCTCGGACCTGACGGGCGGGGCCATGGACCTCACCACCAACTACAGCTTCACCGAGCAGATGCGCGACGCCGGCCGTGAGCCGAAGACGGTCGAGCTCGACTTCCAGACGCGCGACGCGACGAAGACGCTCGCGGACCGCATGGGCCTTCACCTGGGCGACAAGGTCCTTTACATGAAGCGTCTGCGCTTTGCGGACGGCGTCCCCATGATGCTTGAGCGCACCTACGTGCCCGCGAACCGCTTTATCGGCCTTACCGAGGAGACGCTGGCCGGCAAGTCTCTTTATGCCATCATCGAGAACGACTATCACGAGGTCATCCGCGTGGCCGAGGAGGAGTTCTTTGCCAGCGTCGCCCGCCAGAACGACGCCGAGGCGCTCGGCATACCCGAGGGGGCGCCGGTCCTTCAGCTCTCGCGCCTGACGTTCAACGACCAGAACATCGTGATCGAGTACACGCACAGCGTCGCGCGCGCCGACCAGTTCAAGTACAAAGTCGCTCATGTGCGCTAAGGCGCGGGGCTGAGGCCGCGCCGCATGGAGCGCCTTGACGCCAGTATGGCCTGCTGCCGGATGGGCGTGAGGAGACTAACGATAACCTGCCCGGGAGCTTCCGGATTCCTCGAGCGGCCTTTGGCGCTCGGCGCGCTTCTCGGCGCGGGCGCTTAGTCGATCAGCCCGAAGTGGCGCAGGCCGTTCGCGACGCCGTCCTCGTCGATGTCGGAGGTCACGTAGTCCGCGACCTGCTTCACGTGGTCGCCGCCGTTGCCCATGGCCACGCCGATCCCCACGAACTCGAGCATGTCGATGTCGTTCTCGCCGTCCCCGAAGGCCATGGCCTGCGCCCGGCCGATCCCCTCGGCGTCGAGGAACTTGCCGATGCCCACGGACTTGCCGCCGCCCTTGGGGACGATGTCGATGCCGATGGGGCTCCATGACGTGATGTGGCACTCGTCGAGGATGCTGTCCAGCAGCTCGCGGTCGTCGTCGCCGACGAAGGCGCAGAGCTGGAAGATGGCGTCGCCCTCGGCGTCGTAGGCGGAGGGCTTGGGGAGCGTGAACTCGCCTTTGTCCATGGCCTCCCGCGTAAGGCCGTCGATGAAGTTCATGTACTTCTGGTTCTCGGTCTGGATCAGGAAGGGGATCTTCTTGGCCTTGAACGCCATGGTCAGGATCTCGGCCTCGGCAGCGTTGATGGGCGTGCCGGCGACGAGGCGCATCGACTCGTCGAGGACCATCTGGCCGTTGAGGGCGATATAGCCGTCGAAGCTGAGGTCTGCGGTGGGCAGGGTCTTCAGGTCGACCTTGTGGCGCCCGGTGGCGATGACGGTCTTGATGCCGCCGGCGCGCAGCTCGGCGAGGGCCTCCCGGGCGCTTTGGGGGATGCAGCCCTGGCTATGCGAGAAGAGCGTTCCGTCGATGTCGAAGAAGACGACCTTGATGCCAAGCGGGTTCGTTGCCATGGCCACTCCGTGTTCGTTTGCCCTGCAGAGCCAATTGCTCATTTTACTGCGGACCTCGGGCCTCAAAGGCGATCGCCTGCGCTCGGCTCATGGCCGCCCCACGGTGGGGGAGCGGCGTCTCCTCGTCTATCATGGGTGGGCACATCGGCGGGAGAGAGGCACCTATGGACAAAGACGAACCGTCGCCCATCTTGGCGAGCAGCCCTTTGATCAGCGTCCGCGGCCTGTGCAAGAGCTACGGCGACCTCGAGGTCCTTAGGGACATCGACGTCGACATCAACCGCGGCGACGTCATCTCCGTCATCGGCCCGTCCGGCTGCGGCAAGTCGACCTTCATGCGCTGCCTCAATTTCCTTGACCCGCCCACCTCGGGCGAGGTGTGGTTCGACGGGAAGAAGGTCAACGGCGACCCGAAGAGCCTCCAGGCCCTGCGCCGCAAGATGGGCATGGTCTTCCAGTCCTTTAACCTCTTCTCGAACATGACCATCGTGGAGAACGCCATGTTGGGGCCGGTGAACCTGCTCGGCATGGGGCGTCAGGAGGCCTACGACCTCTCGATGGACCTGCTCGAGACCGTCGGCCTCGGCCACAGGCCCCTCGCGTACCCCGACGAGCTCTCCGGCGGCCAGAAGCAGCGCGCCGCCATCGCCCGCACATTGGCCATGGGTCCCGAGGCCATCATCTTCGACGAGCCGACGAGCGCGCTCGACCCGACCATGGTCGGCGAGGTCTTGGGCGTCATGATGACGCTCGCCGAGAAGGGCACGACGATGCTCATCGTCACGCACGAGATGAACTTCGCCAAGAACGTGTCCAACCGCGTCTTCTACATGGACGAGAAGGGCATCTACGAGGACGGCAGCCCCGAGCAGGTCTTCGAGCGCCCGCGGCGCCCGCGCACCCGCGACTTCATTTTCCGGGTCAAGAGCTTTACGTACGAGATCCGCCGCGACGGCCTGGACTTCTTCGAGCTGCAGGGCCGCGCGGCGTCGTTTCTGCGCCGGCAGCTCGTCGGCGACGCGCGCATCATGCGCGTCCTGCTCGTTATCGAGGAGGCCCTCTACCAGAGCGTCCTTGCTTGCCCGGATGTCCGGGCCGCCCGCTTTACCCTGCGCTACTCCGAGAAGGACGATGAGTTCGAGCTGGTCTTCGAGGACGAGGCGGGCAGCGCCCTCTTCCCGTACGAGGACATGGAGGAGCTTTCCCGCAAGGTCATCGACGGATACGCGAGCGAGGTCGACCGCGCCCCGGGCCGTCTTTCCATACGCATGAGCGCCGTGCGCTCGGAGGTTCTCAATGGCTAACCGTATGCTCAGCAGGGTCGCGCTTGTCTTCGCGGCCGCGCTTCTTGCCACCTGCTTCGCGCTGGCCCCCGCCGTCCCGGCGCGGGCCGAGGGCCTGCGCGACCGCGTCGTCACCTGGACCGAGGAGGAGCGCGACAGCAGGCTCGAGCACGCGTCCATCGGCGTGCAGGTCGGCGTCACGTCCGAGTCCGAGGTGAACAGCCGCTACCCCGACTCCGACGCCCAGTCGTTCCAGAGCATCTCCGACACCATCGCGGCCCTCTCCGCGGGGAAGCTCGACTACGCGACGGCGACCGAGCCGATCGCGCAGCTCTACATGCGCGAGAACCCCGACCTGACCTATGTCCTGCCCGCGCTCTACACCTGCGACGTCAGCATGGGCATGGCCAAGGGCAACGATGAGCTTAAGCAAAAGATCAACGACGCCATCGCCCGGCTTCGGGCGGACGGCACCGTCGACGCCGTCCAAAAGAAGTGGTGCGAAGAGGGCGATTACGACATGAGCGACATCCCCGTGCGCGAGGACGGGGACGTTCTTACGGTGGCGTACTCTCCGACCGACGAGCCGAGCACCTTCATGTACGAGGGGCACGCCGCGGGCATGGACGTCGAGATCATGATGCGCGTGGCCTACGAGCTGGGCATGCGCATCGAGTTCCAGGACATGAACTTCACGGCCAAGCTCTCGGCGCTCTCGGCCGGCAAGGTCGATGTGGGCCTGTACATGGTCAACACGCCGGAGCGCGCCAAGTCGATCGATTTTACCGACACGGTCTATGTGATCAACTGGGTCGCCATGACGACCGACGCGACCGCGGGGCCGGCCTCGTTTCTCGACGGCCTTGTCTCGAACCTGCAGAACACCTTCATCGCCGAGGACCGTTGGGTCATGATCTTGCAGGGGCTGCTCGTTACCGCGGGCATCGCGGTCGGCTCCTTTGTCCTCGGCACGCTCGGCGGCGGTGTCCTCTGCCTGATGAAGCGCTCAGGCCGCCGTGCCCTCGTCGTGTTCGCCAACGGCTACTGCCGCATCGCCACGGGCATCCCCGTGCTCGTGTGGCTCATGATCCTGTACTACATCGTGTTCGCCAGCGTGAACGTCCCCGCCGTCGCCGTGGCCGTCATCTGCTTCGGCCTGGAGGTCTCGGCACCTTTGTCCGGGGTGTTCTCCACAGGCCTCGATTCCGTTGCCCCCGGCGAGATCGAGGCGGCGCAGGCCCTCGGCTTCCCCTCGTCGCAGATTTATCGCCGCGTGATCCTCCCGCAGGCGATCCAGCGCATAGGCGGCCTTTACACGGGCCAGCTCACGAGCCTCATCAAGGCGACCTCGATCGTGGGCTACGTCGCGATCACCGACCTTACCAAGGTGTCCGACATCATCCGTAGCCGTACCTTCCAGGCGTTCTTCCCCCTGCTCAGCGTGGCCGTGGTGTACTTCTTCCTCATCCTTCTGTTCTCGTGGCTGCTCACGTGCGCGCTGCGCCGTTTCGACCCGAAACGTCGCGGCAAGGACCGCGTGCTGCGGGGAATCTCGGCGTAGCGGGCGGCCGATGCACGTTAAGTCGTGTCCCGTAGGCCAAAATCGCCGAGTTATACCCTCCGGTGATCATTAATTCGAGATTCTGCGTGGCCTGGAGCGGAATTCGAGCCGGACTCGATGTGTTCGGCCGGCGTTCTCCTTTTTGTCGGCCGGTAAATGCCCAGTTGAGTGCGGCCTGATGCTGTATCAAATCTGCAAGAAAGCACGCAGAATCTCGTTTTCTTGATCGCCGCTTCGGGCCAGGCCTCGGCGGACAGGAGCATTTGCGTGCCCGCTGTGCTATTATTACTCCTCAGGCAATGACGGAGAGGTTCGGGCCGTCGCGTCGCCAGCGGATAAGAGATGGGGCCCACCGGCTGAGAGGCCCCTCCAAGGCTGACGCCCGAAGTTCACTCCACCAGCCGCGACCTTAACGGCAGCGGGCATGTGCGCCCAAAGCTCAGTAGGGGAGCCGTCCGCCCCACGGCACGGGGCAAGCGAGTGGGCGCTCGTGGGAGAAAACACCTGCGTCAATCAAGGTGGTACCGCGGTAATTCTTGCCGTCCTTGGGCTCATGTCCGAGGGCGGCTTTTGTTTTGGAAAGGGGAACGCGCAATGTCGATGTCCGATGACCTCAAGGCTATTGAGGCGCAAGTCAAGGAGGGGCTGGCCAACGCGGAGAGCATGGACGCCCTCGAGGCCCTTCGCGTGGGCGTGCTCGGCCGCAAGGGCAGCCTGACCGCCATCATGCACACCATGGGCAAGGTTCCGCCCGAGGAGCGCCCGGCCATGGGCCAGCTCGCCAATACCGTCCGCGCAAACGTCGACATGGCCATCAAGACCCGCAAGGAGGAGCTCGGCCGTGCCCTCATGGCCAAGCGCATGGAGGCCGACGCCGTCGACGTCACCCTTCCCGGCCGTCAGCTCTCGCTGGGCACCCAGCACCTCATCTCCCAGATCCGGGAGGAGATCGAGGACATCTTCGCCGGCCTCGGCTACACCGTCGAGGACGGTCCCTACATCGAGACCACTTATTACAACTTCACCGCGCTGAACGCGCCTGAGGACCACCCCAGCCGCTCGGCCAAGGACACCTTCTATGTTGTGGACAACCAGCCTGAGGGCAAGGAGGTCCACGTCCAGGGCGAGTCCGACATCCTTCTGCGTACCCAGACCTCCGGCGTCCAGGCCCACGTCATGGAGGCCAAGGAGCCCCCGATCTACATGATCTGCCCGGGCACGGTCTTCCGCCCCGACACGGCCGACGCCAACCACCTGCCGCAGTTCACGCAGGTAGAGGGCCTTGTCGTGGACGAGGGCATCACCTTCGGCGACCTCAAGGGCACGCTCGACTACTTCACCCGCGAGATCTTCGGCAAGGACCGCGCCACGCGCTACCGCCCGCACTTCTTCCCGTTCACCGAGCCTTCCTGCGAGGTCGACGTCTCGTGCGGCGTCTGCCATGGCAAGGGCTGCCGCTTCTGCAAGAACACCGGCTGGCTCGAGATCCTGGGCTGCGGCATGGTCGACCCCAACGTCTTCGTCAACTGCGGCATCGACCCCGAGAAGTACACCGGCTTCGCGTTCGGCATCGGCGTCGAGCGCGTGGCGGCGCTGCGCTACGACCTGCCGGACCTGCGCATGCTCATGACCGGCGACATGAGGTTCCTCAAGCAGTTTTAGTTGAACCTGCGACTTCAGACCTCAGCATCAAGAAAGGAGCGCTTGAATGCGCATCTCATATGAATGGCTCAAGACCATGGTCGACGTGCCGGAGAACCCCTCCGAGCTCGTCGACGAGTTCATCCGCACGGGCACCGAGGTCGAGGCGGTCGAGCGCGTGGGCGCCGACCTCGACCACGTCGTCACGGCCAAGGTCCTCGAGAAGACCCCGCACCCCGACTCCGACCACATGTACGTCTGCAAGGTCGACGTGGGCGAGAAGAACCTCGGGCCCGACGGCAAGCCCGAGCCCCTGCAGATCGTCTGCGGCGCCCAGAACTTCAACGCCGGCGACCACATCGTCACGGCCATGATCGGCGCGGTCCTGCCCGGCGACGTCAAGATCAAGAAGTCCAAGCTCCGCGGCGTGCAGTCCTGCGGCATGAACTGCTCTGAGCGCGAGCTCGGCCTCGGCGGCGACCACTCCGGCATCATGATCCTGCCCGAGGACGCTCCGATCGGCATGGACTTCACCGACTACATGGGCATGTCCGACACCGTGATCGACTGTGAGATCACCCCGAACCGCCCGGACTGCCTCTCGATGACCGGCATGGCCGTCGAGGTGTCCGCCATGCTCGACGAGGACACTCACATCGAGCTCCCGAAGGTCCAGAAGGAGCAGGGCCCCGACGCCCACGACCTCGTCGACGTGACCATCGACGACCCCGAGCTCTGCCAGCGCTACTGCGCCCGCGTCGTGCGCAACGTGAAGATCGGGCCGTCCCCCGAGTGGCTCGCCCGCCGCGTCGTCGCCGCCGGCAGCCGCCCCATCAACAACGTCGTCGACGTCACCAACTACGTGATGTTCCTCACGGGCCAGCCCCTGCACGCCTTTGACCTCGGTAAGCTCTCCGAGCGCGACGGCCTGCGCCACATCGTCGTGCGCGCCGCGGCCGAGGGCGAGAAGCTCGAGACCCTCGACGGCGTCGAGCGCACCCTCACCCCGGACATGGCCGTCATCACCGACGACGGAAAGACCCCTGTCGCGCTCGCCGGCGTCATGGGCGGCATGAACTCCGAGATCGACGAGAACACCGTGGACGTCCTCCTCGAGTCCGCGACCTTCTCCTCCGGCCACATCTCTCGCACGAGCCGCAACCTCGACCTCATGAGCGAGGCCTCCATCCGCTACGAGCGCCAGGTCGACGGCGCCAACTGCGCCAACGTCGCCGAGATCGCGGCGGCGCTGTTCGAGGAGTGCTGCGGCGCCGAGGTCTGCCCGGGCACGGTCGACGCCTACCCGGTCGTCGTGCCCGCGCCCGTCGTTGACTTCCGCCCGGCCCGCGCCCGCCTGCTCTGCGGCGCCGACATCCCCGAGGACTTCATGGTCTCCCGCCTCACGCGCCTGGGCTGCGCGGTCGAGGCCGGCGAGGAAGGCCACCTCGCGGTGACCGCCCCCACCAACCGTCCCGACCTTACCCGCGAGTGCGACCTCATCGAGGAGATCTGCCGCCTGTGGGGCGAGGGCGACATCACCCCGACGCTCCCTGCTGCGAAGAACCACGCTGGCGGCCTCACCGTCGAGCAGCGCCGCGTGCGCCTCATCGGCCAGACGCTGCGCTCCTGCGGCCTCTCCGAGACGAGCACCTACTGCTTCGCCGACCCCAACGACCTCGCCAAGCTCGGCATCACCGAGGACGGCCGCGGCATCCCGGTCAAGATCATCAACCCGCTCGTGGCCGATCAGTCCGAGATGCGCCGCTCCATGCTCCCCGGTCTTGTGCGCTCCGTGGCCTACAACCTCGACCACGGCGTGACCAACGTCGCGCTCTACGAGATCGGCCGCGTCTTCTACGGACACGAGTCGAAGTCGCAGCCCGAGGAGCCCACCTTCGTCGCGGGCGTCCTGGCCGGCAAGCGCGCCGACGACGCGTGGAACCAGAAGTGGGCCGATTACGACTTCTTCGACGCCAAGGGCGTGGTCGAGCAGCTTCTCGACTCCCTGCGCATGACCAAGGTCCGTTTCAAGGTGGCCGACCCCGAGCGCTATCCGTGGCTCCAGCCCGGCCAGGCCGCCGAGATCCTCGTCCAGAGCCAGTCCGTGGGCTGGGTCGGCAACATCCACCCCGCCAACCTGCAGAAGGTCGGCGTCGACGTGCCGGTCGTCGCCTTCGAGCTCTCCGTCGAGCACCTGCTTCGCCTCGCCAAGAACGAGCTGCCCTACGAGGACATCCCGACGCTTCCCGGCGTGACGCATGACCTCGCGCTCGTCGTCGACGAGTCCGTCACCTACGAGACCCTCGTCCAGCGCATCTCCAGCGCCGGCGGCAAGCTGCTCGCCGACGTCCGCCTCTTCGACGTCTACCGCGACCCCGTGCGCGTCGGCAAGGGCAAGAAGTCCATGGCCTTCTCGCTCACGTACCGCGCGGCCGACCGCACCCTCACCTCCGAGGAGGTCGAGAAGGCGCACGAGAAGCTCGTGAACAAGGTCCTCCGCGCCGTCGGTGGCGAGGTTCGCAGCTAGTCTCTGTGATTCGCTTTTCTCTATAAGAGCGATCGAGCAATCGACCCGTATTTCGGCCAGGCATCCAAGCGGGTGCCTGGCCGCTTCTTTGCGCGACAATAGCGCCTGATATAGAGAGAGGAGCGCGCATGCCCAGCTGGAACATCCATATCGCTCACGTGGAGCGCCTGCTCGCCGAGGAGGGCGCGACGGGCCTCGGCGTTCGGGACGTCGACGCGTTCCTTCTGGGGAACCTTGTGCCCGACATATATGTCGGCTACATGGTCCCCGATGCGACGACGCGCATCGACTACAAGCTCACGCACCTTACCTTGCGAAACCATATCCCCGTGCCCCGCTGCGACGAGTTCTGGGACTTCTACTGCGTCAATCCTCGAGGTTACGGTGCCGCTTGCGTGACCGACCTGGTCAAAGGCGCTTGGTGCCATTTGGTCTGCGACCACGTCTACAACAGCCATACGCGCGATTGGCTCGCGCGGGTCGGCATGAGGCCGGGCGAGGAGGCGCGAATCGCCAAGCAGGCGGACTTCGCCGATTTCGGGCGGACGCTCGGCATATCCATGAGCGTTCAGGTGAGCGATGCCGTGCTCGCGCAGTGTGAGGCCTTCCCTCAGTACCGCGTCGCCGAGACGGACGCAATCGCGGCGGCACGGGTGGCCCAGGGCATCGTCGAGGAGAATACGACGAACCATTTAGATGGGACCCCGGACTACCGCCTGCTCACCGCCGATTTCTTCGAGGCGGCGCGGCAAGAAGCCCATGCAACCATGGTCGAGGGGCTCCATAAGCTGGCTGAAGCGGAGAAGGCGTGACATTGCGGCCAGTGGTAGGGAACCGTGCGCAAGCGGATGTTAGTACTGCTCAGAAGCGCCTAAATATGAAGGAAATGTGAATGGACGAAATAGGCTAGACACACTCTGGTTACGAGCGTAAATTGTTTGTTCGCGCGGCGCACCAGCCGAGCGGGAAACCGCAGGTCAGCCGCGCGGAGGACCTT